>CAZUZT010000104.1:1975-8320 GCA_964624575.1 uncultured Rhodanobacteraceae bacterium | reverse complement strand
CGCCGGCGGCGCACGGCGGTACGGGATCCGGAAGCCATCCTGCGCGACCTGTCCGACCTGGCACCGGGCACGCCGGTGGTGCACGAGGACCACGGCATCGGCCGCTACCAGGGCCTGGTCAAGCTCGATACCGGCGGCCTGGACAACGAATTCCTGGCCATCGAATACGCCGATGGCGACAAGCTCTACGTGCCGGTCGCGGCCCTGCACCTGGTCAGCCGCTACACCGGCGGCAGCGCCGAGACCGCGCCGCTGCACCGGCTCGGCAGCGAGCAGTGGGCCCGGGCCAAGCGCAAGGCGGCCGAAAAAATCCGCGATGTCGCCGCCGAGCTGCTGGAGATCCAGGCCCGGCGGGCGGCGCAGAAGGGCCAGCCGATCCGTTTTGACCGCAGCCTGTATGCCCGCTTCATCGAGGGTTTTCCGTTCGAGCCGACGCCGGACCAGCAAAACGCCATCGATGCCGTGCTCACCGATCTGGGCCGCAGCGTGCAGATGGACCGGGTCATCTGCGGCGACGTTGGCTTTGGCAAGACCGAGGTCGCCCTGCGCGCCGCCTTCGCCACGGCCATCTCCGGCCACCAGGTCGCGCTGCTGGTGCCCACCACCCTGCTCGCCGAACAGCATTTCCGCGCCTTCCAGGACCGCTTCGCCGATTGGCCGGTGAAGATCGAGCTGCTGTCGCGCTTCCGCAGCGCCAAGGAGATCACCCAGGCGCTCAAGGGCGTCGCCGACGGCAGCATCGACATCGTCATCGGCACGCACCGGCTGCTGTCCAAGGATGTGCGTTTCCAGCAACTGGGCCTGATCATCGTCGACGAGGAACAGCGCTTCGGCGTGCGCCAGAAGGAGCGGCTGAAGGCGTTGCGCGCCCAGGTACACCTGCTGACCCTGACCGCCACGCCGATTCCGCGCACGCTGAACATGGCCATGACCGGCCTGCGCGACCTGTCGATCATCGCCACCCCGCCCAAGGCCCGCGTTGCCGTGCAGACCCTGGTCACCGGCTGGGATGCCGGCCTGGTGCGCGAAGCCTTCGCCCGCGAGCTGGGCCGCGGCGGCCAGGTCTATTTCCTGCACAACGATGTCGCCAGCATCGAGCGCCAGGCGCGCGAGCTGGCCGAACTGGTGCCCGAGGCCAGCATCCGCATCGCCCACGGCCAGATGCCCGAGCGCGAACTGGAACGGGTGATGGCCGATTTCTACCGCCAGCGCTTCAACACCCTGGTCTGCTCGACGATCATCGAGTCGGGCATCGACGTGCCCAGCGCCAACACCATCCTGATCAACCGCGCCGACAAATTCGGCCTGGCGCAGCTGCACCAGTTGCGCGGCCGGGTCGGGCGCAGCCACCACCGCGCCTTCGCCTACCTGCTGGTGCCCGATACCCGCGCGATCACCGCCGATGCCCAGAAGCGGCTGGAAGCGCTGGCCTCGCTGGAAGAGCTCGGCGCCGGCTTCATGCTCGCCACCCATGACCTTGAAATCCGCGGCGCCGGCGAGCTGCTGGGCGAGGAGCAAAGCGGCCAGATCGAAGCCATCGGCTTCAGCCTCTATACCGAACTGCTGGAGCGCGCGGTAACCGCGATCAAGGCCGGCAAGGTGCCCGACCTGGAAGACGCCAGCCAGCACGGCGCCGATGTCGAACTGCATCTGCCGGCGCTGATTCCCGACGACTACCTGCCCGACGTGCACACCCGGCTGATGCTGTACAAGCGCATCGCCACCTGCCGCGATGATGACGGCCTGCGCCAGATGCAGGTGGAGATGATCGACCGCTTCGGCCTGCTGCCCGAGCCGGTCAAGAACCTGTTCGCCGTCGCCGGCCTGAAGCTGCGCGCCACCGCGCTGGGCATCCGGAAGCTGGAATTCGGCGAGCGCGGCGGCCGTGTGATCTTCAGCGAACAGCCGTCATTCGAACCGATGAACCTGATCGGGCTGCTGCAGCGCGAGCCGGCCGCCTACCGCTTCAACGGCAAGGACACCCTGCGCATCCAGACCGAACTACCCGAAGCCAAACAACGCCTGGCCGCCGCCCGCGTCCTGCTCGGCCGCCTGCACGGCGAGGCGGCGGCTGCCGCCTGAGCCGGAACGCCCGGCGCGACAATACTGGGGCTGGATCAACCTGTCGCCGGGTCGATAACGCCGGCCACGGCAGGATGGCGCCGGGAATCAGAAGTACCGGCGTTCCTCACCCTCGCCCTGCCCGGCGACGGCCTCGACATTGCCGACGCAGCGCCCGCACAGTTGCGGGTGGTCGGCGTGGCTGCCGACCTGATCGCTGTAGTGCCAGCAGCGCACGCATTTGTCGGCGTCGCTGGCCACGGCCTGGATGCGCACGTTGGAGCCGTCTTCCAGCACCACCTCGTGGCCGGCATCCAGGCTGTCGATAGCGACCAGCTCCAGGCTGGAGGTGATGAAGAAGAAGCACAGTTCCCCGGCGACGGCGCGCAAGGCATCCAGGCGCGCGGCCGGCAGGCCGATGCGCACCTGCGCCTGCAGCGAAGCGCCGATGTGGCCTTCGTTGCGCATGGTTTCCAGCAGGCGCGACACGGCCGAACGCAGTTGCAGCAGGTAGCCGAAGCCGTCGCTGTCCAGGGCGGCATCGGCCGGCAGCGCGGCCAGGCCGTCGTACCAGGTGGCGAACAGGGGTGAATCCCGGCGCGAGGCGGCCGCCGAGGCCGGTGCCGGCATCGCCTGCCAGATTTCCTCGGCGGTGAAGGAGACGATCGGCGCCAGCCAGCGGGCCAGCGCCTGGACGATGCGGTACATCGCCGACTGCGCGCTGCGCCGGCCGTGGCTGCCGGCCGGCATGGTGTAGAGCCGGTCCTTGGTGATGTCCAGGTACAGCGCGCCCATCTCGTTGCTGCAGAAGTTCTGCACCCGCTGCACCACCTCGTGGAATTCGTAGCGCTCGTAGGCGGCAATGACCGCCGCCTGCACCTGGTGCGCGCGGGCCACGGCCCACTGGTCCAGCAGCAGCAGGTCATCGTTGGCCAGCAGGTGCTGGTCCGGGTCGAAGCCGGCCAGGTTGCCGAGCAGGAAGCGGGCGGTGTTGCGCATCCGCCGGTAGCCGTCGGCAACGCGCTTGAGGATGACATCGGAGACCGACATCTCGTTGCGGTAATCGGTGGCCGCCACCCACAGGCGCAGGATGTCCGCGCCCAGGGTCTTGATCACCTGCTGCGGGGCCACGACATTGCCCAGCGATTTGGACATCTTGCGGCCATCGGCATCGACGGTGAAACCGTGGGTGAGCACCTGCTCATAGGGCGCCACGCCGTGCATGGCGACACTGGTCAACAACGAGGACTGGAACCAGCCGCGATGCTGGTCGGAGCCTTCCAGGTACAGGTCGGCACGGGCCGGCTGCTCGTGGTCGTGTTGCAGCTGCGGGCGCTGGCCGATGACGCAGTGATGGCTGACCCCCGAATCGAACCAGACATCGAGGATATCGGTGACCTTTTCGTAGCGCTCGACCTCGTCGGCCGGCAGCAACTCGGCGATGTCCAGGTCGTACCAGGCATCGATGCCGCCGCTGCGCACCTGTTCGGCGACCTGACGCAGCAAGTGCGCCGAGCGCGGATGCGGCGCCTGGTTGTCCTTGTCCACCAGCAAGGCGATGGGCACGCCCCAGGTGCGCTGGCGCGAGATGCACCAGTCCGGGCGGCCCTCGACCATGCCGTTGATGCGGCCCTGGCCCCAGGCCGGGAACCAGCCGCCCTGGCTGCCGATGCGGCTGATCTGCGCCATGGCATCGGCACGCAGGCCGGCGCGGTCCATGGCGATGAACCATTGCGGCGTGGCGCGGAAGGCGACCGGGCTCTTGTGCCGCCAGCAATGCGGATAGCTGTGCTGGATGTCGGCGTGGGCGAGCAGCGCGCCGCGCTCGCGCAGCAGCCCGACGATGGCATCGTTGGCCTTCCAGATGTGTTGGCCCGCCAGCAGCGGCGTGCCGTCGACGTAGACGCCGTTGCCGGCGACCGGATTCAGGGTTTCAAGGCCGTACTGGCGGCCGACGGCGAAGTCCTCGACGCCATGGCCGGGTGCGGTGTGCACGGCGCCGGTGCCGTCCTCGGCGGAAACATGGTCGCCCAGGATCAGCGGCACCGTGCGTTCCAGGAAGGGATGGCGCAGGCGGGTGGCGGCATCGGCCTGGTCCGGGCCGGTAGTCAGTTCACTGCCTTTGGCATGGCCAAGCACGACCGGCGCATCCAGGCCGTAACGCTGGCCGGCAGCGGCGACCAGTTCGCTGGCCAGCAGCAGCAACTGGCGCCGGCCGTTGCGGGCCGGGCCTTCAACCAGCGCGTAGTCCATCGCCGGGCCGAGGCTGACCGCCATGCTGGCGGGCAAGGTCCAGGGCGTGGTGGTCCAGATCGGCACGGCCACGATGTCATCGGCGCCGATGTCGACCCCGAAACGGGCCGCCAGGCCCGCACCATCGACCGCGTCGTAGGCGACGTCGATTGCCGGCGAAGTCTTGTCGGCGTATTCGATCTCGGCCTCGGCCAGGGCGGAGCCGCAGTCAAAGCACCAGTGCACCGGCTTGAAGCCGCGCTCGATGTGGCCGCGCTCGTAGATCTGCGCCAGGGCATCGAGCATGTCGGCTTCGTAGGAAAAATCCAGCGTCTGGTAGGGATGATCCCAATCGCCGAGCACGCCCAGGCGCTTGAAATCCTCGCGCTGGCGGTCGACCTGCTGCAAGGCGTATTCCCGGCATTTCTGGCGGAACTGGCGCGCATCCAGCTTCTGCCCGACCTTGCCGTGTTTTTTCTCCACTGCGACCTCGATCGGCAGGCCGTGGCAATCCCAGCCGGGCACGTACGGGGCGCGGAAGCCGGCCAGCAGGCGCGACTTGACCACCATGTCCTTGAGGATCTTGTTCACCGCGTGGCCGATGTGGATGTCGCCATTGGCATAGGGCGGGCCGTCGTGGAGCAGGAACAGCGGACGCTGGGCGGTGGCCTGCTGCAGGCGGCCGTACAGGTCGTTGCGGTACCAGTCGGCCAGCCGCTTGGGCTCGCGCGCGGGCAGGTCGCCGCGCATCGGGAATTCCGTCGCCGGCAGGTTGATGGTGTGCTTGTAGTCCTGGCTCATTGTCGCGTCTTCAATCAATCGTCAGTTGGGCGTCGGGTCGGACGCCGGTTCGGGAGCGCTCGGCAGCGGCGAGCAGCTCGCGGGCGCGCCGGGCGTCAAGATCCATCTGCGCAACCAGCTCGGGCAGGCTGTCAAAATGCGCTTCATCGCGCAGGTGGGCAATGAAATCCACCCGCAGGCGCTGCCCGTACAGGTCGCCGGCATAGTCGAACAGGTGCACTTCCAGTACCAGCGGTCCGCCACCCACGGTCGGCCGCGTGCCCAGACTGGCCACGCCGGGATGATCTTCAAGGCCGGCGCCGGTGACACGCACGGCGAAGATGCCCTGCACCGCCGGACGCCAGCGCACCGCAATATTGGCGGTCGGGTAGCCCAGCGTGCGGCCAAGGCGGCTGCCATGGATGACCTTGCCGGCAAGACCGTACGGGCGGCCCAGATCGGCTTGCGCCGAGGCCAGGTCACCGGCCGCCAGGGCCTGCCGGATCGCCGTGGCCCCGATGCGTTGCCCGGCGTCATCGAGCACCGTGTCGGCCACCTGCACCTGGAAGCCATGCCGGGCGCCCAACTCCTGCAGCAGGCCGATGTCGCCCTGGCGCTGATGGCCGAAGCGGAATTGCGGCCCGACCCGGACCGATCGCGCCGACAGCCCGCGGACCAGCACCCGCTCGACGAACCCGGTCGCCGATTCACTGGCCAGTGCCCGGTTGAAGCGCAGCAGGCCGACCGCATCCATGCCGGCCTGGCACAGCAACTGGTAGCGCATCCGGGCCGGGGTCAGCCGTGCCGGCGGTTGGCCAGCGTTCTGCCCCGTCTTCTGGCCAGCGCTGAAGAACTCGCGTGGCAGTGGCTCGAAACTGAGGGCAACCGCGCTCAGGGAATGTTGCCGGGCATGGCGACAGGCGCCACGCAGCAGGGACAGATGGCCGCGATGTACGCCGTCGAAGGCGCCGATCGCGACCACGCTGCCTGCCGGGAAACGCGACGCATCGCCGACCTCACGGAACCATCTGGACATGATCGGGCAAGTATAGCGGCCATCGCCCGCCAACCATTGGCAGTTCAGTCGGCCGCGGGCGGTTCGCGCAGGTGCCGCCAGCGCGTTCCGCTGGCGACCAGTATCCCGGCATAGGCCGCCACCGCCGCCGGTATCAGCCAGGCCAGATGCAGCACCCGGGTCATCGGCGCCAGTTGCGGCCAGGCGCCGACCTGGCCCCGGCCCCACCACAACAGCACCGCCATCGCCACGCAGGC
>CAZUZT010000104.1:0-1875 GCA_964624575.1 uncultured Rhodanobacteraceae bacterium | reverse complement strand
GTGGCCGTGTCCTGCCGGGCGAAGAAGGCCGGCGCCAGCACCTTGCTGAGCATGAAGCCGGGCAGGCCCAGGCACAGCGCGACCAGGGCCAGCGCGGTCATGGTGGTGTCCTGCTCGGTGAACCGGCCATGGCCGTAAAGCGTGGCGCAGATCGGCTCGGCCAGGGCCACCAGGCCGGTGGCCGCCGGCAGCGCGATCACCAGCACCAGACGCACGCCCCAGTCCAGCGACTGCCGGTAACCGGCCTCGTCGCCGGCCGCCTGGCGCCGCGACAGGGTCGGTAGCAGCACCGTGCCCAGGGCGACGCCGATCATGCCGATCGGAAACTCCAGCAGGCGGTCGGCCATGTACAGCCAGGTCTGGCTGCCGGCGACCAGCAGCGAGGCGAAGGCGGTGCCGACCAGCAGGTTGATCTGCGCCGCCGAGGCACTGAGCACGGCCGGACCCATCAGCCGCAGGATCCGGCGCACGCCCGGATCGGCCGGGCCCCAGCGTGGCCGTGGCAGCAGGCCCAGACGCGCCAGCGCCGGAACCTGGACCAGCATCTGGATCGCCCCGGCGGCGAATACACCCCAGGCAAGGGCCATCACCGGTACCGACAGCAGCGGCGCCAGCCACAGCGCGGCGGCGATGATCGCCAGGTTGTGCAGGATCGGGGTCAGCGCCGGAATGGCGAAACGGTTGAAGCTGTTGAGCACGCCGCCGGCCATGGCGGTCATCGAGATGAAGAACAGGTAGGGGAAGGTGATGCGCAACATGTCGCTGGCGGCACCGTGGCGCAGCGGGTCGTCCAGATACCCGGGCGCGAACACGGTCACCAGCGCCGGGGCCGCGATCATGCCCAGGCCGGTCACCACCAGCACCACCGCGCACAGGGTGCCGGCGACCCGGTCCAGCAACAGCTTCAGCGCGGCCCGGTCGCCGTCCTGACGTGCGGCGCTGAGCACCGGCACGAAAGCCTGGGCGAAGGCGCCCTCGGCAAAGATGCGGCGCAGGAAGTTGGGAATGCGGTAGGCGACGACGAAGGCGTCGGTCAGCCCGGTGGCGCCGAAGACGATGGCCTGGACCATGTCGCGGGCATAGCCGGACAGCCGCGACAGGAAGGTCAGCGACGAGAAGACGAGGGTGGAACGGAAAAGTTTCATCGATGTCCCAGCGGCGCAACCTTGGGTCCGTACCTGCGGCAAGCTGCCAGCGCCCGACCAGGGCCGGCCAGCTACCCGCCGATCGCGACGGTTGGACCGCGCCGACCGGACGGATTCCGGTCGGCCACCTTGCCCGCACTGGCCGGCCGGGGCCGACCGCAGTGCGGCATTGTCGCCGCTGACCCGGCATTCGTCACCCGCTGGCAGGGCCGGCCGCGTTGCCGGTCCGTGTTTGGCGCCGCCGGCACGGCGACCACCGACGCTGCCCGGACAGCCGCGCATGGCCGGCTACTCCGGCGAGGTGCGCAAACATTGATATTGACCCGACTCCGGTGCACAGGCATAATTGGCGGTCTTTTCATCCTACCCGACCCCAATTCTTCGGAGATTGCCCCCTTGGCCAACATCAAATCAGCACGCAAGCGCGCCAAGCAGGCCGTCACGCGCAACCAGCGCAACACCAGCGCCAAGTCGATGATCCGCACCGCCGTCAAGAAGGTGATTCTGGCGATCGACAACAACGACGCCGAAGCCGCCCGTAGCGCCCTGCTGGCCGCCGAGCCGCTGCTCGACCGTTACAGCAGCCGCGGTCTGATCCACCGCAACAAGGCCGCCCGCCACAAGAGCCGCCTGAGCGCCCGGATCAAGGCGCTGGCCGCCTGATCACCTGCGCAGCAGGTTGAAGTTTCGATAAAAAGTGCCGGCCCTGCCGGCACTTTTTCTTTGTGCC
>CAZUZT010000103.1:0-8325 GCA_964624575.1 uncultured Rhodanobacteraceae bacterium | reverse complement strand
TGTAGACCTCGGGGTGGCCGAAGAACCAGAAGATGTGCTGGTACATCACCGGGTCACCGCCGCCGGCGGCATTGAAGAAGCTGGTCAGGAAGAATTTGTCGGTCAGCAACATGGTGATCGCGCCGGCCAGCACCGGCATCACGCCGATCAGCAGGAAGGCGGTGATCAGCCAGGTCCACGGGAAGATCGGCATCTTCAGCAGATCCATGCCCGGCGCGCGCATGTTGAGGATGGTGGCGATGATGTTGATCGCACCCATGATCGAGCTCAGGCCCATCATGTGGATGGCGAAGATCACGAACGCCATGCTGTTGCCATGCTGCAGGCTCAGCGGCGGATACAGGGTCCAGCCGCCGGCCGGGCCGCCGCCATCCATGAACAGGGTGGAGAGCATGATCAAAAAGGCGAACGGCAGGATCCAGAACGACAGGTTGTTCAGCCGCGGCAGGGCCATGTCGGGCGCGCCGATCATCAGCGGCACCATCCAGTTGGCCAGGCCGACGAAGGCCGGCATCACCGCACCGAAGATCATCACCAGCGCATGCATGGTGGTCATCTGGTTGAAGAACTCGGGGTTGACGATCTGCATGCCGGGCACGAACAGCTCGGCCCGGATGATCATCGCCATGGCGCCGCCGACCAGGAACATGGTCAACGAGAACAGCAGGTACAGCGTGCCGATGTCCTTGTGGTTGGTGCCGAAGAACCAGCGGTCAACAAAGCTCGGCTTGTGTTCGTGCCCGTCGTCGTGGGCAGTGATGGTGGTATCGGTGGCCATGGCGGCTTACCTCGAAGACGTTGGGATCACGGGGATTCGGCGGCGCTGGCCAGCAGCGCATCGTCGGCTGGCAGCTGCGCCAGGGGCGCGGCGCTGTCGCTGGAGGTGCCGGCCTGGGCCAGGCTGTTCTGCTCTTCCAGCCAGATATCGAACTGTTCGCGCGGCACCGCTTCGATCACGATCGGCATGAAGGCATGGTCCTTGCCGCACAGCTCGGCACACTGGCCGCGATAGGTGCCGGGGGTGTGGATCTCGGTCCAGGCCTCGTTGACGAAGCCGGGAATGGCATCCTGCTTCCAGCCCAGCGCCGGCACCCAGAATGAGTGGATGACGTCGTTGGCGGTGATCACGAACCGGACCTTGGTATCGGTCGGCAGCACCAGCGGATTGTCGACATCCAGCAGATAGATGTTCTCGCCGTCACGGGTGACATCATGCGGGCTCAGGCCCGAGCGCAGCATGCGCGTGCGGTCGGACTCGCGATCCATGCGGGAAACGAAATTGACATCGGTGCCGATGTATTCGTAGCGCCACAGCCACTGGTAGCCGGTCACCTTGACCGTGATCTCGGCTTCGCGGGCGTCATCCATCCAGATCAGGGTCTTGGTCGCCGGCCAGGCGGTGCCGATCAGGATCAGCACCGGAATCACCGTCCAGGTGACCTCGGCCAGCGTGCTGTGGCTCCACTTGGCGGCCACCGCGCCCTTGGACTTGCGGAACTTGAAGATCGCATAGCCCATGGCGCCGAACACGATCAGGCCGATGACTACGCAGATCCACAGGATCAGCATGTGCAGATCGTAGACCTGCCGGCTGTACTCGGTGACACCCGGCGTCATGTTCAGTTGCCAGCGCTGGGGATTGGCCGCCAGGGCAGGTACCGTCGTCACCACCAGCATGGCCAGGCTGGCCAGGATGCGTCGTGGGGTCATCGCTTCACCTTCAATCGCAGTTCTACCGTTGATCCGGCCGGCCAGGTGGCGCGATCGGACATCTGTCGTCCCGTTTGGCAATCAATGCCGGCCGGGTGGGGGCCGTGCCGATTGCCAGCGGGTGGGCCGACCCGGATCAGCGGATCGCCCTGTCGTTGCATTCCATTTGCGCCGAGAGCGTACCGGCCCGGCCGGCCAAGGGCCAGCACGCAATGGTGGCGACGCCTCCAAAACAACGCAAGTTTAGGTCGCCCACCTGACAGCGGCAACCAATAATGGCGGCACCGGAACCATGGCAGGCCGGACAGCAGGCCGGACAACAGCCCAGACAGCAGGCAATACCGCCGGCGCGACTGCCGCGATTGCCTTGACGGCCAACGCCTCCGGCCCGGGATCATGGCCGCGTGTGCGATCATCCGCGGCCCGATCGCCCGTCCTGGAACCGTCACCTCCGTGTCGCTCAACAATCAACAGCAGCAGGCCGTCACCGGTATCGACACGCCGATGCTGGTTCTGGCCGGTGCCGGTTCCGGCAAGACCCGCGTGGTCACCGAAAAGCTCGCCTACCTGGTGCAGCGCGGCCATGCGCCGGAGCAGTTGCTGGCGATCACCTTCACCAACAAGGCCGCGCGCGAGATGCGCGAACGGGCGACAGCCCGGTTGCGTGACCAGGCCCAGGGCCTGACCCTGTGCACCTTCCATGCTCTGGGCTTGCGCATCCTCCAGGCCCAGGCCCGCCATGCCGGCCTGCGACCGGGATTCTCCGTGCTCGATGCCGAAGCCAGTTTCAAGGCCCTGAAGGAACTGGCCGCGCCCGGCCTGGACAACGAACGCCTGCACACCCTGCGCCAGGCGGTCAGCCAGCTCAAGAACGAAGGCTTGGCGCCGGAACAGGCCCTGGCCACGGCCCGGGCCGGCGGCGAGCATGCGGCGGCGACGCTTTACGCCGATTACCAGAAGCGGCTGACGGCCTGGAACGCCGTGGATTTCGACGACCTGATCCGCCTGCCGCTGGCGATGCTGGAAAATGACGAGGCCGTACGCAGCCGCTGGCAGGCCCGCTTCCGCTATCTGATGGTGGACGAATACCAGGACACCAATGGCGCCCAGTACCGCCTGCTGCGCGCCCTGGCCGGTGACCGGGGCGCATTCACCGCGGTTGGCGATGACGACCAGTCGATCTACGCCTGGCGCGGGGCCGACCCGGAAAACCTGGACCGCCTGGCCCGTGACTACCCGACGCTGCGCATCGTCAAGCTGGAACAGAACTATCGCTGCAGCGCGCGCATCCTGCGGGCCGCCAACGCGGTCATCGGCAACAACCCGCGCAGCCATCCCAAGACCCTGTGGAGCGCCCTGCCCGACGGCCCGGCGATCCGGGTGCTGGTGTGCAGGGATGATGGCCACGAAGCCGAACGCGTCAGCGCCGACCTGGTCGCGCGCAAGGAAGCCGTGGCCGGACGCTGGTCCGACTGCGCGGTGCTGTACCGGGGCAACCACCAGGCCCGCGCCCTGGAGCAGGCGCTGCGCCTGGCCCAGGTGCCGTACATCGTCGCCGGGGGCGATTCGCTGTTTGACAGCGCCGAGGTCAAGGACCTGCTCGCCTATCTGCGCCTGATCGCCAATCCCGATGATGACGGCGCCTTCCTGCGCGTGGTCAACACCCCGCGCCGGGAGATCGGCGCCACCACCCTGGACCGTCTCGGCGAACAGGCCGCGCGCCTGAACCTGTCACTGGCCCGTGCTGCCGGCCAGGACGGGGTGCTGCAGCAACTGCCACCGCGGGCCGCCTCGGCGCTGGCCGGCTTCGATGAACAAGTGGCGGCCTGGCGACGCGATGCCGGCCATCTGGCGGTCGACGAGTTGCTCGATCGGATCCTGGCCGGCACCGATTACGACCAGCATCTGGTCGCCACCAGCAAGCACCCTGATCTGGTCCAGCGCCGGCGCCGCAGCCTGGAATCACTCAAGCAGATCCTGGCCGGCTTCGCCCGCCAGCGGCACGCCGGCCTGGCCGAGCTGACCCAGCTGGTGGCCCTGCTCGGCGACCAGGAAGAGGATGACCGGGACGCGGTTCGCCTGATGACAGTCCACGCCGCCAAGGGCTTGGAGTTCGGCCATGTCTCGGTGGTCGGGGTCGAGGAAGGCATCTTTCCGCATGACGCTGCAATCAGCGAGAACCGCGTCGAGGAAGAGCGCCGGCTGTTCTATGTCGCCCTGACCCGGGCCAAGCGTTCGCTGTGCCTGAGCTACAGCGAACGCCGGCGCCGCTACGGCAGTATCGAGCCGTGCCAGCCCAGCCGCTTTCTGGACGAGTTGCCGCTGGCCGAGCTGCACTGGGAAGGCCGCGAACCCGAGCGCGATGCCGCCCACTCGCGCGAGCTGGCCAAGGCCCATCTGGCACGCTTGGCGGCCATGTTCGACGACTGACTGCCCGGGCGGGTGCGGCGGCGGCGTTCAGCCCGGATCGTGCCAACACAGGGGCGTGGCGCCCCCAGGCCATCAATCAGCGTTCGACGGCGATGATGCGCAGGCGATGCTGGGAGCCATCGGTCACCGGCCAGTCGATCGAATGACCCACCGCCAGCCCGATCAGGGCGGTGCCGACCGGGGTCAGCACCGAGATCCGGCCGGCATCGATATTGGCCTCCGAAGGCCAGACCAGGCGCACCACATGATTGCGGCCGGTGGCCTCGTCCAGGAAGCTGACCTGGCTGCCCATCGCCACGACATCATCGGGAAGCTGGTCGTCGGGCACGGTCTGGGCCCGCTCCAGCTCGTCCAGCAGGCGGCCGGCAATGTCGGGCAGGCGTTCCAGGGCGTTGTCGGCCAGGGTCGTCAGGCGGGCGGCATGACCGGCACTGATCACCAGCGGTGGACGGGGGCTGGCGGAGGTGGCTGAGGGATTGCTCATGGTGGGTTCCTTGGCGATTGCGCAGCGCCGGCGGCGGGACCGGCCTGGCGGGTGCGGGTAGAGTGCGGGAGTTGGGCGGCCCGGTTTGCGACAGCCCGGCCAGCGGACCGGGTTGTCGCTGGCCGCGACGGCATCAGCGCCGTCCGGAATTGCGGTGTCGACTGCCTGGTCGGTGCCGCGACCACCTGGACCATCGCCCAGGCGCGGCCGGATCGGCAGCAGGCGCCGGCAGGGCCGGGCTTGGGTGGAATGTCTGGAAAGTCATGCTCGAAGGGCTCGAAACATCGCCGCCAAGAAAAACCACGCGGCGTGGGCAGGACGAGGACGATAGGGTGACAGCGGTTGACCGGCCCCCGGCGCGGCGGTCGGTCAACGAACCGGCGCGCCGGGGTCAGGCGCCTGCGAGCAGGGCACCTGCGTGCAGGCGAAAACGCTGGAAGGTCGACATCGTGGACATGACAGGGGCGATCATCGGTCGCGCCGGGGCAACTGTCAAACAGGCCATGGCCAGGCGGCCGGTACCGGAACGGTCGGGAGCCGCTCAGCCGTCGCCGCCTGGCGGCAAGAGCAGCTGCGATGCCAATGATCCTGCCACGATCCGACAGTGCCCGTGTTGCATTGCGGTAAAGTAGCCCGCCATGCCTGCTGTCCGCCCATCCCCCGACCGTCCGACGCCCCGCCGCTGGCTGTTGTCGGTGTTGCGCCATATCGTGCGCATGCCCGGCCTGCTCGCCCTGCTGGTGTCGGGCATCGTGCTCACGGTGCTGCTGGGCAACCCGTTGACCGGCCGTCGTGGCCTGCTGCCGGCGCGCTGGTGGCAGCCGATGGTGCTGGCCTGGTCCAGCGCCATGATGCGCCTGTTCGGTTTCCGCATCCGCTGCCACGGCACCGCAGTGGCCGATCCGGTGTTGTTCGTCGCCAACCATGTCTCCTGGCTGGATATCCAGGCCATCCACAGCCAGCGGGCGGCCAGCTTTGTCGCCAAATCCGAGATTTCCCGCTGGCCGGTGCTGGGCTGGCTGGCGCGCCAGGCCGGCACCGTGTTCCACCGCCGGGGTGACCCGGATTCGCTGCAGGCGGTGATGGCGACGATGCGCGAACGACTGCGCGCCGGTCAGTCGATCATCGTCTTTCCCGAAGGCGGCACCGGCCGTGGCGACCGGGTACGGCCGTTCCATGCGCGGATATTGCAGGTGGCGCTGGATACCGGCGTGCCGATCCAGCCGGTGGCCCTGGTCTATGGCCGGGATGGCCGCATGGACCTGTCGGTGCCGTTTCGGCCGGGCGAGAAGTTCCTGACCAATGCCCTGCGCCTGCTGGGCCAGGCACCGATGGAGGCACGGGTGCATTTCCTGCCGCCACTGATCCCGGACAACCAGGGCCGTCGGCAGTTGGCTGAAACCGCCCGTGCCGGCATCGCCGCCGTGGTGGATGGCACCGAAAGCCCGATCGCCGCGACGGTCGCGAACGCCGGGACGGCCGGCGTCGGTCCCGGTGCCGGCCCTTGACCGCCGGCCGCGCCATGACACCATGGCCGGATAATTCTGGAGGCGCTTTATGAACCCGCCTGATTTCAACCCGCCGCGCGGGCTGCGCAGCCCGCACCTGCAATCGGTCTTGGCCAGTCACCGCCTGCGCCGCTGGCTGCACCGCGTGCGCCTGCAGGAACTGGAGCGCCAGAGCGAACCGGTGGTCGTTGATTGCGGCCAGGGCGTATCCCTGCAGGGCTTCCACACACCAGCCGCCGACCAGCCGCCACGGGGCCTGGTAGTGCTCCTGCACGGCTGGGAAGGCAGTGCCCATTCCACCTATCTGGTCAATGCCGCGATCGCCCTGAACGATGCCGGCTTTGCCGTGTTCCGGCTGGAATTCCGTGATCATGGCCAGGGCCAACACCTGAATCCGGGCCTGTTCCATTCCTGCCGCATCGACGAGGTGGTCGGCGCCATTGCCGCCGTGTCGCGCCGCTGGCCGAGCCGGCCGTTGTTGCTGGCCGGCTACTCGCTGGGTGGCAACTTCGCCCTGCGGGTGGCGCAACGGGCACCGGCAGCCCGCATCCCTTTGCGCCGGGTGATCGCCCTGTCACCGGCGATCGATCCGCCCGGTGTGCTGGCGGCGATGGAGTCGGCCCCGTTCTTCTACCGGCGCTACTTCATGTACAAGTGGTGGCGCTCGCTGCGGCGCAAGCAGGCCGCGTTCCCGGATCTGTACCAGTTCGGTCCGGAACTGCGCCGGCTGGACATGCGCGGCCTGACCACCGAGTTGATCCATCGCCACAGCGAGTTCGATTCCCTGGCCGCCTACCTGGATGGCTACAGCCTGACCGGCGATCGCCTGGCCGGGCTGTCGGTGCCAACGCAGATCGTCACCGCCGAGGATGACCCGATCATTCCGGTGGCACCGTTCCAGCGCCTGCAGTTGCCTGATTGCGTGCGCCTGCACATCGTCCGGCACGGCGGGCATTGCGGCTTTCTGGAAAACTGGCGCCTGCAGGGTTGGGGCGAGCGGTTCGTGCTCGCCGCCTGCGAGCATGCCTTGGCCAGCGAGGGTGCCGGCCGGGAAGTCAGCGGGCTGGACGCGGCCGCGATCCTGTCACCCTAGACCCGCAAAGCGGGCGCATTGCCGGAGCCGACCGGTCAATGCCAGAGTGATCCGTGCGGATGCGGCCAAGTCAGGCCGGACCGGCCCAGGCCGGATCAGAGTTGACCGGCCAAACCGGGCCGGAAGATCAGTTGACGCTGATGAACGAGTGCCCGCCGATGACCGCGACCAGGCGCTGGTTGCCCCAGGCCGGACTGACGATGTCCTGGGCGTAGAAATGGTCGGCATCGGGAACCACCAGTTCGCGCTGCTCCGGAGGCAGGGACCAGTTGTCCAGGCTCTCGCCGGCGATCCGCCAGGCCTTCTGCCAGGCATCGGCATTCTTCAACCGGTACTGCTTGCTGACCAGGCTCTGGGCAAACTGGCCCTTGGCGTTGACCACGGCACAGACCGTGTCGCCCCAGCGTCCGGACTGCCAGCGGCGCATCGCTACTTCCGCCACGGCGACCTGGCCCAGGGTGGGCTCGCTGCGTGCTTCAAGATAGACGGTGGTGGCCAGACAGGTGTGGTCGGCCAGCGGTTGCGGTAACAGTGAAGCTACCCAAAGGATCCATTCCAGTTTCATGCGTCTCGTCGGTCTTCTTTGAAATTCGGCCCCCGGCCGGATACGAAGCGGCGGCATGGCCCATGGCCTGCGCTCTTGTCGAACTGGCTTCGCTCGGTGGGGATGATCGGTGCCGGTCGCATCACGTGCCCTTCGGGGCTGTCGGTGGTGCTGGCCGGGATGGCGTGCAGCGGATGTTCGCGCTTCACCATCATCAGGTCGCTGTAACTGCCAACGGCGACCTGCAGAAAATCAGATGTGTTTTGGTGGTTGCAGCAAGGGGTCGGGGCTGGTGGCAGCAGCCGTATCCGATCAGGCCGGCAGGCATGATGGTGCGGACTGCCTTAACGTTTATGAAACAAATCTCCCCGGCCATTGACAGTGTGCACCGTTTCGGTGGCGGATTCCGCCTCCGAATACCGGCCCTTCCAGCACCTCGGGCCGGCGCCTGGACCATCGCTTGGACCAGTACAGCAAGGCTGCCGGATCAACGCCAGGGCAAGCCTCTTCCAACGACACCTGAGCCTGGAAGGGGCGCCGTGATTCCAATGACAAG
>CAZUZT010000102.1:0-8330 GCA_964624575.1 uncultured Rhodanobacteraceae bacterium | reverse complement strand
GCGGCGACAGTCGCATCCGATGCCGATGCCGATGCCGATGCCGATGCCGATGCCGGCGACGATCCCTGGACCCTGGACGATGACACCGGTCCGGATCCGATGGCCCTGGATCAGCCGGAAACGCCGACGCCCGCGGCCTCCGGACAGGTCGATGACTCCGACCGCTCCGGTACGCCTTCGGACAGCGACGAAACTGGCGCGATCCAGACATTGGCCCAGGACGATGACGCGGTAGCGGAAGCCACCACGGAAGCCGGCGCGAAGAGCACGGGCGAGGATGGCCCTGAACCTGTTGGCCAGCTTGACCCGATTCTTCTGGACATCCTGCGCAGCGAAGTCGCCGGCCATCTGGGTGTAATCGAAACGTATCTGCGCGATGCCGAAAAGAATTCGGCCCTGGCGATCGTGCCCGAACACCTGCTGCGTGCCGTGCACACCCTCAATGGCGCATTTGGTGCCGTCGACATCGGGCAGGTATCGCGTCTGACCGTGCCCTTTGAAGGCTACATCCGGCGCCTGCGCGGTTTGCACATGGCGCCGATCGCCGCCGGTCGCCAGACCATCGCCGAAGCCACCCTGTGGCTGGCCCAGGCCCTGGATCATCTGGACCAGAACCAGCAGTTGCCAGACCTTGAAGGCCTGCCCGATACCTTCCTCAACCTGACGGGCGAACTGCCCGAGGTCCGCGATGACACCGCCTGGCTGTTCGACGGCGCCCACATGGATGAGGTCGAAGCCGATGCCGAGGACGGCCTGGCTGTCGATGGCCTGGATGATCTGCCAGAGCTGACGCCGGTGGTGGGTCAGGAAGCTGCCCCGGCCGGCGAGGTCGACACCCAGGCAGCGCCAGCCGACGACATTGGTGTGCCGGTGGGCACGACGCCACAGCCGGAAGCTGCGGAGGCCGCGGACACGTCCCTTGCCGCCGCTGACACAGCCCCAGACCAGACACCGGTACTCGAGCCGGTCGACGAAGCCGATGCGGACGAACCGGAAGTCACGCGCCCGTTGACTGGATCGGACCCGCTTGATGGCGGGTTGACCGCCTCGTCCGAAGACCAGGTCCCGGACGCCGATGGTGACGAACTGAAGCCAATCTGGCGGAAGGACGGCGATCCCGATGCAGAATACGCCCCGGTGCAGCCGGACGGCGCGGATCCCGAGCCGGTGCCGGCCCCGGCGCCCGTCGTCGACGACCTTGATCAGGCCCCGCAGTACAGTGCCGAAGATGTGGCCGGTGCGGTCGACAGCCAGACCCTGCGATATCTGCTGGCGCGCCTGCCCAATACGCCACCGACCGATCTGGATGCCGATCTGGCCGAGTTGTTCCGCGAAGAGGCGCGTGAACTGCTGGACAGCTGCGAGCAGCATCTGGCCGAGCAGTCCAACACCAGCCAGCACCAGGTTCTGTCGCGCGAACTCGCCCGGGAGCTGCATACACTCAAGGGTGGTGCGCGCATGTCCGGCTTCACCGCCGCCGGCGACCTTGGCCACGCCATGGAGTCGCTGCTGGAAATGGCGGCCCTGGACGCGCGCAGCTTCGACGATTCCGAACTGACCCTGATCGGGCAGTGCCTGGACCGGCTCAACCAGCTGATCTTCGTCAGCGAGGATGCGCCGGCGGCAGCCGAACCGGAGCCGGCAGCGGTCGAGCCGCAGGTGATCGGGCCTGACATGACCGATGACCGAGCCGGCGAGGCCGACCCGGTTGTCGACACCGAAACCAATACCGACATCGACATCGACACCGAAACCGATCCGGAGGCACTGCCAGCTCCAGTTCCGGTACCGTCCGCCGGGCACGGGCCGGACTGGCGTCCCGAGCGCTTCGTGCCACCGGTGGCAGCGCCCGAGGTCATTCCGGAGCGGGCCGTCGGCGAGTTCGTCCGGGTCCGTGCCGATCAGCTGGATTCCCTGGTCAACCTGGCCGGTGAAGTGGGCATCATCCGGACCCGCATGGAGCAGCAGGTCGGTGCCTTCCGTTTCAACCTGGAAGAACTCGAACAGACCGTGCAGCGTCTGCGTGACCAGTTGCGCAAGCTGGAAATCGAGGCCGAGACCCAGATCCTGTCGCGCGAGGTACGCGTCCAGGAAAGCGGTGACGCCCATTTCGACCCGCTGGAACTGGACCGCTTCTCGCAGCTGCAACAGCTCTCGCGTGCACTCGCCGAGTCGATGTCCGACCTGCAGTCGCTGCAGGGCCTGCTTGAGGAACACACGCGTCTGGCCGAATCCCTGCTGCTGCAGCAGTCACGCGCCGGTGCCGAACTCCAGGAAGGCCTGATGCGGGCCCGCATGGTGCCGTTCGAGAGCATGCTGCCGCGCCTGCGGCGCCTGGTCCGGCAGGAAAGCACCGAGCTGGGCAAGCGCGTGCGGTTGAACATTGAAGGCAGCCATGGCGAGCTGGACCGCGGGGTCCTGGAACGCATGGCCGCGCCGTTCGAGCACATGCTGCGCAATGCTCTGGTGCATGGTCTGGAAGCACCCGAGGAACGGACCCGGGCGGGCAAGGAAGCCGAGGGCGAAATCACCATGCGGGTGATGCGTCAGGCCACCGAAGTGGTGATCGAGGTGATCGATGACGGCCGCGGCATCGATCCGCAGAGGATTCGCCGGACCGCCATCGAGCGCGGCCTGCTGACGCCCGAATCAGAACTCAGTGACCGCGACCTGTTCGGCTTCATCATGGAGCAGGGCTTCAGTACCGCAGACGAGCTCACCCAGTACGCCGGTCGCGGCGTTGGCCTGGACGTGGTCGCCAGTGAAATCAAGCAGCTGGGTGGCAACCTGAGCATCGATTCGGTGCCCGGCCAGGGCGCCACATTCCGTATCCGCCTGCCCTACACACTGGCGGTGAGCCAGGCGGTGCTGGTACGGGTTGCCGAACACACGTTCGCCGTGCCCATGGCCGGAGTCCAGGGCATTGTCCGGCTGTCGCATTCCAACTACCTGGAGCGCATGGCACAGGACTACCCCAAGGTCGAATATGCCGGCGAGGACTACGAGCTGTATGAGCTGGACAGCATGCTCGGCCTGCCGGCGATCGCGCCCGATGAAAACGCCCAGGTGCCCTTGCTGATGATGCACGCCGGTGACCTGCGTGCCGCGCTTCGCGTCGATTCCCTGCTCGGCGGACGCGAGATCGTGGTCAAACCGGTAGGCCCGCAACTGGCGCGCATCCCAGGTGTCTTCGGTGCCACCATCCTGGGTGACGGCGCCGTGGTGGTGATCCTGGATGGTGCCGTGCTGCTGCGCCGTGCCGCTGCCCTGCGGGCCCGTGGCGAGGCGCCCAGCCAGGTGGTGGCGGCGCCCACCGGATTGCGTAGCCGGCCGATGGTCCTGGTCGTGGACGACTCGATCACTATGCGCAAGGTCAGCGGCCGGGTGCTGGAGCGCGAGGGTTACGAGGTACATACCGCGAAGGATGGCCTGGATGCGCTGGAACAGATGCACGAACGCGTGCCCGACCTGATGCTGCTCGACCTCGAGATGCCGCGCATGGACGGCTATGAGCTGGCCGGTTACATGCGCGGTGACACGCGATTCCGCTCGGTGCCGATCATTGTCATCACCTCGCGCGTCGGTGAGAAGCACCGCGCCCGCGCCTTCGAACTCGGCGTCAACCGCTATCTGGGCAAGCCCTATCAGGAATCGGAAATGATCAACGCCGTGGCCGAACTGTTGGCCGAAACTGCTGCCGCACCGGCTGGAGACGAGTAGGCCATGAGCGAAATCCGGACCGATATCCGCAGCGTACTGGTGCCGATCAGCCAGACCCGGCTGTTGCTTCCCAATGCGGTGATTTCCGAAGTGATGACATTCGTCAGCCCCGATCCGGTTGCCACCAAGGCGCCCTGGTTGCTGGGGCGGGTGGCGTGGCGCGATTTCCGGCTGCCGCTGGTGTCGATCGCCTCGTTTGCCGGCTTCGTCAACCGGGAAAGCCTGCTCAACGTCAAGATCGCCATCCTCAAGGGCCTGGGTGGCCATGGCGAGGTGCCCTACCTTGGTGTTCTTGCCCAGGGTTTTCCACGACTGACCGTGGTCGCACCGGACACCGTCCAGATCGATACCGAGGCCGAAGCCCGACCCGGTATCGCCATGAGCGTACGCCTGACTGCCGATGAGGAGCCGGCGCACATTCCGGATATGGATGCCATCGAGGGTGCGGTCGCCGCCGAGTTGGCCTGAACCGGAGCGCCGCGCGCATGCGCGCGCGAGGCGGCACCCGGCGCGTCGGCATGTGGAGCCAGTTCAGGGTTCGTTGTCGGCCGCCAGGATCCGGTCGACACCGGCCAACGTCACCAATGCGGCCAGATTCATCCGTACGATCGACGCGCCGATCTGCCGGGCATGTGGCCCCAGATTGGCCGGCGTATCGGAGCTTTGGTGGTAGTAGGGCGTGGCCGCGCGCAGGCGATGGATGCTCAGCACGCCCGGTCGGCCGGCATTGATATAGGGCATGTGGTCTGAGCAGCACGAGTTGCCGGCGACGATGACCTGGGCCGGATCCAGGTCCGGCGCATACGTCAGCGCGGCATCGGCGAGCAGGTTGGCCAGTTCCATGTTGCCGGCGCCGGGCACGCTTTCAGCGATCACGCCCAGCGTGGCATCCGGTGACCAGCCAATCATGTCCATGTTCAGCATCGCGCGGACCCGGGCCAGCCCGCCGGTATCGGCCAGGTGGCCGACATGGTCGTGGCTGCCGTGCAGGCCCTGCTCTTCACCGGCGTAGCAGATGAACACGACCGTGCGCTGGGGCAGTTGGTCGACGATCGCATTGGCAATCTCGATCACTCCGGCGCAACCGGAGGCATTGTCATCGGCACCGGGTGTCGGGGTAGGCGAGGTGATAGCGGCATTTCGCGAGTCGTAATGGGCACCGACGATGATCCATTGGTCAGGATCAACCACGCCTTCAACGCGGCCGATGACATTGGCGATGTCCACCGAATGGCCGTAGGCGTTGAGCTGGAACCAGGCGTCCTCGACCGTCAGCCCGGCGTTGCGGAATTTGCCTCCGATCCAGCGTCGGGCCTGATCCAATTCGCTGGCAAAGCTGGACCGGTCCCAGGAAGCCAGCGTGCTGACATTGGCGAACCAGCGCTCGCCGTCGACCCGGCCGACGATCCGGGAAATCTGGTCATCAATAGTGTCCGGCGGGCTGTAATCCAGGCGGCGCATTCGCGCCAGGACGGCGTTGGCCGCCACCGGCAACCATTCGGCGTTGCCCAGATCGTCCCGGAAGGTCGTGATTGCTGCTGGATCCACCGTCAGCTGCGCCGCGCGGGCACCGAACGGGCGCGGCAGTCGCACCAGGTCATAGCTGCCGACCGGCAGGATGATCCGCTCGGCCGGTAGACCGGGCCCGTCACCGTTGCGGGCGTCGCCATTGCAACCCCGGGCATGCAGTTGCAGTTCGTCCACTGACAGGCGCCCCAGATCGGCCAATACCTCCAGCCCATCGGCGCGCGCGGTCTCCGGGGTCAGGCTGCCGGCGAGCAGCAGCTTGTCCCCGACCTCGACCGACCAGGCCACATCCCTGCGCTCCTTCAGCGCCTGCACAGCCGCGGCATCGGGCGCGGTGCCGATGTCCACCACCACGGTGCGTTCGGACGCCAATGCAGGCGTCACGGCGATGGCCGCCAGCACGATGAGCAGATGGCGCAGGGCGGTAGCGTTGGGGATCATGATCGTGTACCCGATTGGCTTTCGGGGAAGGTGGCGCGGCGCAGCCGCAATCGTTCGCGCTGAAGAATCCCGGACACTGGATTCTCCGGCAGCCTGCGAAGACTGCAGGGCAAACGCCAGGTGGCCGCGGGCTGCCTGGCGGCACCCTCGGGTCAAAACTCGTCGGCCAGCGTGAACAGTGCCGACATCGCCACGATGGCCGCCGTTTCCGTGCGCAGGATGCGTGCACCCAGGCGCAGGCCGCGCCAGCCCAGACCGTGCAGCAGGGCCATCTCGTGTTGATCGAAGCCGCCCTCGGGTCCGATCGCCAAGGCGAGCTCGCCAGCCAGATCAGGCAGCAGTGCCCGGGGTCCGTCCGCGGCCTCCGGATCCAGCACCAGTCCCACACCGCTGATGCCGGCCGCCGCCGTGGCCAGTGGCTGGACCGCCTCGATGGTCGGGATCCGTGCCCGTCCGCATTGCTCGCAGGCACTGGTCACGACCCGGCGCCAGTGTTCCAGGCGTTTTTCCGCCCGCTCCCCGGTCAGGCGCAGGGTGCTGCGCTGGCAGCTGACCGGCACGATCCGGCTGACCCCGATCTCGGTGGCCTTCTGGATGATCCAGTCCATCTTCTCGCCACGGGCAAGACCTTGCACAAGCGTGACCTGCAAGCCCGGTTCGGCGGCAGCCGGCGCGTCGGCTGCCAGGATCAGGGCGCCCATCTGCCGGCCGGCGCCGACCAGCTGTGCCGCATAATCGCGACCATCGCCGTTGAACAGGTCCACGCCATCGCCCTCGCGCAGACGCAGTACCCGGGCCAGGTGGTTGCGGACCTCGTCGGGCAGCGCGAGCGTTTGCCCGGTCGCCAGTTCCAGATCGACATGGCAACGGATGCGCCGCATCATGATTCACCTTCGTTGCATCGGTGCCCGGCCGGGCCTGGTACCGATGGACCGGCCACTGATGGGCCGGCCACCAATGGGCCTGGATCGGCGGCCGGCTTTGCTATGCTGCGAATCATCATGGCAACCGCTGAAGACAGAACGTCAATGATCTGGAATCCTAGCATCGGCCGGCGTGCGGCCTCCGGCTTCACCCTGATCGAAATCCTCGTGGTGGTGGTGATTCTGGGCATCCTGGCGGCGGTGGTGGCGCCGCGCATGATGGACCAGCCCGACAAGGCTGCCGTAGTCGCCGCCAAGCAGGACCTGCAGGCGATCATCACCGCGCTGAACATGTACAAGCTCGACAACCACCACTACCCCAGCACCCAGCAGGGGCTGGAGGCCTTGGTACAACGGCCCGGCGGCGTGCCAGAGGCGCGCAACTGGAAGGAAGGCGGTTACCTGTCGCGACTGCCGCGCGATCCCTGGGGCAATCCCTACCAGTACCTTTCGCCCGGTCGCAGCGGCGACTTCGAGGTCTATACGCTGGGCAAGGACGGGCAGCCCGGGGGCGAGGGCTACAATGCCGACATCGGCAACCGGGACCTGTAACCGGCCGGCCGGGCACGCGGCGGGCGGGCAAGCGCCTGGCGGCAAAGCGCGCCGCTGTGGCGGCTTCACCCTGATCGAGATCCTGGTGGTGGTGGTGATCATGGCGGTCATGGTGGCCGTCGCCGTGGTGTCCCTGTCCGGCCTGGATGGGCGGCACCTGGAACGCGAGGCCGAACGCTTCTCTGCATTGCTGCATCTGGCCTGCGAACAATCCGAATTGAGCGGCCGGGAACTGGGCATCCATCTGGCCACTACCGGTTATGGCTTCACCATGGCCAGTGCGCAAGGCTGGCTTCCGTTTCCCGACGACCATCGCTTTCGCGTCCGCGAGCTCGATGGGGTGGCCCTGCAACTGGCCGATGGGGCGCTGCTGCCCGATCGCCCCGACTTCCAGGCGCCACCGCAGGTGCTGTGCTGGCCCAGCGCCGAGTTGTCGGCGCTTGATCTGCGTTTCCTTGCCGAAGGCGCCACTGCCGGCACCGCGGCCCGGCTGCGGGTACGCACCGGCGCCGACGCCCTGCCATGGGTGGAACTGCGCGATGAGGCGAACGGCTGGCAGCCGCTGGCGGCACGTCGATGATGACCTTGCCGCGATTTGCTGGACCACGGACACGGCCCCGCCCGGTCTGCGCCTGGCACCGGGCCGAGCAGGGTTTTTCTCTGCTGGAAGTATTGATTGCTTTGGCGGTCCTGGCCCTGGCCCTGTTTGCCCTCAGCCGCAGCGCCGCCCTGGCCATCGATGCCACCCGGCACCGGCAAGAAGTGTTGCTGGCTGGCCTGGTGGCACAGAACGTACTGGCCGAAATCCGGCTCGGCCCCGGGGTGCCGGCCCAGGGCGAGCGCGAGGGACGGCAGCAGCAGGGTCCGCGCCAGTTCCACTGGCGGGCGGAAATCTCCGATTCGGAGCTGCCCGGCATCCGGCGTATCGATATTGCCGTGGCCACGGATCCGCGGCGGCAGGACGTGCGTCTGCGTTTGACCGGCTTTGCCGGGCCATTGTGAACGCCGTCGCTGCCAGGTCTGCCAAGCCTGTTGGCCGCAGCGCCGGCCCGGACGCCGCACATGCCCGGCCATTGACCGCGGCCGGTGCCGGGCTTGGAGTCCGTTCCCGCGGCTTCACGCTGATCGAGCTTCTGGTGGCGCTGGCCATTTTCGCCACCATGGCCA
>CAZUZT010000101.1:3704-8356 GCA_964624575.1 uncultured Rhodanobacteraceae bacterium | reverse complement strand
GCTGATCCGGCGCAGCAGTTTCATCATGCCGGCGGCGTGCTTCATGTCCAGGTTGCTCAGCGGCTCGTCCAGCAGCACGTAGTCGGTGTCCTGGCACAGCACCATGGCGACGAAGGCGCGCTGGCGCTGGCCGCCGGAGAGCTGGTCCAGGAAGCGGCCGGCCAGCGGTTCCAGTTCCAGGTAGGCCAGGGCCTGTTCGATGTGCTGGCGGTCGTCCTGGTCCAGCCGGCCCTTGCTGTGCGGGTAGCGGCCGAAGCTGACCAGGTCGCGCACTGTCAGCCGGGCGCTGAGATGGTTGTCCTGGCGCAGGATGCCCAGGCGCCGGGCCAGGACATCGCTGGCGGTCCTGCTCACGTCCAGCCCATCGACGGTGACCGTGCCGGCATCCATGGCCAGCAGGCGGCTGATCAGCGACAGCAGGGTCGATTTGCCGGCGCCGTTGGGGCCGATGATCGAGGTGATGCCGCCGCTCGGGATGGCCACCGATACGTCGTCAACGACCACCGTATCGCCATAACGCTTGCTGACATCACAGGTAACGATCACCGCGCGGCTCCCCGTACCACCAGGAAAATGAATACCAGGCCGCCCAGGAACTCAATGATGATCGACAGGGCGGTATCGAATGCGAACACCCGCTCCAGCAGCGTCTGGCCGCCGACCAGGCAGATTACCGCCAGCAGCACCGCCGCCGGCAGCAGCCAGCGGTGCCGGCTAGTGCCGAGCAGGCCATGGGCCAGGCTGGCCACCAGCAGGCCGAAGAAGGTGATCGGCCCGACCAGGGCGGTGGAAACCGCCACCAGTACGGCGATCATCGCCAGGATGCCGACCACGGTGCGCCGGTAGTCCACGCCCAGGCTGATTGCCGTCGCCCGGCCCAGGGCGAGCACGTCGAAGACATGGCCGATGCGCCACAGCAGCAGGCAGATCACGATGACGATCGCCCAGGACACGCCCAGCAGGGTGGCATCGATGCTGGAAAAGCTGGCGAAGAAGCTGTCCTGCAGCACCTGGAACGCATTGGGGTCAAGCAGCCGCTGCATGAAGCCGGCCAGGCTGCGGAAGAACACGCCGAAGACGATGCCGACCAGCACCAGCAGGTGCAGGCTGTGCTGCCGGCCCATGAACAGCCAGTGGAACAGCAGGCCGGAGAACGCCACCATCAGCCCGACCTCGATGGCAAAGCGCAGGTGGGCGTCGAGCAGGGCGAACGTGCCCACGCCCAGAAAGAACATGATGCAGGTCTGGATCAGCACGTACAGGGCGTCAAAGCCCATGATCGAGGGGGTCAGGATGCGGTTGTTGGTGACGGTCTGGAACAGCACCGTGGAGATCGCCACGGCGTGGGCCACCAGCAGCAGGCCGAGCAGCTTGCGGCCGCGGAACTCGAGCACGAAGCCCCAGTTGCCCTGCACGCCGACGCTCATGTAGGCGATCACCGACAGGACCGCCAGCAGCGCCAGGATCAGCAGCACCGTGCGCGGCCGGCGGCCGCCAAGCTCAACCGGCATCCGGACGTTTCCGCAACAGCAGCCAGATGAACAGGGCGCTGCCGACCAGGCCGACGATCACGCCGATCGGAATCTCGTGCGGGTGGCGCAGCACCCGGCCGAGCAGGTCGCAGGCGAGCACGAAGGCGGCACCGGTGACCGCCACCCAGGGCACGGCCCGGCGCATGTTGTCGCCAATCGTCAGGCTGACGACATTGGGCACAATCAGGCCCAGGAACGGGATCATGCCGACCGACACCAGGCACACCGCCGCCACCACCGAGACGATGACCAGGCCGATGACCATCACCCGCGCGTAGTTCATGCCCAGGTTGGTGGTGAACTCCCGGCCCATGCCGGCAACGGTGAAGCGGTCGGCGGCGATCCAGGCGGCAATGGTGCCGGCCAGGCCCAGCCAGAGCAGTTCATAGCGGCCGCGCAGCACGCCGGAGAAATCACCCATGTTCCAGGCCAGCAGCGAGGCCAGCAGGTTGAAGCGGTAGGCCAGGAAGGTGGCTACGGCACCGATCACGCCGCTGAGCATCAGGCCGACCAGCGGCACCAGCACCACCTCGCGCAGCGGCACGAAGCGCAGGAGGCGCAGGAACAGCAGGGTGCCGAGCAGGGCGAACACCGCCGCCACCGCCATCTTGGCCATCACCGGCCAGGCCGGCACCAGTACGGTGGCGACCAGGAAACCCAGTGCCGCCGATTCGGTGGTGCCGGTGGTGGACGGCTCGACGAAACGGTTGCGCACCAGCATCTGCATGACCAGGCCGGCGATCGCCAGCGACGAGCCGGCCAGGATCAGGGCCAGGGTGCGCGGAATGCGGCTGATCAGCATCACCTGGGCGGCCCGGTCGTCGGCCAGGCCGGACCACAGCATCGCCAGCGACGCGTCGGCCACGCCGACGAACAGGCTGGTCAGCGCCAGTGCGGCGGTGGCCAGCACGGCCAGGCCCAGGGCCAGCGCCGGCCCGGCAGCGGTCCGGCTGCGGCCGGTGGCGGGCACCTGGCCGAGCGCGGCGTGTCCGGCGGCGACCGGCGGTGCCATCAGGGTTTGGAGTAGCCGTCGATCACCTGGTCGAGCAGGCGCATCAGCGCATCGTGGCCGTGCATGGTCACGTACGAGGCCGCCGGATCCAGATGGATGATGCGCCCGTTGCGCCAGAAACCGGTCTGGTGGATCAGCGCGTTGTCGAGCAGCGCCCGGGCCGCGCCTTCGTTGCCGATGCCGGCATCGCGGTCGATCACCAGCAGCCAGTCCGGATCGGTTTTGACCAGGTATTCAAAGGTGATCGCATCGCCGCCATGGTCGCGGTCGTCAACCTGGTCGAAGACCGATGTGATGCCCAGCTCCGAATACAGCCAGGAAACCCGGGAGCCGGGGCCGTAGATGCCCATGCGGCCGCCGTGGGTGACGATCACCAGGCCGGTGCCGCGGCCGCGGACCGCTTCGCGCGCCTGTGCGATTTTCCGGTCCAGGGCCTGGGCCAGTTCGGCGGCACGCGGCTGCCGGTCGAAGATGCGGGCCAGCGTGTCCAGGTTCGCCTTGACCCCGGCCACGACATCGTTGTTGTCCACCGACAGGTCGATGGTCGGCACGATCCGGGCCAGCGCCGGATAGGCGGTGCGCGAGCGGGCAGCGACGATCATCAGGTCCGGCCGGGCGGCGGCAATGGCTTCGATGTCCGGCTCCTGCAGCGAGCCGATCCGGGCCGCGTCCGCCGGCAGCTTGTCGGCCAGGTGGCCGGGCACCACGCCGCCGGGGATGCCGGCCACGGGCACGCCCAGCGCATGCAGCAGGTCGAAGGCGGCCCAGTCGGCCACCATCACACTGGCCGGTGTTGCCGGCAGGGTGGTGCGGCCCTGGGCGTGGTCGATGACCAGGGCGTTGGCATCGGCCGGGTCGGGGCTGCCGGCGGGCGCCGGATCCTGGCCGGAGCAGCCGGCAAGAAGGAAAACTAAAGCAAAGGCGAATGAGAACAAGGCGTATTTAGGCATCGGAATGGTTCGCGCGGGCCAATCAAGCGGGAGCGGCATTTCTACAGAAACACCGGCGGCCTTGCAATCGGCCCCTCCACAGTCTGTAGACAATGATGAACCATGGCGGCTGAACGCTGCCGCAGGCGCGGCGCCTTGCCGGCCCGCGGCGGCGCGCAAGAATCCCGGCGCCGATACCGTTTTGCTATCGTGGCCGCCCCTTCATGCGCAAGTGACCATGGCCGAAACCCGCGACATCGCCGCCCTGCTGCGCGCCCAGACGCCGCTGATCCTGATCGACACGCCCGACGAGGCGCGGGTTGTCGACCTGTTCCGGCATCTGCTGGACAAGGTCCTGCGGCCGCTGTACCGCTGGTCGATCACCGACGGCCTGCGCCGGCTCGATATCGATCTGGACGAGGAGCGGCCGGCGCCGGATGTCGGCTCCACCCTGCGCGCGATCCGCTCGGCGCGGCTGGCCGGCACGTACGTGCTGTTCGACCTGCATCCGTATCTGAATTACGCCGTCACCCAGCGCAACCTGCGCGAGATCGTGCAGCGCGAGGATTGCCCCGAGCACACTCTGGTGCTGGTCGGCCACCGCATGGAGCTGCCGCCGGAGCTTGACCGGCTGGCGGTGCGCGTGCCGCTGCGCCTGCCCGATGGCCAGGCCCTGGGCCGGATCGTGGCCGAGGAGATCAAGCGCTATCCCGCCGCCCACGGCGGCCGTCGGGTTGAGGTGGAGCCGGATACGGTCAGCGCCATCGTGCGCAATCTGGAAGGACTGGATGCCAGCGAGGCGCGGCAGATCGTGCGCCAGCTGATCCACGGCGATGGCGTGCTCGACGGCAATGACCTGCCGGCGCTGGCGCGGCTGAAGTTCAACCTGCTCAACCGTTCCGGACACCTGCATTTCGAGTACGACACCGGCCAGTTCGGTGATGTCGCCGGCCTGGAGCGGCTCAAGCGCTGGGTCCGGCGACGACGCGCCATCGTGCTGGCACCTGAGCCGCCGCCGGGGTTGGATCCGCCGCGTGGTGTGCTGCTGCTGGGCGTGCAGGGCTGTGGCAAATCCCTGGCCGCCAAGGCCATCGCCGGCGGCTTCGGCCTGCCGCTGCTGCGCCTGGATTTCGGCACCCTGTACAACAAATATCACGGCGAGACCGAGTCCAACCTGCG
>CAZUZT010000101.1:1587-3604 GCA_964624575.1 uncultured Rhodanobacteraceae bacterium | reverse complement strand
CCTGCCTGATCGCCGAGGCCGGCACCGGCATCGGCAAGACCTATGCCTATCTGGTGCCAGCGCTGCTGTCCGGCCGGCGGGTGATCGTCTCCACCGGCACCAAGGCGCTTCAGGACCAGCTTTTCCGCCGTGACCTGCCGCGGGTCTGCGCCAGCCTGGGCGTGCGCCCGCGCGCCGCCCTGCTCAAGGGCCGCGGCAACTATGTCTGCCGCTACCGGCTGGACCAGGCGTGGAAGGACGGCGGCCGCCATGGCCAGCGTGCCGATGCCGAGATCCTGATGCAGCTGCGCGAGTTCAGTGTCCGCAGCCGCGACGGCGACCTGGACAATTTCGATCCGCTGGCCCAGGACCATCCCGGCCTGCGCATGCGCGTCACCTCCAGCCGCGACAACTGCCTGGGCGGGGAGTGTCCGGATTACGCCGATTGCTTCGTGGTCAAGGCCCGGCGCGCGGCACAGGATGCCGATGTCGTGGTCGTCAACCACCACCTGCTGCTGGCCGATTTCGCGCTCAAGCAGGAGGGCTTCGGCGAAATCCTGCCCGGCGCTGCCACCTTCATCATCGACGAGGCGCACCAGTTTCCCGAAACCGCGGCGCAGTTTCTGGGCGCGGCCCTCAGCGACAGCATGGTGCGCGAATGGGCGACCGACCTGCTCACCGAATGCGGTCAGGTCACCGGCGCCCTGGCCCTGGTGCGCCACGGCCTGGATGAGCTGGAAGCCTGCCTGCGCCGGCTGCGGTTGTCGATGGACGGCCTGCCGCTGCGAGCCGGCGCCGATCTGGTGCTGGACCGCGACAGTGCCGTGGACACGCTCGGCGATCTGGGCCGCTGCCTGGCCGATCTGGCGGCGGTGCTCTCGGGCCTGGCCGGCAGCAGCCCGGGCATGGACAACCTGGGCGAGCGCCTGCGCGACCTGCGCCAGCGCCTGCAGCGCTGGTGTGGCGAGGATGTCGATTTTGTCGATGCAGTGTCAGACGTGGAGCCAGCGCCTGGTGATGCTTCAGACCCGGTCCTGGATGATGACCCGCAGGACGGCTACGGGGCAGGCATCGCGCCGGCGCGTTCGTTGCCGGTGGCCCAACCAGCCAGCGCCGGCAGCGGGATCCGCTGGTACGAGCTGAGCCAGCGCGGCTTCCGGCTGGTGCTGACGCCGCTGAGCGTGGCCGAACCGCTGGCCCAGTTCCGCCAGCAGTCGCGCGCGGCCTGGATCCACACCTCGGCGACCCTGGCCGTGGCGGGAGATTTCAGCCTGTTCCAGCGCCGGCTCGGCCTGTTGCCGGCAGCGCTGCCAACCCGGGCGCCGTCCGCCGGTGATGGCTGGCCGAAAGTGGATGATCCTGTCGCCGGTGACCCGGCGTCAGCGTTCAGCACCGGGAACCTGGCGGCCGCAGTGCCGGTGCGGACACTGGATCTGGACAGCCCGTTCGACTATCACCGGCAGGCGCTGCTGTACCTGCCGTCGGCATTGCCCGAGCCCAACCACCCGCAGTGGCTGGATGCGATGGCCGGCGAACTGGGCCGCCTGGTGATGCTGTCCGGCGGCCGTGCGCTGCTGCTGTTCACCTCGCACCGGGTGTTGCAGCATGTTGCCCACGTCCTGCCGCGCTATTCGGACTACCCGCTGTTCGTGCAGGGCCGGGCCGGCAAGCACCAGTTGCTGGAGGATTTTCGCCGTGCCGGCAACGGCATCCTGCTCGGCGCCGCCAGTTTCTGGGAAGGCGTCGACGTGCCCGGCCCGGCGTTGTCCCTGGTCGCCATCGACAAGCTGCCCTTCGCCGCGCCGGATGATCCGGTACTGACCGCGCGCATGGCCGCGATCCGGGCCGAGGGCGGCGATCCGTTCAATCACTGGCAGTTGCCGCAGGCGGCGCTGATGCTCAAGCAGGGCGTGGGCCGGTTGATCCGCAGTGTTGATGACCGTGGCGTGGTGGCCGTGCTCGACCGGCGCCTGCACAGCCGCGGCTACGGCCGGCGCCTGCTCGCCGCCCTGCCGCCGATGCGCCGCAGCCAGCAGCT
>CAZUZT010000101.1:0-1487 GCA_964624575.1 uncultured Rhodanobacteraceae bacterium | reverse complement strand
GATGAAGCGGGCGACATCGGCATGGGTGTTGTACAGCGGTACCGGGCTGATCCGGATCACGTCCGGTTCGCGCCAGTCGCCGATGATGCCCTGGCTGGCCAGGTGCTCGAACAGTTCCCGCCCGGCCTGGCGGCCGGCGCGCACGCGCAGTGACAATTGGGCGCCGCGTCGACGGCTTTCGGCCGGGGTGACGATCGCCAGCACATCATCCAGTTCGTTGATCACCTGTTCGGCCAGCCAGCCGGTCAGGGCGATGGATTTTTCCCGCAGCCGGTCCATGCCGGCCTGGCGGAACAGTTGCAGCGATACCCGCAGCGGCGCCAGCGCCAGAATCGGCGGATTGGACAGTTGCCAGCCATCGGCGCCGCGCGCCGGTACGAACTGCGGACCCATCTGGAAGCGCGTCTCCCGGTCGTGGCCCCACCAGCCGGCAAAGCGCGGCCGGTCGCTGTCGGCATGGCGCTCATGCACGAAGGCGCCGGCGACCGCGCCCGGGCCGGCATTGCCGTACTTGTAGTGGCACCACACGGCGAAATCGGCGCCGGCATCGTGAAGGTCCAGCGGCACGTTGCCGAAGCTGTGCGCCAAGTCGAAGCCGGCGATCGCGCCGACGGCATGCGCCTGGGCGGTGACTGCGGCCAGATCGAAACGCTGCCCGGTGCGGTATTGCACGCCCGGCATCAGCACCAGCGCCAGGCGCTCGCCATGCTCGGCAATGGCCTGGGCGATGGCGGCCTCGGAAATCGTCCCCGCCGGTTCATCCGGTGCCAGCTCGATCAGGTCGGTGGCCGGGTTGAACCCGTGGAAGCGGATCTGCGATTCCACCGCATAGCGGTCGGACGGAAAGGCCCCGGCCTCGATCAGGATGGCCGGACGCTGCGCCGTCGGCCGGTAGAAACTGACCATCAGCAGGTGCAGGTTGGTGGACAGCGAATTCATCGCCACCACTTCCGACGGCTTCGCGCCGGCGACCAGGGCCAGATCGTCACGGACGAACTGGTGGTAATCCATCCACGGCAGCTCGCCCTTGAAATGCCCCTCCACCGCCAGCCCGCCCCAGCATTCCAGCTCATGGGCCAGTGCCGCCGGCACCGCGCGCGGCTGCAGGCCGAGCGAGTTGCCGCAGAAATAGGCCCAGTCACGGCCATCGGCGCCGCGTGGAATCAAAAACTCATCGCGGAAGCGGGCCAGCGTGTCGGTGCTGTCGCGTTCGTCTGCGCTTTGTCCAGCGGCATCAGGAGTCATGGGTTGGACCAGGTCAGGGAAAGTCGTGCGGTTGAGTGGGGCGCGAATCAGCCGCCGGCAAAACGCGCGGCCGGCAGATCCAGCCAATCCAGGGCGGCACCGTGGAACAGTTGCGCCTGGCTGGTTTCTGGCAGGCCCAGGTTGCGGATGTGGCTGCCCGGTTCCTGCTCGCCGAGTGGGAACGGGTAATCGGTGCCGAGCATGACCATGTCGTGGCCGACGGTGTCGAGCAGGTAGCGCAG
>CAZUZT010000100.1:0-8402 GCA_964624575.1 uncultured Rhodanobacteraceae bacterium | reverse complement strand
TGCCGCCGGCAACAGCCGCTTTCAACGCAAACCCGTCCGAGCCACCTGCCATGCCCCATATCGGCATCACCGCCCAGCCATCCGTTCGCAACCGCCTGGTATTGCTGGCCATCCTGGTTCTGGGCCAATGGCTGCTGCTGGCCAACCCGGGCTATTTCAGCCACGACGAGCTGGCCTGGGGCGTGCGTGCCACCAGCGGCCCGTTGGCCAGCCTGCCGTGGCAATCGTGGCTGGACATCGGCACCTTCCAGTACCGGCCGCTGACCTTCAACCTGTGGCTGTTGATTGCCCACTGGCTGCACGACTGGCCGGCACTGTTCCATGGCCTGTGGGTGGCGCTGGGCTGTGGCATGGCCTGGCTGCTGCGCAGCGTGCTGCGCCGTTGCGGCTGCCGCGACACGTTGGCGATCGCCGCGGCGGTGGTGTTCGTGCTCAATCCGTATGCGGTCTACGTGCACGGCTGGGTCGCCACCCTGGCCGACCTGATCTGGGTGGCCTGTGGGCTGGGCCTGCTGAACTGGCTGCTGACCCGGCATCCGCTGCCGGACACCGGGCGCTCCGCCGAAGCCGGCGCCATTGCGGTGGCACCGACTCCGGTCCGGTCCCGATGGCCGGAGGTGGCTGCCGGAGTGCTGGCCATGGTGGCGTCGCTGCTGGCCAAGGAAGCCGGCCTGGCGCTGGCACCCCTGGCCTGGCTTGGCTGGCTGCTGCTCGGCCGGCCGGCCCCCTGGTTGCGGGTGGCCATCGGCCTGAGCCTGCCGGCCGTGGCCTATCTGGCGCTGCGCCTGGGCGTGATCCTGTACTTGCCGCGCATGGACGGCGCCTACACCTGGTCGCTGGCGGCGATCGTCCGCAATGCCATCAGTTATCCGCTGTTCGTGCTGATACCGACCGCGCCGGAGGTCGGCTCGACCCTGCTTGCCTCGCCGCTGCGGCTGGCCCTGGCCGGGGGCGTCTGGATGGCCCTGCTGGCCGGCCTGTGGTGTGCCGGCTGGCGCCTGGCCGTGGCTTTCGTCGGTGGCATCGCGCTGGCCCTGGGGCCGGTACTGATCCTGGATGGCCCGGCCAACCAGTATGCCTACGGCGCCAGCCTGCTGGCGGTCGGTCTGACCGCGCTGGCCTGGCCACGCCTGCCACCCTGGGCGCGGCTGGTGGTGGTGTTGATGGCGCTGGTATCGACCTGGCACGGCGTCAACGTCCAGCACTTCATCCATCGCGCCGGCCAGATCCAGGCCGTATTCACCCCGGCGCTGTCGGCCGCGGTGGCCGAGCACGGCACCGGACCACTGACCATTGCCGTGGATTACCAGGCCGAAGCCGGGCTGTATCGACGCCTGACCTACGACCCCATTGTCTATGGCCGCAGCCGGCCGTCGGTGCAGATCGTGGCCCCCGGATCGGAGGCGATGTACCGCGCACAGTACAATGGACGGCTCATCCGGGTCGCCGCCCCGGGTTCCGGACCGGCTGCGCACTGATCGCCCGGCCCGGCAACCCATCGGGCTGGAACCGCCACGGATGGCTCCGCCCAGGCTGTCGACCCCGGCAGCCGGGCCCAATGCACGGGAGTTGCGAACGATGAAGGTTCTGGTGGTGGGCGGCGGCGGCCGGGAACACGCATTGGCCTGGAAGCTGGCGCAATCGCCGAAGGTGCGCGAGGTGATCGTGGCGCCGGGCAACGCCGGCACCGCGCGCGAGGAGCGCGTGCGCAACGCCGCCGTGGCCGCCACCGACATCGACGGTCTGCTGGCCCTGGCCCAGTCCGAAGAAGTCGCCCTGACCGTGGTCGGCCCCGAGGCGCCGCTGGCGGCCGGTATCGTCGACCGCTTCCAGGCCGCCGACCTGCGCTGTTTCGGGCCGGGCAGCAGCGCCGCCGAACTGGAAGCCTCCAAGGCCTTCAGCAAGGAATTCATGACCCGCCACGGCATCGCGACCGCCAGCTACGCGGTGTTCGACAAGCTGGAACCGGCGCTGATCCATGTCGGTCGCCAGGGCGTGCCGATCGTGGTCAAGGCTGATGGCCTGGCTGCCGGCAAGGGCGTCATCGTCGCCAAAACCCTGGCCCAGGCCGAAGCCGCCGTACGCGCCTGTTTCAATGGCCACTTCGGTGAGGCCGGCGCCCGGGTGGTGATCGAGGAGATGGTTTCCGGCGAGGAAGCCAGCTACATCGTCATCGCCGATGGCGACCGCTTCCAGACCCTGGCCAGCACCCAGGACCACAAGCGCCTGGGCGAGGCCGACACCGGCCCCAACACCGGCGGCATGGGCGCCTACTCGCCCACCACCCTGATCACGCCGGCACTGGCCGAGCGCATCGAGCAGGACATCATCGCCCCGGCCCTGGCTGGCCTGGAGGCCGAAGGCCGGCGCTTCACCGGCTTCCTGTATGCCGGCCTGATGATCGACGAAGACGGTACCCCGAAGGTGCTCGAGTTCAATGTCCGCCTGGGCGATCCGGAAACCCAGCCGATCCTGATGCGCCTGCGCTCGGATCTGGTCGAGCTGATCGAGGCGGCCCTGGACGGCGAACTCGACCAGGTCGCCGTCGACTGGGACGAACGCCCCAGCCTGGGCATCGTCATGGCTGCTGCCGGTTATCCCGAGCAGGCACGTACCGGTGACCCGATCCTGGGCCTGGACAGCCTGCCGCCGGACCCGGATGTGAAGGTCTTCCACGGCGGCACCGAGACCAACCGGATGGGCGACATCGTCACCAGTGCTGGCCGGGTGCTGACCGTCTGCGCCCTGGGCAAGGACATTGCCGCGGCCCGCGGGCTGGCGGTCAACACCGCCAATGCCATCACCTTTGAAGGCGCCCAGTTCCGCAACGACATCGGCTGGCGGGCGATCATCCGCGGCTTGGGCGACCTGTTCGCCTGAACCGCCACAGTCACCCGGCGAGCAGCCCGGCGGCACCGGCCGGCCAATAGCCAGCGCCCGGCGCCCGACACGGCACCCGCGGATACAATGGTGCAGCGCACTAACAGTCACTGAAACGGAGTTTCCATGTCCCAGCTTCCGGCGCCGCACGGCGGCCGCCTCTGTCAGCTTCTCGTCCCGCCGGCGCAGGCCGATGCCCTGCGCCTGGAAGCGGCCACCCTGCCCGCCTGGGATCTGACTGCGCGCCAGCGCTGTGATCTTGAGCTGCTGCTCAATGGCGGTTTTTCACCGTTGACCGGTTTTTTGGGCCAGGCCGATTACGACTCGGTCGTGGCAAACATGCGGCTGGCCGACGGCACGCTTTGGCCGATGCCGATCACCCTGGATGTCAGTGCCGAATTCGCCGCCGACATCCAGCCCGGCGCACGCATCGCCCTGCGCGGTGCCGACAACACACCGCTGGCGATTCTTACCGTCGACAGCCTGTGGCGGCCGGAGCTGGAACAGGAAGCGCAGCAGGTATTCGGCACCACCGATCCGCTGCACCCCGGCGTGGCGCACCTGTTGCAGCGCAGCCATCCGGTCTATGTCGGCGGCAGCCTGGAAGGCATCCAGCTGCCGGCCCACTACGATTTCGTCGGGCACCGCGACACCCCGGCCGCGCTGCGCGAACGTCTCCAAGCCCTGGGCTGGAGCCGCGTGGTCGCCTTCCAGACCCGCAATCCGCTGCACCGCGCCCACCGGGAACTGACCTTGCGCGCCGCCGAGCGCACCGGCGCCAAGCTGCTGATCCACCCGGTGGTGGGCATGACCAAGCCCGGCGATGTCGACCACTACACGCGCGTGCGCTGCTACCAGGCACTGATGCCCAACTACCCCGACGGCCTGGCCGCGCTCAGCCTGCTGCCACTGGCGATGCGCATGGGCGGGCCGCGCGAGGCGGTGTGGCACGCGATCATCCGCAAAAATTACGGCTGCACGCATTTCATTGTCGGCCGCGACCATGCCGGCCCGGGCAAGGACAGCCAGGGAACTGCGTTCTATGGTCCCTATGACGCCCAGGAACTGCTGGCCGCCCATGCCGCGGAAATCGGCGTGGAAATGGTGCCTTTTGAAGCCGTGGTCTACGCCGAGAACCGCGACGCCTACATCGCCGCCAGCGAAGCCACCGACGCCGACACCATCCGCGACATCTCCGGAACGGAGCTTCGCCAGCGCCTGCACGAGGGCGCCGACATCCCCGAATGGTTCAGCTTTCCGGAAATCGTCTCGGTGCTGCGCGAGCGCTATCCGGCCGGCCGGCCGCCCGGCTTCGCCCTGTTCTTCACCGGCCTTTCCGGAGCCGGCAAGAGCACGCTGGCACAGGCCGTGATCAGCCTGATGTTGGAACGATCCAGCCGGCCGGTGACCCTGCTGGATGGCGATGACGTGCGCCGACACCTGTCCAAGGGCCTGGGCTTTTCCCGCGAGGACCGCGACGCCAACATCACCCGCATCGGCTGGGTTGCCAGCGAGATCGTTCGCCACGGCGGCATTGCCGTGTGTGCACCGATCGCGCCGTTCGCGCAGCCCCGGGCCCAGGCCCGCGCCCTGTGCCAGGCCAACGGTGGCTTTTGCGAAATCCATGTGGCGACCGCGCTGGACGTGTGCGAGTCACGCGACCGCAAGGGCCTGTACGCGGCCGCCCGCCGTGGCGAAATCAAGCAGTTCACCGGCATTTCCGATCCCTACGAGGAGCCGGAAAATCCCGAGCTGCGCATTGATGCCGGCAGCGGCGATCCGCGCGCGCAGGCGATGAAGATCATCGACTGGATCGAACAGCGCGGCTGGTTGCGCTGACCGGTACGGCTTGGGCGGGCCGCCAGGCAACGGCGGCCAGCGCTCGCTACCGGTCAGGCCAGCAGCGCTACCAGGGCCACCAGGGCGATCAGCGCCAACCAGACGATCAGCACCCGCCAGGCCAGTGACCGGACATCGCGCAGCAGGCTGCCCAGTTCCGGTGCGCCGGCGCCCGCCCCGCCCAGACCGGTATCTTCCAGGCCGGCCAGGCCCTCGCCATCGTGCTGCTCCAGATCGGCACGCACGGCTGCGGCCGAAACCACGGCCAGCAGACCGGCATCCAGCGTCCACAAACCGCCGGCAACACGCATCCGCCCACGCCAGGCGCGCATGACGTTGTCGAAATCGGTGGCGATGGCCATGCCCAGGCTGATCAGGTGCACGGCCGGCCAGTCCAGGACCGCCAGCAGTTGCGCGGCGGCCTGGCGTAGCTGCGGCGACATCGTTTCAGCGTAATCCTCGGCCGCCAGTTGCGTCAGCCGGTACGCCAATGCCCCGACCGGACCCAGCAGCAGGAACCACAGCAGCGGCCCGAACCAGCGCCGCAGCGTTGCCCGGGCCGCCGCGGCCACGGCCGCTTCGGCGGTCGGCGGTACCGGCCCGCCCAGCAGCGTGGCCACCAGTTCCGGCCGCCGGGCCGGTTCGGCCACGGCGATGGTATCGATGTCCTGGTCGAAATCGCGCGGCCCCCAGGCCAGGAACAACACCACGATGGCGGTCAGCAGCCAGGCGATGTCGTGAAGTGGCTGGGCCAGCGCCGCCATCACCAGGCCCAGCGCCAGCAGCGGCACACCCAGCACCACCAGCAGCATCCAGCCCTGGTGCCAGGACTGGCCGGTGGTGTCACGCAGCCAGCCCAGCCAATGGCCGAACCAGGCGTGGCGGCGCCAGCGCCCCAGGTCCGGCAGCAGGTGGCTGAGGGTCAACACCACCAGCATGGCGATCAGCGTATAGGTCATGGTCAAGGCTCCCGGGTCTGCGGCATTTTAACCGGCCCGACGGCAGCCGGCAGCGGTTGGCCGAAGCCGGCTAAAACACTGGCCCGGCCGCACCGCGGTCATTGTTCGGCCGCCGGGGATGGCGGCAGTGCGCGCCCGGTCTGCTGGCGATGCCAGCGCTCGATCAACCAGCGCGAGATCGACAGCCGCGGTGGTGGCCGCAGGCGACCGCTGACGATGCCCGACGCCAACTGGTCCGGATCGAACCATTGCGCATCTTCCAGCTCATCGCCCAGGGCAATTTCAGGCTGCACGGCGGCGGCTTCGAAGCCGACCATCAACGAGGCCGGAAACGGCCAGGGTTGCGAGCCCAGGTAATGGCAGTCGCCGACGGCGACGCCGGATTCTTCATGAACTTCCCGGGCCACGGCGGCTTCCAGGGTTTCACCGGGCTCGACGAAGCCGGCCAGGGTCGAATAGCGCCCGGCCGGCCAGCCCGGCTGGCGTCCCAGCAGGCAGCGCTCGGCATCACGCACCAGCACGATGATTGCCGGGTCGGTCCGCGGGAACGAAGCGCTCTCACAGGCCGGGCAATACAGGCGATGACCACCGGACTGGATCCGGTGCCGGCCACCGCAACCGCCGCAGTGGCGATGGCGTGCATGCCACACGCGCAAGGCGCTGGCATAGGCCAGCAGGCCGGCCTGCCCGGCTTCCAGGCTGGCGGCGGCGCCGCGCAGGTCCAGCCAGCGCAACGGCGCTTGCTGCCGGGGACCGGAGCCGGCCAGGGAAACGAATACCGGCCGGTCGTCGAGCCGGCCCAGGAAGATCCAGTCGTTGGCGTCGACATCGGCGTGATTGCCGTCGGCCGCCAGCGCCGGGCCGGGCTGGCCGCCCGAGTGCCAACACAGCTGCCCATCCTCGCCGACCGCAGCGCAGCCATCGCCGCGCAGCGGCAACCACAGGCTGTCGGGTGCCGTGGCCAGCGCGCGCAGCTGATCCGGCTCCTCGCGCTGCTCGACACAACGGTCAAAACCGGTGCGGGTGAAGGCGTAATCCATGATCGTCAGATCACTCACGGTCCCGGCGCGCCCGGCTCGGGCTGATTTTCAGGGGTTGGCGGCCAGGCGGGTCTGTGGCCATCAGGCTGTCAGCCACCGACGGGCGCTGCGACTTCAAGGAGCGCCGGGCAGATGACCCCGACCACCTGCCGGGGCTGCAGGCGCTGCCCGGGTGGCAATGCTAAGCGGTGAATGACGAGCCGCAACCACAGGTGGTCTTGGCATTGGGGTTGCGGATCACGAACTGGGCGCCGGCCAGGCTTTCGGCGTAGTCGATTTCGGCGCCATGCAGGTACTGCAGGCTGAGCGGGTCGACCACGACCACGATGCCGTCGCGTTCGATCGCCAGATCATCCTCGGCACGCTCATCTTCGAAGGCGAAGCCGTACTGGAAACCGGAGCAGCCGCCGCCGGTGATGTACACGCGCAGCGCCAGGTCGGCATTGCCTTCCTCGTGCAGAAGCTGGCCGACCTTGGCCGCCGCCGCAGCGGTCACCGCCAGATCGGCGCGGGCCTGGTAACTGGGAGCAAGGGTGTCGTTCATGGCCCTACTATCGGGGCGCGCGCTGCCGGCATCAAGTGCCGGCGTCATAGGCCGGCAGGTCGGCGTCGGCTTCCTGATCCTGCCGGGGGTCGGTATCGGCGGCCGGGCCGGTCAGCTGGCGGGCATCCTCGGATTGCTGCAGAAGCTGGCCGCTGATCGCAGCGCCCACCGCCATCTGCAGCAGGCGATACTCGATGTTGCCCTGGATCTGGGCATTGGCCAGCAACTCCACGTTCTGGCCATTGTGGATGTTGCCAACCAGCCGGCCGTTGATGACCACATGGGGAACATGGATATCACCCTCGACCATGCCGTGTTCGCTGATCGACAGCATTGCCTGACCGTCGGGACAAGCCCGGATCGAACCGGTCACCTTGCCGTCGATATACAGGCCGCCGGTGAACTGGATGTCACCATTGACATGGGTATTGCGGCCGATCAGGGTGTCGACTTGGCCGTTGCCCTGCCGGTTGGCCTTTGCCTGTTTGGCCTGTTTGCTGTTACCGAACATCACACACTCCCCTCATTGACTAGCTGATCCCAGCGCAGTTTTCGGTGCACCGTCTCGTTGCCCCGGCTGTGCACCTGTATCTCCAGCGCGTGCGGCTGGAAATCCGGCGGCAGCACCAGGCTCGTCTGCAGGCGCTGAAAGTACCGGAACTGGAATGCCAGTCCGTCCTCGTCGCCGGCTGCCGCCAAATCCTTCCAGGGCAGCGTCTCGGTGCGACCATCGCGCTGGCCTTCCACCGTTACGGTGACATGGCCTTGGCTGCCATCGCGAACATCGCGGGTCTGGGTCAGCACCACATCCATCGACATCACATCTTGGCCGGTCGGCGTCAGCACCACCTCGTGCACGGTCAGGCCCTGGCCGGCCGCCTGGGGGCCGACCAGGCGATTGTACAAAGCCAGGTCGCGACGCAGTTCGGCAATCGTGGCTTCGCGCTCGGTGAGCACGGACTGGACATTCTCGTTGGCCAGGCGGGCGATCTGCTCGGCGCGACCCAGATTGGCCGCGCGCTGCTCGGCGTCGGACAGCCGTTCCTTGAGCGAGGCGACCTGCTGATGGGCGTCCAGCAATTGCGCCTGGGGGCCGTCCAGGCTGGGAAAGATCCAGTAACGCCCAACCAGCCAGGCCAG
>CAZUZT010000099.1:0-8485 GCA_964624575.1 uncultured Rhodanobacteraceae bacterium | reverse complement strand
TACCCACTTCTCGCACAAGGTCTGGCACGAAACCTCGCCGGCAGTGGGCAAGGCCGGTTTCCCGCTGGTCGGTGACCCGACCCACCAGCTGACCAATGCCTTCGGCGTGCACATTCCCGAGGAAGGCCTGGCCCTGCGCGGCACCTTCATCATCAATCCCGATGGCGTGATCAAGACGCTGGAGATCCATGACAACGCGATCGCCCGCGACGTCACCGAAACCCTGCGCAAGCTGAAGGCCGCCCAGTACGTCGCCGCCAATCCGGGCGAGGTCTGCCCGGCCAAGTGGAAGGAAGGCGAGAAGACTCTGGCCCCGTCACTGGATCTGGTCGGCAAGATCTGATCCCACCGAACGGCCGGGCCGCGCAGCCTTGCGCGCCCGGCCCGCGGAACCCGGCCCCTCCTCCTCCAGGCCGGGTTCCGCCCTTGTTCCAGCGCCGCGCGGGATTCCTCGCGCGGCCGCTTGTTTACCCGCCCGCCCATTCAATCCTTGCCGCGAAATCCAGGGAGCCGCCACCATGCTCGACGCCAACCTCAAGACCCAACTCAGCGCCTATCTGGAAAAGGTCAGCCAGCCGATCCGGATCGAAGCCTGGCTCGACGCCAGTGCGGCCGCGCAGGAGATGTCCACCCTGCTGCAGGAGATCGCCGGCCTGTCGCCGCTGATCCAGCTGCACGAGCGTCGCGATGCCGCCGGCCAGCGCGCGCCTTCGTTCACCGTCGGCCGCCCGGACGAACCGGCCGGTATCGGCTTTGCCGGCATTCCGATGGGCCATGAATTCACCTCGCTGGTGCTCGCCCTGCTCCATGTCGGCGGCCACCCGCCGAAGATCGAGCAGGCACTGGCCGACCAGATCCGCGCCCTGCCCGGCCCGTACCGCTTCGAGACCTATATCTCGCTGTCCTGCCAGAACTGTCCGGACGTGGTGCAGGCGCTGAACCTGATGGCGGTGCTCAATCCGCAGGTCGAACACGTGATGATCGACGGCGCCCTGTTCCAGGACGAGGTGAACGAGCGCCAGATCATGTCGGTGCCGACCGTGTTCATGAACGGCGAGCGCTTCGGCCAGGGCCGGATGAGCATCGAGGAAATCGTCGCCAAGCTCGATACCGGCGCGGCTGAACGCGCGGCACGGGAACTGACCGACAAGGAGCCGTTCGACGTGCTCGTCGTTGGCGGTGGCCCGGCCGGCGCCGCGGCAGCGATCTACGCCGCGCGCAAGGGCATCCGCACCGGCGTCGCCGCCGAGCGCTTCGGTGGCCAGGTGCTGGACACGCTGGCGATCGAGAACTTCATTTCCGTGTCGCGCACCGAAGGCCCGCAACTGGCCGCCGCCATGGAGGCCCACGTCCGCGATTACGACGTGGATATCATGAACCTGCAGCGCGCCAGCCGCCTGGTGCCGGGCGATGAGTTGATCCAAGTGGAGTTTGCCGATGGCGGCTCGCTCAAGGCGCGCTCGGTGGTGCTGGCCACCGGCGCCCGCTGGCGCCAGCTTGGCGTGCCCGGCGAAGACGAGTACCGCAACAAGGGCGTGGCCTACTGCCCGCACTGTGACGGCCCGCTGTTCAAGGGCAAGCACGTGGCGGTGATCGGCGGCGGCAACTCCGGCGTCGAGGCAGCGATCGATCTGGCCGGCATCGTCGGCCACGTCACCTTGATTGAATATGACGCGCAACTGCGGGCCGATGCCGTACTGCAGCGCAAGGTCCGGAGCCTGGCCAATGTCACTGTGATCACCGCCGCCCAGACCACCCAGGTGCTGGGCGACGGCAACAAGGTCACCGGCCTGGTCTACCGCGACCGCGAGACCAGCAGCACCGAAACCATCACCCTGGATGGCGTGTTCGTGCAGATCGGCCTGCTGCCCAATACCGAATGGCTGAAGGACGCCGTGGCCCTGTCCGAGCGCGGCGAGATCGAAATCGATGCCCGCGGCCAGACCTCGATACCGGGCGTGTTCGCCGCCGGCGACTGCACCACGGTGCCTTACAAGCAGGTGGTGATCGCCATGGGCCAGGGCTCGACCGCCGCCCTGAGTGCCTTCGACCACCTGATCCGGACCTCGGCCCCGGCCGAGGCCGAGGACGCTGCCGGCGACGCCGTCCAGACCCGGGCCGCCTGAAGCGGCACACCCGCAGTGGCCGCTTATCACCCGCGGCCGCTGACAGCAGCATGGAAACAACGAGGGCGCCAAGCGGCGCCCTCGTTGTTTTTCCTTGTGTTTCCTTGGTACCGATCCCGGGCTGACCAGGACCAGGGCCAGCTTCACGATCAGGATCAGCGATCGATCATTACCGGTTTCAGACCGTATTGCAGATAGGCCCGCCAGCGCTCGCGGGCGGCCTGCTTGCCGGCCGCATCCCCCGGGATCACCTCGATCAGCCGCTGGCAGCCGGGACTGGCCGCCGGATCGACGGCCTGGGTACGCAGATTCACCAGGCACGGGCGCGGCGGCATGGCCTGGCCGGGCGCGGCAATGACCGCCTGGGCCACCTCATGATCGGGATCATCGGCCAGACAGTGGGCGAGGAAGCCATCACCCTGCCACAACCACTGGTCCAGGGTGCGCGCCTGGCCGGCATCCAGGGCCAGGATCAGCACCGGCTGGTGCTCGGCCAGTGCGCTCATGCAGGCGGCAAGCACGGTTGCCGGCAGGGCGTGCGCGCCGCCGTCGGCGCTGACCGGATGGAACTCGACCCGGATGGCCATGTCCTTTATTGACCGGTGCTTTACCGGCGCCGGCTCAGGCGGCCTGGCGGTTCAGGTATTCAAACAGCAGCGGCACCGGCCGGCCGGTGGCCAGGCCCTTGCGGCCCTCGTCCCAGGCGGTACCGGCAATATCCAGGTGCGCCCAGCGCGGGCCATCGACAAAGCGCCACAGGAAGCAGGCGGCGGTGATCGAACCGCCCCACTTGCCGCCGATATTGGCGACATCGGCGACCACCGAATCCAGGCCTTCCTGGTAGTCCTGCCACAGCGGCATGCGCCAGGCGCGATCGAGCGTGGCCTGGCCGGCATCCAGCAGTTCGCCGGCGAGGTCATCGTCGGGGCTGAACAGGCCATGGGGGTGCTTGCCCAGGGCGACGACGCAGGCACCGGTCAGGGTGGCGCAATCGATCAGCACCTGCGGCTTCAGTGTCTGCTGGGCATAGGTCAGCGCATCGCACAGGATCAGACGACCTTCGGCGTCGGTATTGAGCACTTCGATGGTCTTGCCCGACATCGAGGTCAGCACGTCGCTGGGACGGTAGCTGTTGCCATCGGGCATGTTTTCCACGGCCGCGACCACCACGCTCAGGTTGATCGGGGTGCCGGCACGGGCGACAGCATTGAACGCGCCCAGCACGGTCGCGGCACCGCACATGTCGTACTTCATTTCCTCCATGCCCGGGCCGGGCTTGAGGGAAATGCCGCCGGTATCGAAGGTGATGCCCTTGCCGACCAGCACATGCGGCGCCTGATCTTCCGGCCCGGCACGCCAGTGCAGCACGATCAGGTGCGGACGGTTGGCGCTGCCGCGGGCGACCGCCAGCAGCGAGCCCATGCCCAGCTTGTCCATCGCGTCTTCATCGAGGATCTCGCCGGTCACGCCGGGCACGGTATCGATCAGCGTTTGCGCCTGCTCGGCCATGTAGGCCGGCGTGCAGATGTTGGGCGGCCGATTGGCCAGTTCCTTGGCAAACACGATGCCTTCGTTCAGGGCCTGGGCCCGGGCCAGCACCTGGGCGTCGGCCTCGCCCTGGCCGGGCAACTCGATGCGCTTGAGCGCCTGCTTGCGGCCCTTGCGCGTGGCGGTGTACTGGTACAGCTGGTTGCCGGCGGCGCGGACTGCCTGTTCCAGCAGCCAGTGCCGGTCACGGCCGGGCAGATCCAGCTCCGCCAGACTGACCAGCACCGATTCGGCCGGCGATTCCCGGACCGCGCGCAGGCCCTTGGCCAGGGCCGCGGTGTAGACCTGGGCGTCGAACTTGTCCTGCTCGCCAAGGCCGACGATGAACACCCGCGGTGAACTGACGCCTTCCAGCCCGTGCAGGACGCTAACCCTGCCCGCCTTGCCGCTGATATCCTCGCTGTCGATCAACTTCCCGATCCGCCCGGCCGTGGCCTGGTCCAGTTCGGCTGCAGCCGCCGTCAACCGGCGCCCTTCGTGGATACCGACGATGATGGCGCCAGCGTGGGATGTGGCGGGACGATCCGAAGTCAAAACGAATTCTAGCGACATGGTTTACCTGATATTTGACGAAGGCGGACACCACGCACCGGCGTGCGGCCGCCTTGCAGAAAAGAATGCCGGCGCGGGTGCGCCGGGCCGGAGCCTAGTTTATCAGGGCCGGCCCGGGGCCATCGCCGCAGCGCGCACGGGCTGCCGCCTGGCGCCGGCGGCCGGCTGCGGCCGGAACTGACGGAGACCGCCGCATGGGCAGACTCGACCGTTATGTGATGACCGAACTGCTGCAGGCCCTGCTGGCGGTGATGGCGGTGATGATGGTGGTCATGTTCGGCGGCCTGCTGGCCGATACCCTGAGCAAGATTGCCCGCGGCAAGGTCGCCGCCGCCTTATTGATGTCGCAGATCGGCCTGCGCTCGCTGGAAGCGTTGACCCTGATCCTGCCGCTGGCCCTGTTCCTGGGCATCATGCTGGGCCTGGGCCGGCTCTATCGCGATGGCGAGATGGCGGTCCTGGCCGCCTCCGGCTACGGTCCGCGGCAACTGCTCAGGCCGGTGGCCTGCGTCGCCCTGGTGCTGGCCGCGATCCTGTCGGTGCTGTCATTCTGGCTGGCGCCGACCGCGGCACGCGCCGGCAACCGGATGATCCAGGAAGCCAGCCGCTCGATGCTCGTCGCCGGCCTGGAACCGGGCCGGTTCGTGGAGATTCCCGGGCGCAGCGGCGTGCTCTACCTGGGCGGCATGAATGCCGAGGGCACCCGCTTTGAACAGCTTTTCGTCTACCAGGAGGACCAGGACGGCGTCGACATCATCACCGCCAGCGACGGCGAGTTCTTCCGTGATGCCGTCGACGAACGCCACATGGCATTGAGCGATGGCTTCCGGGTAGAGGGCATGCTCGACAGCGCCGCCTTCCGCACCATGCGCTTTGAGCGCAACACGATGCGTATTCCCGACGCGCCGGAAGCCCCATTGAAATATCCCACGGCCGAACTGCCGACCCTGGAGCTGCTGCAGGACCCGGGACCACCGGCCCAGGCCGAGCTGCATTGGCGCCTGGGCACGGTGGTGGCGCCGTTGATCTTGGCCCTGCTGGCGATTCCGATGGCGCGCTCGGCGCCACGGCGGGCCCGCTACGGCAAGATCCTGCTGGCCCTGCTCGCCTATCTGGTGTTGACCAACCTGCTCAGCCTGGGCCGGGCCTGGTTGCAGCAGGACCTGATGCCGGCTTATTTCGGTCTGTGGTGGATCCACCTGCCGGCACTGGCCATCGCGGCCTGGCTGTTCCGGCGCGACAACACCCTGCCCGGCGGTGGCACCAGCTGATGGCCGCCCATCTCCCAGCCCGCATCCGGCAAACCCGAACGCGAACGCGCGCTGCGGCCGGTTGTCTGCCGCCGGCCCGCCTGCCCGCTGGGTCCCCGGGCGCCCTGGCATACGGTGGCAGCTAGCCGTGCCACCGATCCATATCAAACGGGTTGACTGGCTGCTGGCCGGCACCGTCGCCGGCACCATCGGCATCGTGCTGGCGGTGCTGCTTGGTTTCGATGTCCTGCTGGCGCTGGGCGAGGAACTGGATGACCTGGGCATGGGTGATTACACCCTGGCCAAGGCCCTGATCTACGTCGGCTACACCGTGCCCCGGCGGATCCATGAACTGTTCGGCTCGTCGGCCTTGATCGGCACGCTCGTCGGCCTGGGCCTGCTGGCAGGCAATGGCGAGATCACCGCCCTGCGTGCTTCCGGCCTGTCCAAGTTGCGCATCGCCCTGGCAGCCACCGCAACCGTCGCCGCCCTGGGCCTGGCAGTCAGCGCCATGGGCGAGACCCTGGCGCCGGAAGGCGAACGCTGGGCGCAGCGGCTGGTGGTGCAGACCAAGCACCATGACTATGCCCTGGCCCAGGGCAGCGGCCTGTGGGCCCGCGACGGCGAGGCCGTGATCAATGCCAAACGTGCCTTCGTCAACCCCGACCGGGAGCTGGAACTGCGCGAGATCCGTCTGTACTTCTTTGATGACGAGGGCCGCCTGAGCCGGATCATGCGTTCGGAAAGCGGTATCTTCCGCGACGAAGCCTGGCAGCTGGACGACGTGCGCCAGTTTACCTTCGAAGCCGACCGGATCGTCGCCACGCACCTGCCGACCGGCACCTGGGCCTCGGACCTGGACCCGGAAGTGCTCAGCCTGGGCGCGATCCGCCCGCGTTATCTGGGCGTGTCCGGGCTGCTGGAAAACTACCGCTACAACAAGGCCAGCGGCCTGAACACACAGGCCCTGGAGTCGGCCTTCTGGGCACGACTGTTCAATCCGGTGGCGACCCTGGCCCTGGTCTTTGCCATCACCCCGTTCGCCTTCGGCACCCTGCGCTCGGGCGGCCTGGGCAAGCGGCTGTTCCTGGGCATCATCATCGCCGTGGCCTTCTATTTCATCCAGCGCGCGCTGATCAACCTGGCCGATGTCTATGGCTACAGCCTGCCCCTGATCAATGCCCTGCCGGTACTGCTGCTGACCGCGATCGGCTGGCTGTATTACCACCGCAACGCCTGAAGGCGGCAGCAGCCACACGAGGCGCCCAGAGCCGCCCGGCTCAGCCGGGGTCGTCCACTGCCGAGCGTTCCCAGCGCCGCACGTGCCAGCCGACCAGCGCCCAGATCACGGCGATGGCAATGCCGAACAGCGGCAAACTCGCCACCGCCAGCCCCAGGGCGGTGACCATGATGATGCCCCACTGGGTAATCATGTCGCCGCCACGCCAGACCACCGTATCGATGAAGTTCTTGGCCTTGTACCGGGCCTCGCGATCGATGCGCGTGAACAGGGTTTCGCGGGCCGGGTTGAGCATGCCGTAGACCATGCCACGGGTGGCCACCTGGGCCAGGCCGACCATCAGCACCGTGGGATTTCCATAGATCATCGCCAGCACGCCGATGACCAGCAGGGCCGGCGCCACCAGCAACCAGCCGGCACCAAAGCGGGTCAGCAGGAAGCGGGTCAGGCCGAGCTGGAAGAACACCGCGACCAGGTTGATCCACAGGTCCAGGTTGGCGAAGAACGCCACCCGCTGCGCCGAATCGGTGATCTCGCTCTGCAGCCGGATCTGCTGGTTGTACAGGATGCCGCCGATGGCCACGCCGCAGATCATCAGCAAGGCCAGCGCGCGCAGGATCGGTTGCTGGAACACCAGCCGGGCACCGGCCAAAACGGTGCCGCCGATCGGCGCCTCGCGGGTGCTGCCGGTACGCCGCAGTTCGCGTGCCTGCGCCCAGGGCACCAGTTGGGCGATGCATACCAGGCACAGGCCCAGCAGGCTGGCCGAAATCAGCAACAGGGTGTCGATCTGCACCGCCCGCGCCAGATGGCCGGTGATGGTCGGCCCGGCCAGCGCGCCCAGGGTGCCGCCGGTGGCGATGGTGGCGTACAGGCGACGGGACTGTTCGGGCTCGTAGATGTCGGACATGAAGCTCCAGAACACCGAGACCACGAACAGGTTGAACACGGTGATCCATATCGCCAGCGTCATCGCCGAACCCCGGCCGAAGGCATCGGCATCGATCGCCAGCAGCCGGGCGATGTCGGCGTTGAAATGGAACAGCACCCAGAACAGGCCCAGGCAGGCCATGAATACCAGGTACACCACCGGCAGGAACTGCCGCCGCGGCCAGCGCGAAACCAGCCAGCCATAAACCGGTGTCAAGGCCAGCATGACGAAGAAGACGCTGGTGTAGACCCACTGCATCCGGTCCACGCCGAAGCGCACGATCATCTCGTCGCGCACCGGCCGGATCACGAAATAGGCGCACAACAGACAGAAGAAATAGGCGAACGACCAGCCCAGGGCGCGCCATTCGCCGGCCTCCACGCCGAGCAGGTGGCCCCAGCGTGAGCGGGGCTTGCCGCTGGCGGGCGCCGGCCCGGCCAGTCCCGGTGTCATGACCGGCAGGGGCTGCCGGCAACGGTCAGCGCAGCACCGTGCGGCCACCGGAACGTTGCGGTCATCGCTCCGACTCCGCTGCCAGTTGCGCCTGGGCCTGGTGCAGCAAGGGCGGCAACGGGCAATGCAGGGCGGCGCAGGTGGTGCGCAGCAGTTCGCTCTCGGCCACTTCCAGGCGGCCATCGTGCATCACTGCCCGGGTCATGGCCGCCACCAGCAATTCCTTGCCGGCCGGCTTGAGCCGGTCAAGCCGGGCCAAGGCGTCATCGAGCCGGTCCGGCCAGTCCTCGGGCACGGTATATGTCAGCTTGAGCGCCGGGCCCAGTTCGTTGACCCCGGCGGCGAAGGCGTAGCGCGCCCCCTTGGCATCGGCATGGCCGGCCCG
>CAZUZT010000098.1:0-8520 GCA_964624575.1 uncultured Rhodanobacteraceae bacterium | reverse complement strand
CATCTGCACCAGCATGGCGGCGGCAACCAGCACGCCCACCGGCAGGAAGCGGATGAAGCCTTCGCGGACCTTGTCGGTGCGCACATCCAGCATCATCACCACGAACAGGAACAGCACCATCACCGCGCCGACATAGACCAGCACCAGCACGATGGCCAGGAACTCGGCCCGGGCCAGCAGCCAGACGCAGGCGGTACTGAAGAACGTCAGCACCAGGAACAGCACGGCGTAGACCGGATTGCGCACGGTGATCACCGCCAGTGCCGCCGCCGAAGCGATGCCGGCAAACAGGTAGAAGGCAATCAGCTCGATGTTGTTGACGATCAGGTCCACGGGCCGGACTCCTGTGTGCAGGGGCTGGAAAACGGCGCCAGGATGCCGGTGTCATCCACCCGGCCGACCTGTGCCCCACTGCCGATGCCCTCAGCGGGCAGTTGCAACGTGCTCAATGCCAGATCCTCAGCGGTACGGCGCATCCAGTGCGCGGGCCGCGGCGATGTGCTCTTCATAGCGGTCGCCGATCGCCAGCAACTGCTGCTTGTTGACGATGTGCTCGCCGCGGTTTTCGAAGTGGTACTCGTGGATGTCGGTCTCGACGATCGAGTCGACCGGGCACGATTCCTCGCAGAAACCGCAGTAGATGCACTTGAACAGGTCGATGTCGTAACGCGTGGTGCGGCGGCTGCCGTCCTCGCGCATGTCCGAATCGATGGTGATGGCCAGCGCCGGGCAGACCGCCTCACACAGCTTGCAGGCAATGCAGCGCTCTTCGCCGTTGGCGTACCGGCGCAGCGCATGCAGGCCGCGGAAGCGGTTGGATTTGGGGATCTTCTCCTCCGGGTACTGCATGGTGTATTTGGCCTTGACGAAGTAGCGCATCGTCACCGCCATGCCCTGCAGCAGTTCGCCCAGCATCAGGCTCTTGAAGTAATGGCTCAGTCGCTTGCTCATGTCAGGCGTCCATCTGCGTCAGCAGCCCGAAATGCACCATCATCGCCGCCACCAGGATCCAGACGATCGTGATCGGAATGAAGATCTTCCAGCCCAGGCGCATGATCTGGTCGTAGCGGTAACGCGGGAAGGTGGCGCGGAACCACAGGAAGACGAACATGTAGAACAGCACCTTGAGCAGCAGCCACCACCAGCCGTCGACACCGAGTACGGGCACGGCTTCGGGGAACGGTGACAGCCAGCCGCCGGTGAACAGGAGCGCGGTCAGGAAGCAGACCAGGATCATGTTGGCGTATTCGGCCAGGAAGAAGACCGCGAACGCGGCACCGGAGTATTCCACGTGGAAGCCGGCCACGATCTCGCTCTCGCCTTCGGCCACGTCGAACGGGGCACGGTTGGTCTCGGCCACGCCGGAGATGAAAAAGATCACGAACAGCGGCAGCAGCGGCAGCCAGTACCAGTTGAGCAGCCCGCCCGCCCCCTGTTGCCCGAGCACGATGGTGGTCAGGTTCAGGCTGCCGGCGGCAACCAGCACCCCGACCAGGGCAAAGCCCATGGCGATCTCGTAGCTGATCACCTGCGCCGCCGAGCGCATCGCGCCCAGGAAGGCATATTTGGAGTTGGACGCCCAGCCGGCAATGATGATGCCGTACACGCCCAGCGAGGTCATGACCAGGACATAGAGCAGGCCGGCGTTGATGTCGGCCAGCACCAGGCCATCATCGAACGGGATCACCGCCCACGCCGCCAGCGCCGGCGCCATCGCCAGCAGTGGTGCCAGATAGAACAGAAAGCCGTGGGCACGGCTGGGGCGCACGATTTCCTTGAGCAGCAGCTTGAGCACGTCGGCGAAGGTCTGGATCCAGCCGACGCCGAACATCCGGCCCAGGTACTGCGGCCCGTGGCGGGCATGCATCCAGCCGATGACCTTGCGCTCGTAAAGCACATAGAAGGCGACGCCGAGAATCACCGGCATGACGATGGCCAGGACCTTGACCACCGTCCACAGCAGCAGGCCGATCGGGCCGAAGCCCAGGAAGAATTCGCGCAACATGTCGATCACGACGCCATCCCCTCGATCCGCAGGCCGCCGCTGGCCGGCAGGCTGGCGGTAGCCTGGAAGCCGGCCGGAATCATCACCGCACCGACCGGCACCCGCTCATCCAGGTGCACCGGCAGCTCGACCGCCGCGCCATTGCCAGCGGTGACCCGTACCTGCTGGCCAGCCTGCAGGCCCAGGCCGCTGGCCTGCTCCGGATTGAGGCTGGCCACCGGCGCCACCCCCAGTGGCGACTCCTGCAGCGCCTGGGCGCGGCGGACAACGGCATCGAGCCGGTAGATCGGCAGCAGCGACAGCCGTTCCAGGCCAGGATGGTCATTCTGGTTGCCGGCATCGCCGGTGGCCGCGGGCGAGAACTCGTCGCTGCCGCCGTTGCCGGCGTCGCCGAGGTTGTCGGACAGGTCCAGGCCAGCGCGCAGGCCGTCGATATCGGTGAAGTCCAGTCCGGACACGGCCAGCAGGTCGGCCAGGGCACGCAGCGCGCGCCAGCCGGGGCGGGCCCGGCCGGGCAGCCGGGCGCCGGCCGCCAGCACCTGGGTCAGGCCATCGATATTGACCAGGGTGGCGTCGATTTCCGGCAGCAGGCCGATCGGCAGGATGATGTCGGCGACCTGGCGCAGGGCGTCATCGGCATAGGCGCTGAAGGCGATGGTGCGGGCACCGGACAGGGCTGCAGCGGCCTGCGCCGGCTCGGCAAAGTCCAGCACCTCGGCGTTGTACAGCACATAGGCCGGGCGCGGATTGGCCAGCTGGCTGGCAACATCGCCGCCGGTACCTGGCAGGACGCCGGCGCGGGCCAGGCCCACCGGATTGGCACCCAGCGGCAACACGTTGTAGCGGGCGCCACTGGCCTGGGCGATCAGGCGTGCCAGGGCGCGCAGGCTGGCGCCATTGGCGGCGCGCTGGGCCTGCTGGCCGACGATGACCACGGCCTTGCCGGCGCCGGCCAGTGTTTTGGCGGCTGCCCGGTCGCCGTCATCAGGCTGTACCGAGGCCAGCAGCGGTGCCAGCGACTTCGGAGTCCTGGTCCCCGTTTCGCCTAGCACCGCGGCCGCGAACGCGGCCAGGGTCTGCGGCAGCCGCGAGGGTGCCGCCAGGGCCAGGCCGGCCAGGGGCATGGTGAAATCGAAATCAAACGGATTGAGCGCGAAGACCTTTGCACCCCGGCCCGAGGCCTTGCGGATGCGATGGGCCAGCAGCGGTGCTTCGCTGCGCGGATCGCAGCCGACCAGGACCACGACATCGGCGTGCTCGATCTGTTCCAGCGGCATCTGGAAACCGGCCTGGCTGGCCGCCGTGCCGTCATCGGCGAAGTCGGCCTGGGCCAGGCGGTGGTCGATATGGTTGCTGCCCAGGTGCGTGGCCAGACCCTTGAGCAGGGCGCCTTCCTCGCACGAAGTCGACGGGCCGACCAGGAAACCGGTCTGGCCCTGGCCGGCATCACGCAGCAACTGCGCGGCGGCGTTGAGCGCCTCGTCCCAATCGGCCTCGCGCCAGCGCTCGCCCTCGCGCAGCATCGGCGTCAGCAGGCGGTCCTCGGCGTACAGGCCCTGGTGCGAATAGCGGTCGCGGTCGGACAGCCAGGTTTCGTTGATCGCCTCGTTCTCGCGCGGCACGCTGCGCAGCACTTCGCCCCGGCGCGTGTGCAGGAACAGGTTGGATTGCAGGGCGTCGTGGTAGCCGACCGAGGCGCGGGCGATCAGCTCCCAGGCGCGGGCCTTGAAGCGGAACACCTTGTTGGTCAGGGCGCCGACCGGGCAGACATCGATGATGTTGCCGCCGATCTCCGAATGGATCGCCTTGCCCACCCAGGTGCCGATCTCCTGGTGCTCGCCGCGGCCCATGCCACCCAATTCGGTGGTGCCGGCGATCTCCGACATGAAGCGCACACAGCGGGTGCAATGGATGCACCGGGTCATGTCGGTGGCGATCAGCGAGCCCAGGTCCTCGTCGGCGACGACGCGCTTGCGCTCGACGAAACGGCTGACCGAACGGCCGTAGCCCATGGCCACGTCCTGCAGCTCGCACTCGCCGCCCTGGTCGCAGACCGGGCAATCCAGCGGGTGGTTGATGAGCAGGAATTCCATCACATTGCGCTGCGAGCGCAAGGCCTTTTCCGACTGCGTGAGCACCTTCATGCCGTCCATGACCGGCGTCGCGCAGGCCGGCAACGGCTTGCCCGATTTCTCAACCTCGACCAGGCACATGCGGCAGTTGGCGGCGATCGTCAGCTTCTTGTGGTAGCAGAAGCGCGGGATCGGCTTGCCGATGCGGTCGGAGGCCTCGATGATCATGCTGCCCTTGGGCACCGCCACCGATTCGCCGTCGATCTGGATCGTGACCAGATCCTGCTCGGCCTTCACCGTGTCGTTCATACCGCCACCCCGAGTTGCTCGCTGACCAGCGAGCGCTTGTGCGTCACCATGTATTCGAACTCGTGCCAGTAATGGCGCAAAAAGCCCTGCACCGGCCAGGCTGCGGCCTCACCGAAAGCGCAGATGGTGTGGCCTTCGATTTGGCCGGCGACCTCGCGCAGCATGGTCAGGTCATCGCCGGTGGCCTTGCCTTCGACGATGCGTCCGAGCATCCGGTACATCCAGCCGGTGCCCTCGCGGCAGGGCGTGCACTGGCCGCAGGATTCGGCGTAGTAGAAGCGGGAAATGCGGTGGCAGGCACGGACCATGCAGGTGGTCTCGTCCATGACGATGACCGCACCCGAACCCAGGCCGGAACCGGCCTTCTGGATCGAGTCGTAGTCCATCGTGCATTCCAGCATGATTTCCGCCGGCAGCACCGGCATCGACGAGCCACCCGGGATCACGCCCTTGAGCTGGTTGCCGTTGCGCACGCCACCGGCCAGTTCCAGCAGGTCGCGGAACGACGTGCCCAGCGGCACCTCGTAATTGCCCGGGCGGTTGATGTGGCCGGAGACCGAAAATGCCTTCGGGCCGCCATTGTTCGGCTTGCCCAGGCCCAGGAACCAGTCGGCGCCGTTGCGGATGATCGCCGGCACCGAAGCATAGGTTTCAGTGTTGTTGATTGTCGTCGGCTTGCCGTACAGGCCGAAGTTGGCCGGGAACGGCGGCTTGAAGCGCGGCATGCCCTTCTTGCCTTCCAGCGATTCCATCAGCGCGGTTTCTTCGCCGCAGATGTAGGCGCCGGCGCCCAGGGCATTGAAGATGTCGACATCGATGCCCGTGCCCTGGATGTCCTTGCCCAGCCAGCCGTGCTTGTAGGCATCGGCCAGGGCCTGCTCAAGGCGCTCGAACGGCTCGTGGTGGAACTCACCGCGCAGGTAGTTGTAGCCCACCGTCGAACCGGTGGCATAGCAGGCGATCGCCATGCCCTCGATGATCGAGTGCGGGTTGTAGCGGATGATGTCCCGGTCCTTGCAGGTGCCCGGCTCGGATTCGTCCGAGTTGCACAGGATGTACTTCTGGCCGGGCGCGCTGCGCGGCATGAACGACCACTTCAGCCCGGTCGGAAAGCCGGCGCCACCACGGCCACGCAGGCCGCTTTCCTTGACCTGGTCCACGACCCAGGCCGGGTCCGGCCGTTCGGTCAGGATCTTGCGCCAGGCCTGGTAACCACCGGTCTTCAGGTAATTGTCATAGCTCCACGGCTGGTCGAAATGCAGCGTCGTGTAGACGACATTGTGCGCCTGTGGCGCCGGCCCGACCGGCCCGTTGCGTTGCTCATGCGCCATCGTGCTACTCCAGCCCGTCCAGGATCTCGTCGACCTTTTCCGGGGTCAGTTTTTCGTGGTAATGGCCGTTGACCATCATCACCGGTGCGCCACAGCAGGCGGCGACACACTCGTCCTCGTACTTGAGGTAGATGCGGCCATCGGCCGTGCTCTGGCCCAGCTTCACACCCAGCTTGCGCTCGCAGTGCCGGACCAGGTCCTCGGCGCCGTTGAGCCAGCAGGAGATATTGGTGCACACGGCGACGTTGTGGCGGCCGACCGGGCGGGTTTCGAACATCGAATAGAAACTGGCGACCTCGTAGGCCCACACCGGCGGCAGGTCCAGGTACCTGGCAACGGCGGTGATCAGCTCGTCGCTGAGCCAGCCGCCGTTCTGCTGCTGGGCGGCAAACATCGCCTGCACCAGGGCCGAACGCTTGCGCTCGGGCGGAAACTTGGCAAGCCAATGATCGATGTACGCGCGGGTCTGTCCGCTGAGTACGTCCTGCGGGTCGACATCCTTCACCGCGTCGTAGTTGCCGGTGGCCTTCATCGGTCGATTTCTCCGAATACCACGTCGTAGGTGCCGATCATGGCGACGACGTCGGACAGCATGTGGCCGCGCACGATCTCGTCCATCGACGACAGGTGGGCAAAGCCGGGAGCGCGCAGCTTGAGCCGGAACGGCTTGTTGCTGCCGTCGGAAACGATGTACGCGGCGAATTCACCCTTGGGCGCCTCGACCGCGGCATAGGTTTCGCCGGGCGGCACCACATAGCCCTCGGTGAAGAGCTTGAAGTGGTGGATCAGCGCTTCCATGTCGTCCTTCATTTCCTCACGCGAGGGCGGCGCGACCTTGTAGTTGTCGATCATCACCGGGCCCGGGTTGGCCCGCAGCCACTGGGCGCACTGCTTGATGATGCGGTTGGACTGGCGCATCTCGGCCATGCGCACCAGGTAGCGGTCGTAGCAGTCGCCGGTGTTGCCCACGGCAACATCGAACTCGACCTGGTCGTACATGGCATAGGGCTGCTTGCGGCGAAGGTCCCATTCGATGCCCGAACCGCGCAGCATCGGCCCGGTCATGCCCCAGGCCAGCGCCTGCTCGGGCGTGACCACGCCGATGTTGACGGTGCGCTGCTTCCAGATCCGGTTGTCGGTCAGCAGGGTCTCGTATTCATCCAGGCGCTTGGGGAAGTCGTCGGTGAAGGCGTCGATGAAGTCCAGCATCGAACCTTCGCGCCAGGCATTCAGGCGCTTGAGGTCCTTGCCCTTGTGCCAGGGCGATTCCCGGTACCGCGGCATGTGCTCGGGCAGGTCGCGGTAGACGCCGCCGGGGCGGTAATAGGTGGCGTGCATGCGCGCACCACTGACCGCCTCGTACAGATCCATCAGCTCTTCGCGCTCACGGAAGGCATACAGGAAGGCCGCCATCGCACCCAGGTCAAGACCGTTGGTGCCGACCCACATCAGGTGGTTGAGGATGCGCGTGATCTCGTCGAACATGGTCCGGATCCACTGCGCGCGGACCGGCGCCTGGATTCCCATCAGCTGCTCGATGGCACGCACGTAGGCATGCTCGTTGCACATCATCGACACGTAATCGAGCCGGTCCATGTAGCCGATCGACTGGTTGTAGGGCTTGGATTCGGCCAGCTTTTCGGTGGCGCGGTGCAGCAGGCCGACATGCGGGTCGGCCCGGCGAACCACTTCACCTTCCATCTCCAGCACCAGGCGCAGCACGCCGTGCGCGGCCGGATGCTGGGGGCCGAAATTCATCGTGTAGCTCTGAATCTCCATGCTCAATCCTGCTCCTGCACTGGCCGGCGGCCCAGCTGTTCCTCACGGGCGGTGAGGAAACGGGAGTCGTCCCGCACCACGCGCGCGACACCCACCCGCGGCACCACCGAGGTCACCGGTTCGTAGACCACGCGTTCCTGCTCCGGGTCGTAGCGGACCTCGACATTGCCGATCAGCGGGAAATCCTTGCGGAACGGGTGACCGATGAAGCCGTAATCGGTGAGGATGCGGCGCAGATCCGGATGGCCGTCGAAGACGATTCCAAACAGGTCGAAGGCCTCGCGCTCGAACCAGTTGACGCCGGTCCAGACATCGATCAGCGAGGCCACCACCGGCAGCGCGTCATCGGGCGCAAAGCAGCGGATTCGCAAACGCTGGTTGTTGCTGACCGACAGCAGGTGCGCAACGACAGCGAAGCGGCGCTCATGGACGCGGCTTTCCGGGCGCTCGGCCCAGCTGAAGCGGCCCGGACCGTAGCCTTCGACGCCGCGCGAGAAGCCGGCGGAGGTGGCGTCGGAGACATCCCATTCGCTGTCGCCATAGCCCAGGTAGTCGACCCCGCACAGATCGACCAACTGCTCGAAGCCGAATTCATCGCGCAGGATGCGCGCGGTGGCATTCCAGTGTTGGTGGCCCACTTCCAGGGTGGTTTCCGACAGCGCCTCGGTGAGGCTGGAAACGCCGTCGCCCAGGCGCGCGCGCAATCGCGCGGCCAGGGTGTCGCTCATCGCATCGCTCACAACCGGTCCTCAGCGCTTGAACGTGTTGGTCCGACGGATCTTCTTTTGCAACTGAAGAATGCCGTACACCAGGGCCTCGGCCGTGGGCGGACAGCCGGGCACGTAGACATCGACCGGAACCACCCGGTCGCAGCCCCGCACGACAGCATAGGAATAGTGGTAGTAGCCGCCACCGTTGGCGCACGAACCCATCGAGATCACCCACTTGGGCTCGGGCATCTGGTCGTAGACCTTGCGCAGCGCCGGGGCCATCTTGTTGACCAGGGTGCCGGCGACGATCATCA
>CAZUZT010000097.1:1294-8626 GCA_964624575.1 uncultured Rhodanobacteraceae bacterium | reverse complement strand
ACACCCTGGGCGGGGTCTGCCTCAATGTCGGTTGCATCCCGTCCAAGGCGCTGTTGCACGCCGCCAAGATCATCGACGAAGCCAGCCATGCCGCCGACCTGGGCATCAGCTTCGGCAAGCCGAAGATCGACCTGGACGCGCTGCGCGAAAACAAGAACAAGGTTGTCGGCCAGCTCACCAAGGGCCTGGCCGGCATGGCCAAGCAGCGCAAGGTCCGCACAGTCACCGGCGCCGGCCGCTTCATCTCGGCCAACGAGCTGGAAGTGGACACGGCCGATGGCACCAAATTGATCCAGTTCCAGCAGGCGATCATCGCCGTCGGCTCGCAGGCGGTGAAACTGCCCGGCCTGCCCTGGGACGATCCGCGCCTGATGGATTCCACCAACGCCCTGGAACTGGCCGACGTTCCCAAGCGCCTGCTGGTCATCGGCGGCGGCATCATCGGCCTGGAAATGGCCTGCGTCTACGACGCGCTGGGCAGCGAGGTGACCGTGGTTGAACTGGCAGACCAGCTGATTCCCGGCGCCGATGCCGATCTGGTCCGGCCACTGGCCCAGCGCATCGGCAAGCGCTATGGCGGCGGCGTGCACCTGAAGACCCGGGTCACCGGCATCCAGGCACAAAAGAAGGGCCTCAAGGCCAGTTTCGAGGGCGACAAGGCGCCCGATGACCAGACCTATGACCGGATTCTGGTCGCGGTCGGCCGGCGCCCGAACGGCGACAGCATCGGCGCCGACCAGGCCGGCGTGCAGGTCACCGAGCGCGGCTTCATCCCGGTCGATCGGCAGATGCGCACCAATGTGCCGCACATCTTCGCCATCGGCGATGTCATCGGCCAGCCGATGCTGGCCCACAAGGCCACGCACGAGGCCAAGCTGGCGGCCGAAGTCGCCGCCGGCGAAAAACGCGAATGGGTCGCCCGGGTGATTCCCTCGGTGGCCTATACCGACCCGGAAATCGCCTGGGTCGGGGTCACCGAAACCGAGGCCAAGGCCAAGGGCCTGAATGTCGGCGTCGGCAAATTCCCCTGGGCCGCCTCCGGCCGCGCCATCGGCATCGGCCGCACCGAAGGCCTCAGCAAGCTGTTGTTTGACGAGGCCACGAACCGGGTCATTGGCGCCGGCATCGTCGGCCCCAATGCCGGCGAGCTGATTGCCGAGGCCGCGCTGGCGATCGAGATGGGCGCCGAGGCCGGCGACATCGCCCTGACCATCCACCCGCATCCGACCCTGTCCGAATCGGTGGCGATGGCAGCCGAGGCCTACGAAGGCACGATCACCGACCTGTATCTGCCGAAGAAGAAGAAATAGCCCCTGCCGGTGTCGGTGTCGGTGGGCGATGCCGGCGGGCTTCGGCGCTCTCCTGAGCTTTAGCCGGCAGCAGTGATCAGCGCGCGCCAGGCCGGCAGGATGCGGGTGGCGCTCAGCGGTGCGACCGGCACCGGAAACGGCAACTGCGGATCGAGCCAGACCAGTTCGGCAATTTCCGCCGCGGCCACCGGCTCACCCTCCACCTGGCAGGCCCAGGCGTGGGCCTGGACCCGGCGCCCGGGCTCGTTCACCGCCCGGTGCTCGAAGTGGCCCAACTCGATGGCCGACTCCGGCCGCAACCGCAAGCCCAGCTCTTCGTCCAGCTCCCGGGCCAGGGCCGCCAGCGGTGCCTCGCCGGGCTCGGGCTTGCCACCGGGCTGGATGAAGGTATCCGAGCCGCGTTTGCGCACCAGCAGCACCTGCCCTGCCGCGTTGGCGATCACTGCGACCACGATCCGGATCGGTGGCAGCGGCGCCGTGGTACCGGTCGATGCCGCGCCGGCGCCGATGTCACCGCCCATCGGGCGCACCTTCGAAACCATGATTCAGCAACGGCGCGCCGGTGACATCCGCGCCCGCCGCGGCCTGGCGCAAGGCGGCCAACGCCGCCGCGACCACCGGATCGGCGTCTTCATCGTCGGCCACCGGCGCGAGCGCGCCTTCCTGGACATCGGCAACTTCAATATCCGGCGTTACGCCCTGGCCCTGGATCACCCGGCCATCGGCGGCCAGGTAATGGGCCGTGGTGACCCGCGCGGCGTGGGCCTCATCGAGCACGAATACGTTTTGCACCGAGCCCTTGCCGAAGCTGCGCTCGCCGACCAGCACGGCGCGGCCATGGCTTTGCAGGGCCGAGGCGATGATCTCGGCCGCGGAGGCGGTTTCCGCATCGATCAGGATTGCCAGCGGCAGCTCGGTCCAGGCTCCGCCGGGGCGGGCATCGTAATGCCGCCGGGTACCGGGCATGCGGCCGTGGATGCTGACGATGCGGCCGCTGTCCAAAAACAATCCGGTGATGGCGACGGCGGCATCCAGGGCGCCGCCGGGGTTGCCGCGCAGATCCAGGATCGCGCCTTGCAGCGCGCCGCCGGAAGCCCGGCGCAGGCGGCTCAGTTGCCGGTGCAGTTCCGCTGCAGTGTGTTGCTGGCACTGCTCGATGCCGATCAGGGCATAGCCGGGTGCCAGCAGTTGGCCGCGGACGGTGCCCAGGCGGATCCGGGCGCGCACCAGGTCGAGTTGCAACGGCTGCTCGTTGCGCAGCAGGCCCAGGCGGACGCGGCTGCCCGGCCGGCCGCGCAACTGGCGCAGGGCCTGCGCCAGGTTGGCCTCGTCGACTTCAAGCTCGTCGATATGGGTAATGAAGTCGCCCGCCTGCAGGCCGGCCCGTTCGGCCGGCGAATCGGGCATGGCGCCGATCACCTGCAGGATGCCGGCACCGGAAATCACTTCCACGCCAAGGCCGTCATAGGCGCCCAGGGTGTCGTCGGTGAGCAGCTCCAGGGCATCCAGGTCGAGGTAGCCGGTGTAGCGGTCCAGGCCGCCGAGCATGCCGCGGATCGCCGCCTCGATCAGCACCTGGTCTTCGACCGGCTCGACATAGGCGCCCTTGAGCACGCGGTAGACCTCGACGAAGCGCCGGATCGCATCCAGGTCCGGACCCAGATCCAGATCGTCGGCAACGAGTTGGCTCGCGTCCGGCGGTGCGGTTTCCGCCAGCACCGGCTCGGTGATGACCAGGAACGCGGCTAACCACCCGGCCAGAAGCAGCAGGCAAACGGAAAACAGCGGACGGGACATGGCTGGCGGCAGGATCAAAGCGGCGCCAGTGTACTCCGGCGCCACGCCGCACTGGCTCATGCTGCGGCGTGGCACCGGCTGCCCACGACGGCTCAGTAGCGGCTTTCCTGCAGCGACAACCGCACCTGCTGATGCCGGGCCTGGATCGATTGCGATGGCGGCCGGTCGAGCAGACTGACCGAGATGATCGCGGCCGTGGCGGCGAGAAAGCCGGGCACCATCTCGTACAGGGCAAAGCCGGTGTGGCGCCAGAGCACGACCACCACCGCGCCGGTGATCATCCCGGCCAGGGCGCCGTTGCGGGTCATCCGCTGCCAGCTCACCGACAGGATCACCACCGGGCCGAAGGCGGCGCCGAAGCCGGCCCAGGCATAGGCCACCAGGCCCAGCACCCGGCTGTCCGGATCGCGCGCCAGCCACAGCGCCAGCAGGGCCACGGTCAGCACCATGGCGCGGCCGAACCAGACCAGTTCGCGATGGCCGGCGCGCGGGCGCACGAAACCGCGATAAAAATCCTCGGTCAGCGCGCTGGAACACACCAAAAGCTGCGCCGACAGGGTGCTCATCACCGCCGCCAGGATCGCCGACAACAGGACCCCGGCGAGCCAGGGATTGAACAGCAGGGCCGACAACTCGATGAACACCCGCTCCGGATTGGCCACCACCGGTCCGGCGACCTCGGGATTGACGGCGAACCAGGCGATGCCCAAGAAACCGGTGGCCAGCGAGCCGACCAGGCACAGGGTCATCCAGCTCATGGCGATGCGCCGGGCGGCGGGAATGGTGCTGACGCTCTCCGCCGCCATGAACCGGGCCAGGATGTGCGGCTGGCCGAAATAGCCCAGCCCCCAGGCGATTGCCGAAACGATGGCGATGACGCCGCCGGTGCCGACCCACGACAGGCGGGCCGGATCGACCTGCTCGATGATCGCGACGCTGGCACCCGGGCCACCCAGGTTCATCAGCACGATCACCGGTACCAGCAACAGGGCGAAGATCATCAGCGTGGCCTGAACGACGTCGGTCCAGCTCACCGCCAGGAAACCGCCGACAAAGGTATAGATGACGGTCACCGCCGCGCCCCACCACAGCGCCTGCGCGTAGGGCATGCCGAACACGCTTTCGAACAGGCGCGCACCGGCGACGACACCGGAGGCGCAATAGACGGTGAAGAACACCAGGATCACCAGCGCGGAGAAGATGCGCAGGAATTTCTGCCCGTCCTCGAAACGGTGGGTGAAGTAATCGGGCAGGGTCAGGGCATTGTTGGTGCGCTCGGTATAGACCCGCAGCGGACCGGCAACATGGCGCCAGTTCAGCCAGGCGCCCAGGACCAGGCCGACGCCGATCCAGGCCTCGGACAGGCCGGTGAAGTACATGGCGCCGGGCAGGCCCATCAGCAGCCAGCCGCTCATGTCCGAGGCACCGGCGGCCAGGGCGGTGACATAACTGCCCAGCGAACGGCCACCCAGGATGTAATCGTCGAAGGTGGTGGTTTTGCGCCAGGCCCAGTAGCCGATGCCCACCATCAGCAGCAGGTAGGCGGAAAAAGTGATCAGCAGCGGCGTATCGGCAGTCATGGAAGCTCCCCTGGAAGATGGAGCGGCCGGCGGCGACCGGCCGCCTGGAGGCGGCAAGAAACGGGCGCGGTGAAGCCACGACTGAAACGCGGGTCGACCGCGGGAACCACCCGGCAAGGGCAGCGCTGGGACCGCGTACCGGCCCGCATCTGCGATGAGAACGGCCGCGAGCATAACGCGGATGGCCGCCCGCCCGCAGCGCCGGGCGCCGACAAGGGCCGCAGCCGCTGCCCGGCACACTCCTGACCGGACAGCGCCAGTCGTCACTGTGCCCGGGGCATGCCGGCAGTACCATGTCGGCCCGGTCATCAGCCAAAGGGCCGTCCACCGCCATGCCACACCGCACCTGGATCACCCGGGCCATCCGCATCATCGAGGCCGATTTCAACCGGTCCGCCGATACCCACCTGATTCCCTTCCCGCTGCCCGGCTATCCCGGCATCGATGTCTATTTCAAGGACGAATCGGTGCATCCCACCGGCAGCCTCAAGCACCGGCTGGCGCGCTCGCTGTTCCTGTACGCGCTGGTCAACGGCCACCTGCATGAGGGCAGCACGGTGATCGAGGCCTCCAGCGGTTCCACCGCCGTGTCCGAGGCCTATTTCGCGCGCCTGCTGGGCCTGCCGTTCATTGCCGTGATCCCGGCCGGCACGTCGCCGGAAAAGATCGCCGCGATCGAGTTCCAGGGCGGCCGCTGCCACCTGGTCGACACCGCCTGCGGCCTGCATGAAGAGTCCTGGCGGCTGGCGCGCAAGGTCGACGGCTGGTTCATGGACCAGTTCCTGCATGCCGAGCGCGCCACCGACTGGCGCGCCAACAACAACATCGCCGAATCGATCTTCCGGCAGATGGGCCAGGAGCGGCACCCGGTGCCGACCTGGATCGTCTGCTCGGCCGGCACCGGCGGCACCAGCGCCACCCTGGGCCGCTATGTCCGCTACCAGCGCCACGACACGCGCATCCTGTGCGCCGATCCCGAACACTCGGTGTTCTTCGACCATTACCGGCAGGGCCATGCGACATCGGTGCCGCCCACGGACACCGCGCCGGCACCGCTGCCGGCCTCGCGCATCGAAGGCATCGGCCGGCCGCAGCCTGAAGCCAGTTTCATCCCCGGCTGCATCGACGCCATGGTCAAGGTGCCCGACGCGCTCAGCCTGGCGGCGATGCGCCATGTCAGCCGGCAGTTGGGCCGGCGTGTTGGCGGTTCCACCGGCACCAATTTCATCGGCGTGCTGCATGCCGCGGCAAAGATGCGCCGGCAACAGCAGCGCGGCGCCATCGTCACCATCCTGTGCGACAGCGGCGAGCGCTACGCGCACAGCTATTACGACCCGGCCTGGTATGCCAGCCAGTGCATCGATGTCGATGGCGCCGATGCCGCCATCCAGGCCGCGCTGGAAGGATCGGCACTGCCGGGCGTCCAGGCCTGCGGCCGGATGTCGGGCAATACGCTGCCGACAGGGCAGCCGCCAATGGCAGCGAGGGCGTCCGCCGATGACCGCTGAGCGGCCAACGGCCGACCCGGCGGCAGCGCCGCGCCTGCCCGAACCCGACGCCGATGCCCTGGCCCACAGCCAGCGCCTGGCCCGCCACATCGGCGAGCGCATCGCCGCCGACGGGCCACTGCCGTTCGACCGCTTCATGGACCTGGCCCTGTACGCGCCCGGCCTGGGCTACTACAGCGCCGGCAGCCGCAAGTTCGGCGCCGCCGGCGATTTCATCACCGCGCCGGAACTGGGGCCGTCCTTCGCCCACGCCCTGGGCCACTGCCTGCACCAGGCGATGGCCGGCATCCCGGACTGGCAGCTTCTGGAAGTGGGCGGTGGCAGCGGCGTGCTCGCCGCCGACCTGCTCAGCGCGCTGGCGGCACGGGGTTCGTTGCCGGCCCGCTACCTGCTGCTGGAGGTCAGCGCCGACCTGCGCCAGCGCCAGCGCCAGACCCTGGCCGAACGCTGTCCGGAACTGGCTGATCGCGTGCACTGGCTGGAGGCGCCGCCGCAGCAACCCTGGCAAGGCGCCCTGATCGCCAACGAAGTGGTCGATGCCTTGCCGGCAACCCGTTTTCAACTCGATGTTGACGGCGTGTTCGAGGAAACCGTGGCCCTCGATCCGCAGCAGCCGGACCGGTTCGTGCGCGCTCGCCGGCCGGCACCGGACGGGCTGGTGGCGATGATCAATGATCGGTTGGGGCCCTTGCTGGCCGGGCTGCCACGCCCCTATGCCAGCGAACTGCACGCCCAGCTCGATCCCTGGCTGGCCGGGCTGACCGCTGGCCTGGAACGCGGCCTGGCCCTGTTCATCGATTACGGCTATCCGCGCGGCGAGTACTACCTGCCCGAGCGCCGCGACGGCACCCTGGTCTGCCATTACCGGCACCGCGCCCACGATGACCCGCTGATCCTGCCCGGTTTGCAGGACATCACCGCCTTCGTCGATTTCACCGCCCTGGCGCAGGCCGGGGAACGGGCCGGTCTGGACCTGGCTGGCTACACCTCGCAGGCGCAGTTCCTGCTGGGCAACGACATCGAGGGTTACCTGGCATCCCTGGACGGGCTGCCGTTCGCGCAGCGCCTGGCCGCCATGCACCCGGTCAAGGCGCTGATGCTGCCCGGCCAAATGGGCGAGCGTTTCCAGGTGATGGC
>CAZUZT010000097.1:0-1194 GCA_964624575.1 uncultured Rhodanobacteraceae bacterium | reverse complement strand
CCTGCGCCCATACCGGCCGATGCTGTGGCTGGTGGCCACCGCCGTGTTCATGCAGATGCTGGACACCACCATCGTCAACACCGCGCTGCCGGCGATGGCGCGCGACCTGGGCCAGTCGCCGCTGCGGATGCAGGCGGTGGTGTTCGCCTACGCCCTGACCGTGGCGATGCTGATCCCGGCTTCGGGCTGGCTGTCGGACCGTTTCGGCACGCGCCGGATATTTTTCGGTGCGGTGCTGGTGTTCACTGCCGGCTCGCTGGCCTGCGCGCTGGCGCCGAGCTTTTCCTGGCTGGTTGCCGGCCGCGTGGTGCAGGGCATCGGCGGCGCCATGCTGCTGCCGGTCGGCCGGCTGGCGGTGCTGCGCACCGTGCCGCGGCGGGATTTTCTGGCGGCGATGACCTTCGTCACCGTCCCGGGCCTGATCGGCCCGCTGATCGGGCCGACCGTCGGCGGCTGGCTGGTCGATGTCGCCAGCTGGCCGTGGATCTTCCTGATCAACCTGCCGCTGGGTCTGGCCGGCGCCATTGCCACCTTGCGCTGGATGCCGGACCTGCGCCTGCCGGTGGCCCGTTTCGACCTGATCGGCTACCTGCTGCTGGCCTTCGCGATGATCGCGATCTCGCTGTCGCTGGATGCCCTGGCCGGGCGTGGCGCCAACCGGGCCGGCACCCTGGTGTTGCTGATCGCCGGCCTGGTTGCCCTGGCCAGCTACTGGCTGCATGCCGCGCGCGCGCCGGCACCGCTGTTCCCGTTGTCGCTGTTCCGCGTGCGCACCTATGGCGTCGGCGTCGTCGGCAACCTTTTCGCGCGCCTGGGCAGCGGCGGCATGCCCTACCTGATCCCGCTGCTGCTGCAGGTCGGCCTGGGTTACCCGGCCGCGCACGCCGGCATGATGATGATCCCGATTGCCGCCGCAGCGATGTTCTCCAAGCGCATCGTGGTGCCGCTGGTGCGCCGCTTCGGCTACCGCCAGGTGCTGGTGGTCAATACTGTGCTCACTGGTCTGGTCATGGCCAGTTTCGCGCTGATCGAACCGGGCCGGCCGTTGGCCCTGCATATCGCCCATTTCGCCTTGTTCGGGGCCGTCAACTCGGTCCAGTTCACCGCCATGAACACACTCACCCTGCGCGATCTGGGCGGCGAACAGGCCAGCGCCGGCAACAGCCTGCTGTCGATGGTGATGATGCTGGCGGT
>CAZUZT010000096.1:7061-8664 GCA_964624575.1 uncultured Rhodanobacteraceae bacterium | reverse complement strand
TGAACGCACGCAGCACCCGGTACCGGCTGCCGCTTTCGCCCTCGAAATACAGCACCGCATCGACCATGTGCTCAAGCACGCGCGGGCCGGCGATGCCGCCCTCCTTGGTGACATGGCCGACCAGGAACACGATCGTGCCGGTCGCCTTGGCGGCACGCACCAGCAAGGCAGCGCTCTCGCGCACCTGGCTGACCGAGCCCGGTGCCGAGGTCACCGCTTCGGCATACATGGTCTGGATCGAGTCGATGACCACGACCCCGGGCTTCTCGGTGGCGATCAGCTGCACGATGCGTTCGACATGGGTTTCGGCCAGGCAGCGCAGGCCGGCCAGTTCCAGATCCAGGCGGCGGCCACGGGCGGCGACCTGGGCCAGCGATTCTTCGCCGGTGATGTACAGGCCGGTCAGGCGCTTGCCGACAGCGGCCACCATCTGCAGCAGCAGGGTGGACTTGCCGATGCCCGGATCACCACCGATCAGCACCACCGAGCCGGCCACCAGGCCACCGCCCAGCACCCGGTCCAGCTCACCGATGCCGGTCTGGGTGCGTTGCTGTTCCTGGTCGGTGACCTGCGACAGGTCGACCACCTGGTTGTCGCTGGCGCCGGTCCAGCCACTGCCACCGCCACCGGCACGGCTGCCGGCGCCACGGCTGCGGCGGCTGGCCGGGGCCAGGACGATCTCGCTGATCGTGTTCCAGGCACCGCACTCGTTGCACTGGCCCTGCCACTTGCCGAAATCGGCGCCGCATTCGGAACAGACGAAGGCGGTGGTGGCCTTGCGCGTGGCTCGGGTCATGGCGTCAGTCCAGCCGGGACGGACCCCGGCCTGCCATCGGCAAGCGCCGAGATCACTGCGCAGCCTCCTTGACCTGCTGCCAGAGCGCTTCCTGGGCGGCCAGGTCAAGCGAATCGAAAGGCGTAGCGGCGTCACTGGCCAGGCCTTCCATAGCCCGGAAACGGCGCTCGAACTTGGCGTTGGCATGGCGCAGGGCCCGGGACGGATCAACGCCGGTGCGGCGCGCCAGGTTGATCGCCACGAACAGCACGTCGCCGACCTCGTCGGTCAGCCGCTCCGGATCGCCACCCTCGGCCAGGACAGCGCGCACTTCATCCAGCTCCTCGGCCAGCTTGGCCAGCACCGGCTGCGCATCCGGCCAGTCAAAGCCGGTCCGGGCAGCGCGATCAAGCAGCTTGGCGGCCCGTTGCCACTCCGGCAGGCCGCGGGCGATGCCGGCCAGGGCGCTGTCGTCGGCTGCGCTGCCGGCATCGCGGTCGGCACGTTCGGTCTGCTTGATCCGCTCCCAGGCCAGGGTCTGGTCCTGGGCATTGTCATGATGCGCGTCGCCGAAGACATGCGGATGCCGGCGCACCATCTTGCCGCTGATCGCGCGGGTGACCCGGGAAAAGTCGAAATGCCCGGCTTCCTCGGCCATGCGGGCATGGAACACGACCTGCAGCAGCAGGTCGCCCAGTTCCTCGCGCAGGTCGCAATAGTCCTTGCGGTCGATGGCATCGGCGACCTCGTAGGCCTCCTCGATGGTGTAGGCCACGATGCTGTCGAAGTCCTGTTCCAGATCCCAGGGGCAGCCGTGCTCGGGATCGC
>CAZUZT010000096.1:4286-6961 GCA_964624575.1 uncultured Rhodanobacteraceae bacterium | reverse complement strand
ACGATGCTGTCGAAGTCCTGTTCCAGATCCCAGGGGCAGCCGTGCTCGGGATCGCGCAGCCGGGCCATGATCGCCAGCAGGCGTTCGATGCTGTCGGGGGCGCCGGGCAGTCCGGTGCTGTCGCCAGACCCTGGATCGCGGTGGCGCGCGTTGTCCGGGGCATCGCCATGACCAGTGCTGGCCGGTGCCGGCGGCGTGCTCATGACGGGTCTCCGGCGGCCGCGAGAAATGCCGGCGCCAGCCGTTCCTGCCAGCCGGCCTGCGGATCGGCCACGGCCAGGAACGAGCCATTGAGCAGGGTGTCACGCTGGTTGTAGCGGAACGGCCGGCCATCAGGCGCCAGCAGTTCACCGCCGGCAGCCTCCAGCAGGCACTGGCCGGCGGCGGTATCCCATTCGCTGGTCGGCCCCAGGCGCGGATACAGGTCGGCCTCGCCCTGGGCCAGGCGCAGGAACTTCAATGCCGAACCGGCGCGCAGGGTTTCGTGCTCGCCCAGCGCCTCCAGCACCGCCACCGTGGCCGGGCTGGCATGCGAACGGCTGATGGTGATGGTCGGCACCGCCGGCGCCGGACGGGTGCGGATGGCTTGCGGCTGTTGATCATCGTTCTGCCACCAGGCGCCGGCGCCGTCGCCGAGCTGGCCCCAGCCGGTTTCACCCAGGGCCGGCGCGTGGATCACGCCGAACACCGCGCGGCCGTCCTCGACCAAAGCAATATTGACGGTGAACTCGTCGTTGCGCCGGATGAACTCGCGCGTGCCGTCCAGCGGATCGACCAGCCAATAGCGCTGCCAACTCCGCTGACGGGCGGTCGGCACGGCACCGGCGGATTCTTCCGACAGCACCGGCAGGCCCGGCGCCAGCCCGGACAGGCCATCGCTCAGGATCCGGTGTGCGGCCAGATCGGCCTCGGTCATCGGCGAGTTGTCGGCCTTGATATCGACTTCGAAGCCGCGCCGGTAAATGGCCATGATCGCGTCGCCGGCCCGGCGTGCCAGGGCCAGCACCTGGTCGGCATCGATGGCCGACTTCATGGCTGCGCATCCGGCAGCGGTTGCCAGCGACCGGCCAGGTATTCGCGCACGATGAACAGCGCCGCCAGGGTGCGGCCATCGTTGCAGTCGGGCCGGTCGATCAGGGCGGCGAGCTGGTCCAGCGGCCACGGCACCACTTCCAGCTCCTCCGGCTCGTCACCGGGCAGCCTTTCCGGATACAGCGAGCGCGCCAGCACCACGTGGGTGCGGTGGGCCATGTAGGCCGGTGCCAGCGCCAGGTCCTTCAGGCTGACCAGCTCGCGGGCGCCGAAGCCGATCTCTTCCTTCATCTCGCGATTGGCCGCGACCAGGGCGGTCTCGCCCGGATCAATGCGCCCGCGTGGCAGGCCCAGCTCGTAATGATGCAGGCCGGCGGCATATTCGCGCACCAGCAGCACAGTCTGGGCATCCGGCATCGGCACGATGATGACCGCGCCCGGGCTGCGCGAGGGCACCCGCTCGAAGGTGCGGCGCTGGCCGTTGGAGAATTCCAGGTCGACTTCCTCGACCTGCAGGCGCCCGGTCGGATCCAGCTTCCGCCGGGCATGAATCGTGGGTAGTTTCTGGGTCATCCGGGCATTGTACCCGCCGCCCGGCGGCAATCATCCGGCCCGGCCGCCGACGGAAGCGGCCGCCTCCCGGGGCTACAATGCCCGGCCCGGGCCGCACCGCCCGCCGCTGCCAAACGCCGCACATGCCGATGGACAAGGCCGATGGACAAGGGTGACCTGCTGGCCGCCGTGGACCTGGGTTCAAACAGCTTCCACCTGTTGCTGGGCAGCTTCCACGCCGGCGTCCTGCAACCGGTGCAGCGGCAGCGCGACAGCGTGCGCCTGGCCGCCGGCTTGCGGCCGGACGGCTCGCTGGATGCCGGCAAGCGCCGCCAGGCCCTGGACAGCCTGGCCGGCCTGCGCCAGCACTTGGCCGGGATTCCGGCCGAGCGGGTGCGCGTGGTTGCCACCAACACCTTCCGGCGCATGCGCGAGCGCGCCGATTTCCAGGCCGCCGCCGAACAGGCCATCGGCCACCGCATCGACGTCGTGCCCGGCGATGAGGAAGCCCGGCTGATCTGGCTGGGCGTACGCCAGGGCATCGCCCAGACCGGCCGGCAACGGCTGCTGATCGACATCGGCGGCGGCTCGACCGAGTTCATCATCGATCCGGGCTGCCCGCATGACCTGGCCCGGCCCCCGGCGCCCGGGCTGGTCAGCCACAGCCGGCAGATGGGATCGGTGGCCACGACACTGGCCCACTTCCCCGAAGGGCGCATCACCGCCGACGCCTGGCTGGGCGCCATCGACCAGGCGGTGACGGCACTGAGCCACATGGCCGCCGGCTTGCGCGCCCTGGGCTGGCAGGAAGCGGTGGGCTCATCCGGCACCGTCCGGGCGATCGGCCGGATCGGCAGCCAGACCGGCTGGTCCCAGGGCGAGATCACCCCCGAGTTGCTCGCCCGCATCCGCCGCGCCCTGCTCAAGACCGGCCAGATCCGGGCCATCGACCTGCCCGGCCTGAGCCCGCCACGCAATGCGGTGATCGCCGGCGGCCTGGTGGTACTGGAGGCCGCCTTCCACACCCTGGGCCTGCAGCGGATGACGGTCTGCCCCACCGCCATGCGCGAAGGCATCCTGCTGGACCTGCA
>CAZUZT010000096.1:0-4186 GCA_964624575.1 uncultured Rhodanobacteraceae bacterium | reverse complement strand
CGCCGCCGGTCACGCCGCCAGTCACGCCGGTGACCATGACAGCGATGGCGGTGATGCCGACAGCCCCGGCTTCGATGAGCTGCTGCTGCCGGGCTGCCGCCTGCCGCGCTATCCGGGCCTGCACTTTGGCTGGCCGGCGGTCGGCGGCATCCGCCGCTGCTGGCGCCGCAATCGCCCCGACGCCATCTATATCGCCACCGAAGGCCCGCTGGGCTGGGCGGCCCAGCGGGTTGCACGCACCCTGGCCATTCCCGTGGTCACCGGCTACCACACGCGCTTCGACGATTACCTGGGCCATTACGGCCTGGGCCTGCTGACGCCCCTGGCACAAGGCTGGCTGCGCCGCTTCCACAACGCCGCCGCCGCCACCGTGGTGCCAACCGGCGAGCTGGCCGGACAACTGGCCCGGCGCGGCTTCAACAACGTCACCCTGATCGGCCGCAGCATCGATACCCGCCGGTTCAACCCGGCCCACCGCGATCCGGCCCTGCGCCGGCAGTGGCGGCTGAATGACGATGACCCGGCGATCATCCATGTCGGCCGCCTGGCACCGGAAAAGAACCTGGACCTGCTCCTGCACAGCTGGCGCGCCATCGTCAGCCAGCGTCCCGGCGCCCGCCTGGTGATGGTTGGCGATGGTCCGGAACGGGCCCGCCTGCAGCAGGGAAATCCCGATGTCATCTTCACCGGCACCCTGGTCGGCGATGACCTGGCGCGGCACTACGCCAGCGCCGACCTGTTCCTGTTTCCCAGCCTCAGCGAAACCTTCGGCAACGTTACCCTGGAGGCGATGGCCAGCGGCCTGGCCGTGGCCGCCTTCGCCTATGGGGCCGCCGGCCAGCACATCACCCGTGCCGACCTGGGCCGGGCCATCCCGTGCCCGGGCGCGGCGGCCAGTCCGGATCAGGAGCACCTGCTCGGAGCCGGCGGCGGCTGCGACGGCGATGCCTGCACCGACGCCTTCATCGATGCGGCCCTGGAACTGGCCCTGGACCGCCCGCTGCGGCAAGCGATCGGCGCCCGGGCCCGCCAGCAAATGTGCCAGGTGGCGGCGGAGAACGATATCGCCGCCAATCACGTCGCCCTGTTCCAGCGCCTGATCGCGGCGTCCAGTGCCAGCCAGCCACAGCCGGCACCGGCAACCGGCCATGGCCTGGCCGTGGCCACCGGCCGGATCGGCGACACACTGCCGTCGACCCTTCCCGGTCAAGGCCGCCTGATGGCCGACCATCCCGCCCCTACCCGGAATCAGCAATGAAACCCCGCACCCTGGCCAACCCGGATCTGCACCTGACCCTGGCGATGAACCGCCTGGCCGCCCGCCGGCCGATCCTGGCCGTGCTGTGCCTGGCCAGCCGCCTCGGCGATGGCATGGCCTGGTACGCACTGATCATCGCCATGGCGCTGTTCGATGGCGAGCACGGCCCGCAGGCGGCCCTGCACCTGGGCCTGGTGGCCCTGTTCGTGGCCGGCCTGTACCGGCTGCTGAAGGACAGCATCCGCCGGCCTCGGCCGTTCCGGCGCCATCTGGACGTGGTGGCCCGGGTGAAACCCCTGGACGAATTCAGCTTTCCTTCCGGCCACACCCTGCATGCCGTCAGCCTGACCCTGGTCGCCCTGCATTACGCCCCGGCCCTGGCCTGGCTGCTGCTGCCACTGAGCAGCCTGATCGCCATCTCGCGCGTTGCCCTGGGCATGCACTATCCCTCCGATGTGCTGGCGGCGGCCGGCATCGGTGCCGCCATCGCCAGCCTCTCGCTGACCCTGGTCGCCTGAGCGGATCAGCGCAGGTCGGTTGCCGGCCTCGACCTCGCCGGAAACCCCAGACACGTCGGCAGCCGCGCCCGCAACTGGCTTGACGCCACAGGCCGATGCCCGTGCATCGCTTACGTGCCGATCCCTGCTGCCTGCGCACCTGAAGCACGGTGGATCGCACCGGCACACAGCCCCGGCCCTGGCAAGCACGGCATATGTACGGTAGTATTCCGTACATGAATTCCGCACCACCCGCCCCGCAAGGCACCCGTCAAACCTCCGACGCACGCTTGGACCTGCGCCTGGGCACCCACGACAAGGCACTGCTGGAACAGGCTGCGCGGCTGCGCGGCATGCGCCTGTCGGCCTTTGTCCGCTCCGCCGCCCTGCGCGAAGCCCGCGATGTCCTGGCCGCCGAGGCGGTCATGCTCTCGCCGGCCGAGTCGCAACGCTTCATCCGCGCCCTGAACCGGCCGCTGGAGCTCAACGCCCGGCTCACCGACACCCTGGACCGGCTCGACGGCGTGCCTTGAGCACGCTGCAACTGCAACGCCTGCACCGGCACGACTGCAGCGCATTTTCCTGCGGCGAACCGCGGATCGATGCCTGGCTGCAACAGCGTGCGGCCCGGCATTCCCAGGAAGGCCTGTCAATCACCCATGTGCTGGTCGATGCCGACCATGGCGAGTCGCCGCCACCGATCGGCTTCTACACGCTGGCACCGGCCACCGTGCAGCCGGTGGATGGGCCGCCGGCAGCCGCGATCCGGATGAGCCAGCTGGCCGTGGACCGCCACGCCCAGGGTCGCGGCCATGGCCGGCTGCTGCTGGCCGCGGCCGTGGCCCGGTGCCTGCAGATGCGCAACGGGCTGGGCATCCGCGCCCTGATCGCCGATGTCCTCAATGCCGGGGCGGCACGGTTCTACCGCGAGCATGGTTTCCGGCCGATCGCCGGCAATGCCATGACCCTGTACCTGCCGCTGTCGGCGGTGCGCGCCGATGCCGAAAACACGGCAACAACCGGCGCTGCCACCGCGGCATGAGCCAATCTCCCACCCTTTCAATCCACCACAAGGAAATCCATTGACCAAACGAATAGCCATCCTCGGAGCCGGCCCCAGCGGCCTGGCACAACTGCGCGCGTTCGAATCGGCCCGCCGGGCCGGTGCCGACAACATTCCCGAGATCGTCTGCTACGAAAAGCAGAGCGACTGGGGCGGCATGTGGAACTACACCTGGCGCACCGGCCTGGACAAGTACGGCGAGCCGGTACACGGCAGCATGTACCGCTACCTGTGGTCCAACGGCCCCAAGGAGTGCCTGGAATTCGCCGACTATTCGTTCGAGGAGCACTTCGGCCAGCAGATTCCCTCCTATCCGCCGCGCGAAGTGCTGCAGGACTACATCATGGGCCGGGTCGAACGCAGCAATGTCCGCCAGCACATCCGCTTCAACACCGCCGTGCGCTGGGTGGAATGGTGTCCGGAAAGCCGCAAGTTCTCGGTCACCGTCATGGATCACGAGCGTGATGAGCTTGAGACCCAGCAGTTCGACCATGTCATCGTCGCCACCGGCCATTTCTCAACGCCGAACGTGCCCTATTTCGAGGGCGTGGAGAACTTCCCCGGCCGGGTCATGCATGCCCATGATTTCCGCGATGCCTGCGAATTCCGCGGCAAGCGCCTGCTGCTGGTCGGCAGCAGCTATTCGGCCGAGGACATCGGCACCCAGTGCTTCAAGTACGGTGCCCGCTCGGTCACCTTCAGCTATCGCACCGCGCCGATGGGCCATGACTGGCCGGAAGGGTTCCGCGAACGCCCCCTGCTGACCCATGTCGACGGCAAGATCGCCCATTTCAAGGACGGCAGCAGCGAGGAAATCGATGCCATCGTCCTGTGCACCGGCTACCTGCACCACTTCCCGTTCCTGCCCGACGAACTGCGCCTGCAGACCAACAACCGCATGTATCCGGACCACCTGTACAAGGGCGTGGTGTTCAACGACCAGCCCGAACTGATGTACCTGGGCATGCAGGACCAGTACTTCACCTTCAACATGTTCGATGCCCAGGCCTGGTATCTCCGCGACCTGATCCTGGGCCGCATCACCCTGCCCGATGCCCAGGCGCGGGCGGCCGACATCGGCCAATGGCGCGCGCTGGAAGCCAAGCTGGCCACCGCCGATGACGATATCGATTTCCAGGCCGAGTACATCCGCGACCTGCTCGAAGTCACCGACTATCCGCAGTTCGACATCGATGCCCAGGCAACGCTGTTCAAGCGCTGGCTGCAGGACAAGCAGCGCGACATCATGGGCTACCGCAACCAGTGCTACCGCTCGGTACTCACCGACAGCAAGGCGCCACCGCTGGCCAAGCCGTGGATGGAGATCATGGACGACTCGCTGGAGTCGTTCCGCAAGCTGCATATGGA
>CAZUZT010000095.1:0-8723 GCA_964624575.1 uncultured Rhodanobacteraceae bacterium | reverse complement strand
TTGACGACAAGGGCCAGACCCGGATCGACTACCGGCCGGTGCATATGTACACCGGTACCGACGAAGTCGACCCGGTGCCACCGAAAGCACGCGTTTACTGAACCACACGACTATTCCGGATCGCGACCATGGCTGAATTCACGCTCCCCAAGAACTCGAAGATCGGCAAGGGCAAGACCTGGCCGGCGCCCGCGGGCGCCAGCAATGTCCGCCGCTTCAAGGTCTACCGGTGGGATCCCGACGACGACGCCAATCCGCGCACCGACGTCTACGAGATCGACATGGACAGCTGCGGTCCGATGGTCCTGGACGCGTTGATCAAGATCAAAAACGAGATCGACCCGACCCTGACCTTCCGCCGTTCCTGCCGCGAAGGCATCTGTGGCTCGTGCGCGATGAACATTGACGGGCGCAACACCCTGGCCTGCACCAGGGCGATCGACGATATCGGCGGCGATGTTGGCGTCTACCCGTTGCCGCACATGGAGGTGGTCAAGGACCTGGTGCCGGACATGACCCATTTCTATGCCCAGTACGCCTCGATCCAGCCCTGGCTGAAGGCCGACACCCCGCCGGATCCGGACCGCGAGCGCCTGCAGTCGCCGCAAGACCGCAAGAAGCTGGATGGCCTGTACGAATGCATCCTGTGCGCCTGCTGTTCCACCGCCTGCCCCAGCTACTGGTGGAATTCGGACCGCTACCTGGGTCCGGCCGTGTTGCTGCAGGCGCACCGCTGGATCCTCGACAGCCGCGACGAGGCCACCGGCGAGCGCTTGGATCAACTGGAAGATCCGTTCCGCCTGTACCGCTGCCACACCATCATGAACTGCACCAACACCTGTCCCAAGGGCCTGAACCCGGCCAAGGCGATCGGTGAGATCAAGCAGATGCTGGTCGAGCGCCGCGGCGCCTGACGGCTTGATGACGCTGCGATCCGGAGCAGTGCGATGCCGATGACCTTGCCTTTGCTGGTCCGGATCGCTGCAGTTTTTCTGCTCGTTGCCGGTGCCGCCGCCCTGCTGCTGTCGTTCCGGCTGCTGGTCAACGCCGATGGTGTGGTCCCGGTATTGACCGGCATCGCCCTGGCCATCAACGGCATCGCGCTGGCACTGTTGGCCTGGTCGCCGGCGGTGCTCAATCGGGCGCCGAAGCACTGGCAGGCGGTCATTCTGTTCTTCGCCCTGGCCGTGGCCATCGAGCTGGTCAAGCGCGCGCTGTGAGCAGCCAACCAGACATTGAACCGGTCCGGGCCCGGCGCCTGCAGTGGCATTGCCGGCGCGGCATGCGCGAGCTCGACCAACTGTTCGAGCGGCGGCTGGCGCAATTGCTGGCCGCGGGTGACCTGGCCGGCATCGACCGGTTCGAGCGCCTGCTGGAATGCGAGGATGACCAGTTGTGGCGCTGGTGCATGGGTCGCGAGCAGCCCGAGGCCGCCGACCTGGCGGTCGAGATCGATGCCATCCGCTCCGGCAATCCGGCTTGAGCTGAAACCCTCCCGCTGGCAACGCGCCCTGGTCTTGGCGCTGCTGCTGGCTGCCTGGATTTCCTTGTTGGCCGCGCCCTGGCCCTGGTGGTTGCGGGTGCCGGCAATGCTGCTGCTTGCCGTGGTGGCGGGATGGCATTGGCGCCATCGGACCCGATGCAGACAGCCGGCCTTGATCGTCTGGCACACCGATGGCCGCTGGCTGCTGTCCTGGCCGGGCCGGTCCGAACCGTCCCCGGCGCGGTTGCGTCATGCCCGCGCGGTCGGACCGCTGGTGGCCCTGGAACTGCGTGAGCTGTCAGCCGCCGGAACTGCCCATGCGCTGTCGGCGGGCGCTGGCCGGACCTTGACCATTGCCCTCTGGCCGGACAGCGCCGATGCCGACCAGTTGCGCCGGCTGCGCATCCGGCTGCAGCGCGAGACCGGCGGGGAAGAAGGATCGGACAACGGAACGGGCATTGGCTGAAGCCGTGCCCTTGCAACCGGCACCGCAACCGGCATCGCAACGACCGGGCGGCGACCGGATATTCGCGTTAAGCTGCCGCCCCCGATCCGCTGCCGTGCCGCCCTTGCCCTGACATGTTCCGACCGCTTCCCGTCTGCATCGGCTTGCGCTATACGCGGGCAAAACGCCGCAACGGCTTCATTTCCTTTATCTCCGCGGCCTCGGTACTGGGCATTGCGCTGGGCGTGACCGCCCTGATCACCGTCGTCTCGGTGATGAACGGTTTCGAGAAGGAGCTGCGCTCGCGCATCCTGGGGATGATCTCCCACGCGACGATTTCCGGGGTCGGCCCCGGCGGCCTGGGCGAATCCGAATGGCGGTCGGCGATCGATGCCGCCCGCGCCGATACCCGCGTGGTCGGCGCCGCACCCTATGTTGAACGCGAAGCCATGCTGCAGGGCCAGCAGGTGGCCGGGGCGATCATCCGCGGCATCGATCCGGCGCTGGAGCCGAGCGTGTCGGAAATCGGACAGCAGCTGAAGGAAGGTCGTCTGGATGCGCTGCAGGATGGCCAGTTCAACATCGTCCTGGGCCAGGAACTGGCCTGGGTATTGGGCGCGCGCGTGGGCGACAGGATCACGGTGCTGGCACCGGAGGTCCGCACCACGCCGGTGGGCGCGATGCCGACCCTGCGCAGCTTCACCGTGGTCGGCATCTTCGAGGCCGGCATGCAGGAGTACGACCGCGGCCTGGCGATGATCCATGTCGGCGATGGCCAGCGCCTGTACCGCATGGGTGACCGGGTGACCGGCGTGCGCCTGAAACTGACCGATCTGTTCCAGGCCTGGCATGTCGCACGCGAGCTGGCCGATGACCTGGGCGGCTTGTACCGGGTGCGCGACTGGAGCCAGGAAAACGCAAATTTCTTCGAGGCCGTGCGGATGGAGAAACTGGTCATGTTCACCATCCTGTCGCTGATCGTCGCGGTGGCCGCGTTCAACCTGGTCTCCAGCCTGGTGATGCTGGTCACCGACAAGCAGGCCGACATCGCCATCCTGCGCACCCTGGGTCTGAGTCCAGGCCAGGTGATGGGTGTTTTCATGGTCCAGGGCTCGATCATCGGGGTGGTCGGCACCTTGCTCGGCTTGGCCGGCGGGCTGGCGCTGTCGTTCAATGTCGAGCGCCTGGTGACCTGGCTGGAGCGTCTGCTGGACCGGCAGTTCCTGTCGCCGGACATCTACTACATCAGCCAGCTGCCCTCCGATCCGCAGGCCGGCGACATCATCATGACCACCCTGATTGCCCTGGTGCTGGCGGCGCTGGCGACCCTGTATCCGGCCTGGCGCGCCTCACGCGTGGATCCGGCCGCGGCCCTGCGCTATGAGTAGTCGCCAGCGAAAGGATCCGGCATGAACGGCGACATCGTCCTGGCCTGCACCGGCCTGTCAAAGACCTACAGCGAAGGCCCGATCCGCACTGAAGTGCTGCGTGGCGTGGACCTTGAAGTCCATGCCGGGGAGACCGTGGCCATCGTGGGTGCTTCCGGCTCCGGCAAGAGCACTCTGCTGCACCTGCTGGGCGGACTGGATACCGCCAGCGCCGGCGAGGTCCAGGTGCTCGGCCAGCCGATGAGCCGGCTGGGCGATGCCGCCCGTGGCCGGCTGCGCAACCATGCCCTGGGTTTCATCTACCAGTTCCATCACCTGCTGCCCGAGTTCAGCGCGCTGGAAAACGTGGCGATACCCCTGGTGATAGGCGGCTTGCCCGTGGTCAAGGCCCAGGCACGTGCCCGCTCCCTGCTGGTGCGGGTTGGCCTGGAGCAGCGGCTGGAGCACAAGCCGGGCGAGCTGTCCGGTGGCGAGCGCCAGCGCGCTGCCGTGGCCCGCGCGCTGGTCACCCGCCCGGCCTGCGTGCTGGGCGACGAGCCGACCGGCAACCTGGATGCGCGCAATGCCGCTTCGGTCTATGAGTTGATGCTGGAGCTGAACGATGAGATCGGCACGGCCATCGTCCTGGTCACCCACGACCGCGCCCTGGCGGCACGGGCCGACCGGGTGCTGGAACTGCATGAGGGCCAACTGCAGGCGGCTGACTGACCGGCCTTCGGGCGGGATGGCGGCAATGGCCGGGTGATCGAACAAGTTGCCTTGCAGGGCAGGGCGACCGCTGTGCTCCCGGGCAGGGAGCGCGCATGGGGAGAAACAGATGAACGTTTTACCTGGGAGCCTGCGCGCTGGGGCCGCAAGGGCCCTGAAGCGGGTGCTCGCTCTGGCGGCGTGCGCGTTGCTGGCCGGTTGCGCGGCCACGGCGCAGCTGACGGTGGACCATGACCGTGCACCGGTCCAATACCACGGGCCGCCTCCGGATCCGCTGCGTCTGTCCCTGCCGCCCGGCTGGCCGCTCAGCGACGACAGCATCGGGGCGCTGCTGCAGGCGTTCGAGGCGGTCCATGGCATTGATCGCGGCGCGATCCTGGAGGCCGCGTTCCATCGCCATTTCCATGACGATCTGCGCCGGCTGCCGCGCGGCGCGCACTGGTTCCTGAAACTGGAGATGATCGGCCTGGCCATGCCCGATATCCGCGCCGACCGGATGCAACCGGTGTTCCTGGTGACCCTGCGGCTGGACGATGCCGCTGGCCGTGACCTGTGGCACGGCCGCGAATCGGTGGCGCCCGGAGACCCGTCGACCCCGGCCTTCGACCTGGAGCAGATGGTGGCCGAACCGGACTGGCTGGCAAGCGCGTGGCAGACCGCCGCAGACCAGACCCTGGCCCGGTTGCAGCGCAAGTACCGCGCCGGCGAGCGCGACCGGCGCGAGGGCTACGCGCGCTAGTAGCGGCCGCTGGCGCCTGCGCTCAGGCGCTCTGCACCCGGAACTGGGCCGATCGGCGCGCGGTCATGCGCAGCAGCAGGCTTTCGGGCAGCAGCTTGGTCATCGCATGAATGGCCTTGTATTGCAGGCCGCTGACCTGGACCACCTTGCCCTTGAGCACCGCGTCGACGCCATCCTTGGCGACCCGATCCGAATCCAGCCACATCCACTTGGGCATCTTGTTCATCAGCGCGCGCGAGCCGTTCACGTCGTGGAACTCCGACCAGGTGAAGCCCGGGCAGACGGCGCAGGTGTGGATACCCTGGTCGCGGTATTCCAGCGCCAGCGACTGCGAAAACTTGATCATGAACGCCTTGGCGGCCGAGTACAGGGTATGGCCGGCAGTGCCAGGAATCAGGCCGGCCACCGAGGCGACATTGATGATGTTGCCGCGCCCACGCGCCAGCATCGACGGCAACAGGTGCCAGGACAGCTCGATCGGCGCGTTGACCATGATCTGCAGGAACTGGCGATGCGTGTCCCATTCCTGGTCCAGCAGGTGGCCGGGCAGGCTGTAGCCGGCATTGTTGACCAGCATTTCCACATGCTGTCCGCGTGAGATGAGTGCCTCGGCCAGCTTGCGCGGCATGTTCGGCAGGTTCAGATCCACCGGCGCGATGGTGCTGGCGGTGCCGTGCTGCTCCTTGAGCTGGTCGGCCAGGTCCTTGAGGCGGTCGGCGCGGCGTGCGACCAGGATCAGGTCATAGCCGCGCGCGGCGAGGTCGCGCGCGAACGCGGCACCGATCCCGGAGGAAGCCCCGGTGATCAGCGCCTTGGGTTTGTGGCTCATGGTGTGCCCCCTGTGGCATTTTTTTCCAAGCATCGATGGGTAATGGTGGCGACCGGTCCGGCTCTGGCCGCGGGAACGGCCAGGGAGCTGCGGGTTGTTCCGGCGTTTGGGGAACGGATCGCCGCCAGCCAGATCCCGGGGTCTTTTCGCCGCGACCGCCCATCCTTGGGCGGCCCGGTGCGGCCAAAGGCCGGGATCGCCCGATTCTAGCCCGGGCATGGGCTTGAATTGCGGAAATATTTTCCACCGTGCGTGGGACCTGCGCGCCGGGCGCGCCGGCTGCCGCATCGAAAGCAGGGGCAGGGTGCGGTCATCGCTCCCGGCCGGGGAGCGGCTACAATGCCGGCCTTGTCCGGTCGCCGCGCCCGCGGTCCCGAAAACGTCGTTGATCTGCATTCCCCGAAAAGAACCGCAACCATGGCCAGATTGAATAAAATCGTGATCTTGGCGGTATTGGCTGCCCTGGCGTGGGCGCCGGCCGCAGTCGCCGACGAATGGCAGGTGACCGTCGGCATCGCCGACAAGGTCGATGATGACTACGCCCCGACCATCGGCGTGAGCTACCTCACCGATCACCGTTTTCCGATCGAGGTGATGGGCGGCTACATCGGTTCCCGGCAGCTGGACTCCGGCCCCGCCGGACCGACCTGGTTCGCCGGTGCCGGCCTGCGCTGGCAGGGCGACTGGTGGTTCCTGGGCGGCGGCGTCGCCCTGGTCAGCAAGCAAAGTGAAATCCTCAGCAGTGCCTACCAGTTCGTGACCACGGCCGGCATCCGCCATGGACCATGGCTGGCCAGCATCCGCCACCTGTCCAACGCCAGCACCCGGGGCCGGAACCGCGGTGAAACCTTTCTGAGCATCGGCTGGGCCTGGTAGCCCAAGTATCGATGCGGTCAAAGTACGAGCAAGGAGTCAAGGCATGCGCAAGTTGATGGTGGCGGGGAACTGGAAGATGCACGGTGACCGTGCCCTGGCCGGCGAGCTGGCGGCAGCCAGCCGGGATGCGGCCGCGGCCCGGTCCGAGGTCGAGCTGGTGCTGGTGCCGCCGTTCACCTTGCTGGCGCCCGTGGCCCAGGCCCTGGCCGGCAGTGCCGTGGCGCTGGCGGCACAGGATGTCAGCGCCCATGCCAAGGGTGCCTACACCGGCGAAGTCTCGGCGGCGATGCTGGCCGAGGCCGGCTGCAGCCATGTGCTGGTCGGCCACTCCGAGCGGCGCCAGTACCACGGCGAAACCGATGCCGTGGTCGCAGCCAAGTTCATTGCGGCCCAGGAAGCCGGCCTGGTGCCGATCCTGTGCCTGGGCGAAAGCCACCAGGAACATGAGTCCGGGCAGACCGAAGCGGTGGTCGGCCGCCAGCTGGCGGCGGTCATCGACGCGGCCGGCGTGACCGCGCTGGAGCGCTCGGTACTGGCCTATGAGCCGGTCTGGGCGATCGGCACCGGGCTGACGGCCAGCCCGGAGCAGGCCCAGGCGGTGCACGCCTTCCTGCGTAGCCAGATCGCCGGGCGCGATGTTAGAATTGCCGGCCTGATCCGCATCCTGTACGGCGGCAGCGTCAAGCCGGACAATGCCGCCGGGCTCTTTGCCCAGGCCGACATCGACGGTGCATTGGTCGGCGGTGCCTCCCTGGCGGCCGCCGATTTTGCTGCCATCGCCGCCGCCGCGCGCAACTGATAGAGACGATAAGTCAATGTTGTTTACCCTGTTGATGGTGCTGTACGTCCTGCTGGCGATCTTCATGATCGGCTTCATCCTGGTCCAGCGCGGCACCGGTGCCGCTGCCGGCTCCGGCTTTGGCGGCGGCGCTTCGGCCACCGTGTTTGGTGCCCGGGGCGCGTCCTCGTTCCTGACCAAGGCCACCAAGTGGCTGGCGATCTCGTTCTTCGTCCTGACCCTGGGCATGGCCACCTACGTCCAGCGTTCAGGCCTGGTCGGCCAGCGCGCCAGCGGTGACGACATCGGCGTGATGTCCGGCCTTGAAGTCCCGTCTCCGGCGGCACCGGCAGCGTCCGGTGATGTGCCGCAACTGCCCCCTCCGGCGGTCCAGGCCAGCCAGGGCGAAGATGTTCCCCTCGCGCCCGAGGCAGCCACGACGACCATCGACCAGCCGCTTCCGGAAACCGATGACGGCAACGAGTAAGCCACGCGGATGTGGTGGAATTGGTAGACACGCTATCTTGAGGGGGTAGTGGCGCAAGCTGTGTGGGTTCGAGTCCCACCATCCGCACCAGTAGCATCCAAACCTCGTTCGCCGCCGGCAGGTGGCACTCCCGGCCGGGCCGCGCACGCGCTGCCGACCATGGCCCGGGCGAGACGCGGATCACGGTGAGGCCGGCACGGCCGCACCGGAAGATTCAAGGAACTTGATTTGCCCTGCCACGCGGGCGGGGCATGACTGGTCAGGGATGACCATGCTGATGTGCCACAGCCCGGCACGGAGGTTGACATGCTGTCTGAATATTTCCCGATCGCCGTATTCCTGGCCGTCACCGCCGGACTGGGCATGGTCCTGCTGGTCATTGGCCAGATGTTGTCGCCAAGCAAGCCCGATGCCGAGAAGGGCTCCGCCTACGAGTGCGGATTCGAGGCCTTCGAAGATGCCCGGGCGCGCTTTGACGTGCGCTACTACCTGATCGCGATCCTGTTCATCGTTTTCGATCTGGAAATCGCCTTCCTGTTCCCCTGGGCAGTGGTGTTCGATGCCCTGGGCATCGAGGCGATCATCGCCATGGTCATCTTCCTGGCGATTCTGGTCATCGGCTTCATCTACGAATGGAAGAAGGGAGCGCTGGAATGGGAGTGAGTGATTACCGCACGCCCGATGGCGACGTCTCGACCTCGTTCTGGCGCAATCCCGAGCCGAACGGCATCGTCGACGACATTCTGCGGCCCGACGGCCTGGTCGCCGAACAGGGTTACACCACCACCTCGCTGGATGCGCTGGTCAACTGGGCCCGCACCGGTTCCATGTGGCCGGTCACCTTCGGTCTGGCCTGCTGCGCGGTGGAGATGATGCACGCCGGTGCCGCGCGCATCGACATGGACCGCTACGGCGTCATCTTCCGCCCCAGTCCGCGACAGTCCGACGTGATGATCGTGGCCGGCACCCTGGTCAACAAGATGGCCCCGG
>CAZUZT010000094.1:0-8729 GCA_964624575.1 uncultured Rhodanobacteraceae bacterium | reverse complement strand
TCGGTGCCAGGCGCTTCTTCTTTGAAGAGGACTTTGCCGACATCAGGGAAGAAAAACTTGCCCTGGCCGAAAGCACGCAGACCGAGGAGCTGGCCGAGCTGGCCGAAGCCTGAGTTGCGCCGCCATGCCGGCCACCACGGGCCCGGCATGGCGACGGTGTGGTGCCGGCATGGTGCCGGGAACGGTGGCCACCGCCGTGCCCGGTAGCTGCCGGCGTGCTGTCCGGCAACGGACAGTTCGCCGCTGGCCATCGGTGCCGAGAGTGCCAAGTCATTGATCTGTCAGGGGCGGACAAGTTGGCACGCGGCCTGCTTATGATCGGGCATGGATATCCAACGCACCGATCTGAAACAAAAAAAGCGCCGCCGCCAGATCATCCTGATCGCCGTCGCCGGCCTGGCCGTGATCCTGGCCGGCATCTTCATCGCCGGGCTGGAGCCGGCAGCGCCACGCGTCGACCGCGGCACCGTCTGGACCGACACCGTCAAGCGTGGCGAGATGCTGCGCGAGGTGCGCGGGCCGGGCAGCCTGGTGCCCAAGTCGATCCGCTGGCTGGCCGCTGAAACCGATGCCCGCGTCGAGCGCATCGTGGTCAAGCCCGGCGCCCGGGTCGAGCCGGATACGGTGATCCTGGAGCTGTCCAATCCGGTCGTGCTCGACCAGCTCGCCGCCGCCGAAGCCGACCATGTCTCCGCCCAGGCCGACTACCTGGCCCGCCAGATCGAGCTGGAAAGCATGGTGCTGGATCAGCGCGCGCGCCTGGCCGGCTTCGAGGCCGAATACGAAGGCGCCCGCCTGCAGGCCGAGGCCGAAGGCCAGCTCTCGGCCGACGGCATCATTTCGCGCATCCAGTACCAGCGCAGCCAGCTCAGCGCCGACAGCCTGAAGGTGCGGGTGGACATGGAGCGCGACCGCCTGGCCAATACGCGCCAGAACATCGGCAAGCAGCTGGAGGCCGAGCGCGCGCGCATCGCCCAGCTGGTCCGCACCCGCGACCTGCGCCAGCGCCAGGTCGATGCCCTGCAACTGACCGCCGGCATCGAAGGCGTGCTGCAGCAGGTGCCGGTCGAGGAAGGCCAGCAGGTGATGGCCGGCAGCAACCTGGCCCGCGTCGCGCGGCCGGATGTGCTGATGGCCGAACTGCGCATCGCCGAAACCCAGGCCAAGGACATCCTGATCGGCCAGCCGGTGCGCGTCGACACCCGCAACGGCATCGTTGCCGGCGAGGTCATCCGCATCGACCCGGCGGTGCAGGGCGGCACGGTCCAGGTCGATGTCGACCTGCTTGACCCGCTGCCGGCCGGCGCCCGTCCCGACCTGTCGGTTGACGGCACCATCCAGATCGAGCGCCTGGCCGATGTCCTCCATGTCGGCCGTCCGGCCTTCGGCCAGCCCGAGAGCCAGACCACCCTGTTCCGCATCAACGGCGACGGCAGCGCGGTGCGCGTGCCGGTCGCCCTGGGCCGTGCCTCGGTGAACCTGATCGAGGTCGTCAACGGCTTGTCCGAAGGCGAGCAGGTGATCCTGTCCGACACCTCGGCCTGGGACCAGTACGACCGCATCCGCCTGCAATGAGCTGCGCTCGCCACGCCGCACACGCCCGTCACCGTAACCGCCAATCCGGCCCCCATCCTGGCCACATGCCGGCCACGCACTGCCAAGGAATCCAGTCATGACCCAGCCCAGCCAGCCCCTGATCAAGCTTGACGGCATCCGCAAGGTGTTTCTTACCGACGAGGTCGAGACCCATGCTCTGTCGGAAGTGCATTTCGACATCCAGAACGGAGAATACGTGTCGATCTCCGGCCCGTCCGGTTGCGGCAAGTCCACCCTGCTGTCGATCCTGGGCCTGCTCGATACCGCCAGCGCCGGCCGCTACCTGCTCAACGGCCGCCAGGTCGAGGACATCGGCCCGTCCGAGCGCGCGCGCATCCGCAACAAGGAAATCGGCTTCATCTTCCAGGCCTTCAACCTGATCGGCGATTTGACCGTGTTCGAGAACGTCGAGCTGCCGCTGACCTATCGGCCCGGCATGGCCAAGGCCGAGCGCCGCGACCGGGTGCAGGCGGCGCTGGAACGGGTCGGCATGGCGCATCGGCTCAAGCACTACCCGGCGCAGTTGTCCGGCGGCCAGCAGCAGCGCGTCGCCGTCGCCCGCGCCCTGGTCGGCCAGCCTTCGATCCTGCTCGCCGACGAACCGACCGGCAACCTGGATTCCAAGAACGGCGAGGCGGTGATGGGCCTGCTCGACGAACTGCACCGCGGCGGCGCCACCATCTGCATGGTCACCCATGACCCGCGCTACGCCGATTTCGCCCAGCGCAGGATCTTCATGTTCGATGGCCGCGTGGTCGACGAGGACACCATGCACCGGCTGCGCAAGGAAGAGGACGCGCGCCTGTTCCGACGCGGCCGCGCCGAGGATGAACAGCCGCAGGCGATGGCCTGAGCCGGCGCCGACGGCGCCACCGACAGCAACCGGCTGAGATGATCATGCATGCCACCAGCAACCCATCGGCCACCGCCAGGGTGCAGGCGATTCGCGCAAGCCGCCGCGGCCGCCAGGGTCTGCTTTGGCTGCCGGTCCTGCTCGCCTGGTTCGCCCTGGCAACCCTGGCGGTGGCCGACAAGCGCGAGTACCCGGCCGGCCGCAGCCACGCCGCCTATGCCGATGACGGCCGGCCGGATTGGAATGATCCGCAGCAGCCGCGTCCGCTGGCCGCCACCATCTGGTATCCGGCGCAACGCCAGTCGGCGGTGCAGCCGTGGCAGGGCGGGGTGTTTGCGTTCGGCAACAACGCACCGGATGCGCAGTTCGCCGGCAGCCACGGGCGCCTGCCGCTAATCCTGGTCTCGCATGGCACCGGCGGCGCCGCCGCGCAGTTGTCCTGGCTGGCCGAGGCCCTGGCGGCGCAAGGGTTCCTGGTTGCCGGCGTCAACCATCACGGCAATACCGCCGCCGAAGCCGAGCCGCTGATCGCCGGTTTCGTACTGTGGTGGGAGCGGGCGCGTGACTTGGGCGTGCTGCTGGACCGCCTGCTCGCCGATCCGCGTTTTGCCGAGCGCATCGACCCGCAGCGCATCGGCGTGGCCGGCTTCTCGCTGGGCGGATACACCGCCCTGCTCAGCGCCGGTGCGCGCGTCGATCTGGATGCCTTCAAGGCGCACTGCAGCGCGCACGCCGACGATGACGGCTGCCGGCCACCGCCGGAGGCGACGCATTCGGCGCAGGCGTTCGAGCAGTTCATGGCCGAGGATCCGCGCGCCCGGGAATCGCTGCCGGCGGCGGCAGGCTCGTTCCGCGATCCCCGCATCCGCGCCGCGTTCGTGATCGCACCGGCGCTGATGCCGGCCTTGTCCGAGGACAGCCTGCGCGGCATCGATGTGCCGGTGCAGATCGTCACCGGCGCCGCCGACACGCTGGTGCCGCCGAGCCTGGTCCAGGCGCGGGCGCAGCGCATCGCTGGCGCCACCGTCCAGGCCCTGGCCGACGTCGGCCACTACACCTTTCTGGCGCCCTGCACCGCGCAGGGCGTCGAACACCTGCCTGCATTGTGTGCCGACGCCCCGGGCGTCGACCGGCCTGCGGTGCATCGCCAGGTCGCCGCGCAGGCGCTGGCCTTCTTCCGCCAGCAGTTGTGCCCGCCGCAGAACGAATCCATGCCAGCCACGGCTGCGCCCTACATGCCCCCGGAGGTCGACCCATGCTCGATTCCCTGATCCACGACCTGCGCTACAGCCTGCGCGGCCTGCTCGCCCGGCCCGGCTTCCTGGTCGCCGCGGTGCTCACCCTGGCGCTGGGCATCGGCGCCAACATCGCCATCTTCAGCGTCGTCAATGCGCTGCTGATCAAGCCGCTGCCGTTCCCCGGTGCCGAGCGGCTGGTGCTGGTCTACAACGCCTACCCGGGCATGGGCCTGGAGCAGTCCGGCACCTCCATTCCCGATTACCTGGAACGGCGCGAGCAGGTGGCGGCGCTGGAGGATCTGGGCCTGTACAGCGGCATCAGCCTGAACCTGGCCAGCGAGGGCGCGCCGCAACGGCTGACCGGCGTGCGCGCCACGCCATCGCTGTTCAGCACCCTGCAGGTGGCGCCGGCCCTGGGCCAGGTGTTCAGCGAAGATCATGCGGTGCCCGGCCGTGAGCGGGTGCTGGTGCTCAGCCACGGCCTGTGGCAAAGCCAGTTCGCCGGCGACCGGGACATCATCGGCCGGCAGGTGCGCGTCAATGGCCACAGCCACCAGGTGATCGGCGTGATGCCGGCCGGCTTCGCCTTCCCGACTCCGCAAACCCAGGCCTGGGTGCCGTTTGCGTTCACGGCCGAAGATTCCGGCGACCAGGCGCGCGGCAATGAATATTCCGAATCGGTCGGCCGCCTCGCACCCGGTGCGACACCGGCGCAGGCGCAGGCGCAGATGGCGGCGATCATCCGCCGCAATGCCGAGCGCATCGGGGCCGCCGATGGCCGGGCCGGGATGATGGCGGCGCTGTACCGCGATGGCGGTTTCATCGGTGCCACCAAGCCGCTGCGTGAGGAATGGGTCGGCGATGTCCGGCCGGTGCTGTGGCTGCTGCAGGCGGTGGCCGGTTTCGTGCTGCTGATCGCCTGTGCCAACGTCGCCAACCTGATGCTGGCGCGCCTGGCCTCGCGCCGGAAGGAGCTGGCCGTGCGCAACGCCCTGGGCGCCGGCCGCCGCCGCATCGCCCGGCAGTTGCTGATCGAGGCCTTGCTGCTGGCGTTCATCGGTGCCGTCGCCGGCCTGGGTGTGGCCTGGTTCGGGCTCAAGGCGCTCGCCGCGCTGGGCCTGGCCGACAGCCCGCTGCAGCCGCGCATCGGCATCGACCTGCCGGTGCTGGTTTTTGCCCTGGTCCTGACCGGGCTCACCGGCATCGCCTTTGGCCTGTTTCCGGCGCTGGCGCAGGGCCGGGGCGTGGTCGCCGCGCTCAAGGAAAGCGGCCGCGGCAGCGCCGGCGGCCGGCGCGCGCAGGCCACGCGCAACCTGCTGGCGATGGTGCAGATCGGCCTGTGCGCGATGTTGCTGGTCGGCGCCGGCCTGCTGCTGCGCAGCTACGGGCAGGTGCAGAACGTGGATCCGGGCTTTGCCCGCGAAGGCCGGGTCAGCCTGCGCCTGGCGCTGACCGACAGCCGCTATCCGGCCGATGCCGATATCGAGCGCTTCATCGACCAGGCCCTGGACGGGCTGCAGGCCATCGCCGGTGTCAGCGCCGCCGCCTTCGCCAACCATCTGCCGTTCTCGGCGACTTCTTCCAGCGCCTCCTACCAGATCCAGGGCACCAGCCAGGGCGTGGACAGCGTTCTGCCGCATGGCCTGTGGCGGCTGGCCAGCGATGACCTGTTCACGGTGCTGGATGTGCCCCTGCTGGCCGGGCGCCTGTTCAATGCCGGCGACCACCGCGACAGCGGCCGGGTGGTGATCATCGACGAGTTGCTGGCGCGCAAACAGTTCGGCGATGCCGATCCCATCGGCCGCCGCCTGCGCGCCTTCGGCAGCCAGGACGAGGCTGACTGGGCCACCATCATCGGTGTCGTCGGCTCGGTGCGGCAGGCCGATCTGGCCAGCGAGATCGACAAGGAAGCCTATTACTTTCCCTATCGGCAGTTTCCCTATGCCGATCTGGGCATCAGCGGCTCGGGCTACTTCGTGGTGGCCAGCGATCTGCCGGCCGCGGCCCTGACGCCGGCGATCCGCCAGGCGGTGCAGGGCGTCGACCCCGAACAGCCGGTGTTCGACATCCGCACCCTGGACGAGCGCATCGCGCAATCGCTGCAGGGCCGGCAGGCGCCAATGCTGCTGCTGGCGCTGTTCGCCGGCGTTGCGCTGCTGCTGGCCGGCATCGGCATCTACGCCGTGCTGGCCTGGTCGGTGGCGCAACGCAGTGGCGAGCTGGGCGTGCGCATGGCGATCGGCGCCGGCCGGGGCGATGTCGTGCGCATGGTGCTGCTGCAAGGCGGGCGCATCGCCGCGCTCGGCCTGGCCGCCGGCCTGCTGGCGGCGCTGGCCCTGGGCGGTTTCCTGGGCAGCCAGCTTTATGGCGTCTCGCGCTTTGATCCGGCCACCTTCCTTGCCGTCGCCCTGGTGCTGGGTGGCATCGCCCTGATCGCCTGCTGGCTGCCGGCCCGGCGCGCCGCCCGCGTCGACCCGATCACCGCCCTGCGGCAAACATAAGCCGCCCGCCCTCGACCAGCCATTGGAAGCAGCCGCCATGTCCATTGCCGATGCCCTTGCCCGCGACCTGCGCCACGGCCTGCGCAGCCTGTTGCTGCGGCCCGGCTTCACCCTCACCGTGGTCGCCACGCTGGCCCTGGGGCTGGGCGTCAATGCCGCCATCTTCAGCCTGTTCCATGAAGTGCTGATGCGGCCGTTGCCGGTGCCCGAGCCGCAGCGCCTGGTCAACCTGTCCGGGCCCGGCGCCAAGAGTGGCTGGATGAGCAACGACGGCAGCGGCGATGACGCGGCCATCTTCAGCTATCCGATGTTCCGCGATCTGGAGCAGGCGCAGGGCGACGGCGTCACCCTGGCCGGCCACCGCGGCGCCAGCATCAACCTGGACTGGCAGGGCCGCACCAGCAACAACCAGGCAAGCATGGTCAGCGGCAATTACTTCAATGCCCTGGGCCTGGTCCCGGCGCTGGGCCGGCTGCTGTCGCCACAGGACGACGCCGTCGACGGCCGCGCCGAATCCGTGGTGCTGGCCCACGGCCTGTGGCTGGACCGCTTCGGTGCCGACCCGGACATCATCGGCCGGACCCTGCGCATCAACGGCCTGCCGATGACCGTGGTCGGCGTCGCCCCGCAAGGTTTCGAGGGCACCACGGTGCACTCCCAGGTCGAGCTGTTCCTGCCGATCAGCGTGCATTGGCCCGACCGCCCCGAGAGCCTGCCCGAGCACCAGCGCCGCGATGCCTACTGGGTCTACGTCTTCGGCCGCCTGGCGCCGGGCGTGACACCGGCGGCGGCCCTGGCCCCGCTACAGGCCCGCTACCGCGCGGTGATCAACCAGATTGAAGTCCCGCAACAGCAAAACATGACCCCGGATGCGCTGCAGCGTTTCGCTGATCGTGAACTGCAATGGCTGCCCGGTGCGCGCGGCCAAAGTGAGATGCCGGGGCAGTTGGCGGCGCCGCTGGCGACCTTGCTGGCCGTGGCCGGGCTGGTGCTGCTGATCGCCTGCGTCAACATCGCCAACCTGCAACTGGCCCGTGGCGCCGGCCGCCGGCATGAAATGTCGGTGCGCTCGGCGATCGGCGCCAGCAGCGGCCGCCTGGCCCGGCAACTGCTCATCGAGGCCGGCTTGCTGGCGCTGGCCGGCGCCGTGCTGGCACTGCCGCTGGGCTGGCTCGTCGCGCGCGGCCTGGTCTGGTTCGACAGCACCGGCCTGACGGGATTTTTGCCCGGCGGCCTGTCCTGGGCGATGACCGGCTTTGTCTTTGCCGCCGCCGCGGTCACGGTGCTGCTGTTCGGCCTGTTCCCGGCCTGGCAGTTGAGCCGGGCCACGCCGGCCGACGCCCTGCGCACGCGCACCAGTCTGGCCGGCGGCCACGGCGGCCTGCGCCTGCGCAATGGCCTGGCGGTGGCACAGATGGCGTTTTCGCTGGCATTGCTGGTGCTCGCCGGCCTGTTCGTGCGCAGCCTGGACAATCTCGGCCGGGTCGATCTGGGCATGCAGACCGGGCAGGTGCTGGCCTTCGGCATCGGGCCGGAACTCAATGGCTATCCGCCCGAACGCTCGCAAGCGCTGTTCCAGCGGCTGGAAGCCGGGCTGCAGGCTCTGCCCGGCGTCGATGCCGTCGGCCTGTCCATGGTCAGCCTGGTTTCGGACAACAACTGGGGCAGCAGCGTCTCGGTGCAGGGTTACCAGCCCGCGCCCGATGAGCGCACCAGCACCTCGCGCAACGATGTCAGCCCCGGCTTCTTCCAGACCCTGGGCATCCCGCTGCTGGCCGGCCGCCAATTCAGCGACAGCGACGACGCGCAGGCGCCGCGCGTGGCGATCGTCAACCAGGCGTTCGCCGAACGCTACGATTTGGGCAACGACGCCGTTGGCAAGCACGTCGCCACGCATGGCGGCAATCCCGAGCTGGATATCCGCATCGTCGGCGTGGTCGGCAACTCGGCCTATTCCGGCGTGCGCGAGGAGGCACCGCCGCAGCTCTACCTGCCGCTGCGCCAGAACCCGGGCATTGGCCAGGCCACCGTCTACCTGCGCTCGGCCCTGCCATCGCAAAGCCTGGGGCCGGCCATCACCCGGGTGGTCAATAATCTGGACAGCGGCCTGCCGGTGATGGACCTGCGCAGCTTCAGCGAACAGGTGCGGCGCAACACCGGCACCGACCACCTGGTCGGCATGCTGTCCAGCGGCTTTGCCGTGCTCGCCACCCTGCTCGCTGCCATCGGGCTGTACGGGCTGCTCGCCTACACCGTGGCCCAGCGCCAGCACGAAATGGGCCTGCGCCTGGCACTGGGCGCACCACCGGCCCGGCTGCGCGCGCTGGTCCTGCGCCAGACCGCCCGCCTGGCACTGATCGGCATCGTCATCGGCTTGATATTGGCCGTGGCCCTGGGCAACGCCGCCGGTTCGTTGCTGTACGGCCTCACCGGCCAGGACCCGCTGGTACTGGCCCTGGCCACGCTGTTGCTGCTCGCCGTGGTGCTCGCCGCCGCCTGGTGGCCGGCCTGGCGCGCCTCGCGCACCGATCCGATGGTGGC
>CAZUZT010000093.1:7193-8842 GCA_964624575.1 uncultured Rhodanobacteraceae bacterium | reverse complement strand
CGCGCGGTGATCGATACCGGCCTGGCGCGCGAGCCGCGCCTGGATGCCCAGTCCGGCTTCTCGCGCCTGGCCACGGTCACGGTCTCGGCCGCTTCGGCGGCGCAACGGGCCGGACGTGCCGGCCGCCTGGGGCCGGGCCGCTGCTACCGGCTGTGGCCGGAAAGTCTGCGCCTGGAGCCGCAGACCCGGCCCGAGATTGCCCAAGTGGATCTGGCCGGCCTGTGCCTGGAGCTGGCCGCCTGGGGCGCCGCCGACCTGCCCTTCCTGGACCCGCCGCCGCCCGGCCACCTGGCCCAGGCGCGGCAGACCCTGCAGGCGCTGGCCGCGCTCGACGCGGACGGCTCGATCACCCGCCTGGGTCGGCGCATGCTCGGCTTCGGCTGCCACCCGCGGCTGGCGGCGATGATGCTCGATGACGCGGGCGCTACCGATGACGAGCGCCGGGTAAACCGCGCCCTGGCCGCCGACCTGGCAGCCCTGCTCGATGGCCGCGACCCGCTGCACGGCGAGGCCGCCCGTGACGACCGCATCGAAAGCCGTTGGCGCCTGCTCGATGCCTTCCGGCGCGATGGCCGCGTCGGCGCCGATGCCCGACGCGACGTCCTGGCGCAGCTGGGCCGGCAGGCCGGGAACTGGCACCGGCGCCTGGGCGGCGGTCCGCTGCCCGGCCACATCGACGGCCGTCAACTGGGCAACCGGCTGCTTTCGGCCTGGCCGGATCGCATTGCAAAGCGCCAGTCCGGTGACCGCTACGCCCTGGCCAACGGCCGCGGTGCCCGCCTGGCGCCGGATTCAGCCCTGCGCGGCGAGCCCTGGCTGGTGATCGCCGACCTGCGTTACGACGCGCGCGACAGCCTGATCCGGCTGGCGGCGCCGTTTGATCCGGACCAGTTGCAGCAGCGTTTCGCCGCGCATTTCCACGCCAGCGAACAGGGCCGGTTCGACCCGGACACGCAATCGGTGGCGGTCTTTCGGGAACGCCGATTCATGGCGCTGGTGCTGGAGCGCGAACGCCTGGCCCAGGTCGATCCGGCGCAGCGCCTGGCCGGCCTGCTCGATGGCGTGCGCCAGCTCGGGCTCACCACCCTGCCCTGGACGCCGGCACTGGACCAGTGGCTGGCGCGGGTACGCTGCCTGGCGCAATGGCGGCCGGAGCTGGTCCTGCCCGATTTTTCCGACGATGCGCTGCTGGACGGGCTGGAGCAGTGGTTGGCACCGTTCCTGGCCGGCAAGCCGCGGCTGTCGGCATTGACCGCCGGCGAGCTCGCACAGGCCTTGCAGGCCCGGCTCGACCATGGCCAGCAGCAGGCGCTGGAACAACTGGCCCCGGCGACGATGGCGGTGCCCAGCGGCCGCCGCCTGCGCCTGCATTACGAGCCGGGCCAGGCGCCGGTGCTGCCGGTCAAGCTGCAGGAAATGTTCGGCTGCGCCGACACGCCCACGGTGGCCGGTGGCCAGGTGCCAGTGTTGTTGCACCTGCTGTCACCGGCGCAACGGCCGATCCAGGTCACCGCCGACCTGGCCGGCTTCTGGCAGCGCACCTATCCGGAAGTGAAAAAGGAAATGAAAGGCCGCTATCCGCGCCATCCCTGGCCGGACGATCCCTGGTCGGCGCCCCCCGATCACCGCACCAAGGCGGCGCAGGCGCG
>CAZUZT010000093.1:5115-7093 GCA_964624575.1 uncultured Rhodanobacteraceae bacterium | reverse complement strand
CACCGTCACCCGTGCCAGCCACAGTTCCAGGCGCCGGCCCTGCCGGACCTGTGCCTGCCAGCGGCCATGTGGGGCGGCAGCGCCATCGTCGCCGGCCGGTGAACCCCGGTCCGTAAACGGTGAAGGCCCGGCGGGCCCCGAAGATGACCGTGCCCGTAGTGCTTCGGCCAGCGTCGCTTGCCAACGCGCCGGTACATGCAGGCTGGGCCGGGAGCCAGCGATGAAGTGGCCGCGCACCGGGTCCGTGCCGGAGGTCGGCGCTCCGGATTTCATCGACCGGGACAGTGACAGGCTTACCTGGACCGGAATCACCAGGCAACGATCCGGATCCGGACACAGCGCCCGCAAACTGCCGGCATCGCCAGCGACTTCACGCATGTACAAGCGCGAGGCCTGCCTGGCTTGTTGTACCTGCCGATGGGCGCGGGCGTCGGGCACAGACCGCTCCGGATCAATGTCAGCACCGGATCCGTCCGTGGCCCCAGGATCGGCATCGGACACCGGCGGCTGCCGGCGCTTGCCTTCTGCCGCAGCGGACACCGAAGCCGGCGGGTCAGCGGTCGAGGCCAGCCCGGCCCGCGCCTGGTCCAGCTCGCTTTGCCAGCGCCCTGGATCCAGTTCCAGCAGGGCAAACGCCGAGCGTTGCTGCACCCGGCGGCCGTGCCGCGGCGGGGTCAGGTCAAAGCCCAGCGACTGCAGGCGCCCGGCATCGAGCAATTCGTCGGCATCGCCTTGCCAGCGCAGACGCAGCACGCGCGCCGGGGTATCGGCACCGCCATGGCCGGGCGCCAGCTCCCGGCTGTCCAGCGCCAGCTCGGCCAGCGGCTCCCCGAACCGGTTCCAGGCGGCGCCGGCCAACAGCCAGGCGGGCGCGGCCAGGGCCAGCAACAGCGCCGCGGCCAGCAGCCGCCTCATCCGGCCAGCCCCGACCGTTTGCGGCGCAGGCGCATCAGCAACAGCAACACGGCCACCGACACCAGGCCCAGCAACAGGAAGAACAACGGCCGCGGCAGCCAGTCCCACCACCACTGGAAGAAGCGCAGGTACAGATTCACCAGCAAAGCGCCGACACCCACGTTGGTCAGCGCCGGCCAGTGGTTGCGAATGCCCAGCCAGATGGTGGCCGCCGACAGCAGCAGGCCGGCCAACTGGTAGGCCAACTCGATCCGGGCCGACGGCAGCGGCAACACGCTGCCCTGCCCCCAAACCGAGAGCACCAGGGCCGTGGCCAGCGTCAACGCCAGGCCGAGACCGCACCAGAGGGCTGGAAATCCGGCCGGACGCGGCGGATGCCAGGCGCCGACCAGGGCCAGCACCAGGCCAGCCAGCAGGAACGATTCGGGCCATTCGGTGAACACCCGCCAGTCCTGGCCGACGGCAGGGCCGGCCAGGGCAGCCAGCCACAGGGCCAGGAATCCCAGCGCCACCGCCAGCACCAGGCGCAGGCCCCAGGCGTAGGCGAGCAGACCGGCAAAGGCCGCCCAGACCAGGAAGGCCTGCGGCGATGGCTGGCGATTGAAGATTTCCGCAAGCAGCCACAGACCCAGCACGAAGGCGGCCACCGCCACCAGTGCCAGCAGGGAGGTGAAATACAGACTGCGCTCGCGACGGGCGGCAAAGGCCGCGGCCAGTACCGCCAGCACCGGCGCGGCCACCAAAATCGCCACCTTGAGCAGCGTTGCCAGCCCGTCCCAGATCTGCAGCACGAAGAAATACAGCGCCGCCGACAGCGCCAGTCCGCCACACAGCGAGGCGATGCGCATGCCCCAGGAAAGCTGCCGGGCCGCGGCGCTGGTGTCGACATCGTGCTGCCGGCGCAGGTTTTCCAGCAGGGCCTGGTGATGGCCGTTGATGGCGGCGACGGCGGCATCTGCCAGTTCCAGTCCCTCGTCGCGCAACTGGGCCAGCTCCTGGCGGAAGGCCAGGATCCGGTCGACGCGCGCCTGCGCCTGCGCCTGATCCAATGACTTCCGGGCCA
>CAZUZT010000093.1:0-5015 GCA_964624575.1 uncultured Rhodanobacteraceae bacterium | reverse complement strand
CCAATGACTTCCGGGCCAGTGATTTCCGGGTCATCGAACTCTGGGCCAGCGGCGCCTGGCCGGCAGCCGGATCAGCGATCGCCGGGGCCGCGGCGGGTGTGCTGCCTTGCTCGGACATCGGTGGACCTGACGGCGGGCCAACGCCCGGAGCCGGCAGCGTATCCGGGCGCCGCCGCCTGTGCCAGCATGCGCACCCGGCGGCCGGCCTCATCAACGGATGCGGGCTGACACGGGGCCCGGCGCCCACGCCGGCCCGCGCGCAAGCTCAAGCCCGCCACCTTCGACCCTGACTTCCGGCCCTGTCGCCAGCCCCGCTGATCGCGACAATGACAGGCCATAGTCCAACGCTGCGAGAAACTGCCGATGCGCCTGCTCAAGCGCTTCCTGCCCCTGGTGATCCTGGTGGTCGCCGTCGTCCTGACCTGGGTGCTGATCATCTCCCGCCCCGAGCCGCCGCGCCAGGATGCGGCGGTCACCTCGCCCCTGGTCCAGGTGGAACCGGCGCGGCTGGTAGCTGCGCAATTTTTGATCCGCACCCAGGGCACGGTCCAGCCGCGTACGGAAACGGTGCTGGTGGCCGAGGTCTCGGGCGTCATCACCCAGGTCGGCGAGGCGTTCAATGCCGGTGGTTTCTTCCGCGCCGGCGAGGTGCTGTTGCGCATCGACAGCCGCGACTACGATGCCGCGTTGCGCCGGGCCGAGGCCGCGGTCGCCAACCGGCAGGCGCTGCTGGCCCAGGAGCAGGCGCGCGCCGAACAGGCCCTGCGCGACTGGGAAAACCTGCGCCGGCCCGGCACGCCCAGCGACCTGGTACTGCGCAAGCCCTATGTCGCCGAAGCACAGGCCAACCTGCGCTCGGCCCAGGCCGACCTGCAGCGGGCACGGGTCGACATGGACCGGACCGTGATCCGCGCTCCCTACGACGGGCTGCTGCGCGAAAAGCGCGTGGATGTCGGCCAGTACGTCAGCACCGGCAGCGCCCTGGCGCTGGCCTGGGCCACCGATGCCGGCGAGATCCGGCTGCCGCTGACCGAGCATGACGCCAGCTTCGTGCAGTTGCCGGCGTACGGCGACGAGGCCGGCCTGGCGATCACCCTGGGTGCCCGGGCCGCCGGCCAGGCGCGTTCCTGGCCGGCGCGCATCGTGCGCTCGGAAAGCGTCATCGATGAACGTTCCCGGGTGCTGTACGCGGTGGCCAGGATCGACGATCCCTACAATCTGGTCGCCGGCCACGATGGCGGGCCGCTGAGCTTTGGCACCTTCGTCCACGCCGACCTGCCGGCCAGCATCGGCGCCGCCGCGGTGACCGTGCCGCGTCTGGCGATCCGTGCCGGCAACCAGGTGATGGTGGTGGATGAGCAGGACCGGCTGCGGCTGCGCCCGATCACCATCGTGCGCGCGGACACCGATCACGCCTATATCGATACCGGCGTGCATGCCGGCGAACGCGTGGTGGTATCCAGCCTGGATGCGCCGGTGGATGGCATGGTCGTGCGCATCGAAGACGACATCGGCGCAGCCGACGCGAGCGCGCAGACCACCGGCGATCCCGGCGATGACGCGATGCCGCCGACGCCGGGAACCGATCCGGACACCGGCGCCGGTGTCGATCGGGAAGCCGTCGCCGACGACGACAATGACGCCGCTGCCGGCCCGGCGCAGGACGGAGCGCCGGCATGAACCGCCGCCCGTACAACGACGACTACGAAGGCATCATCGGCTGGTTCGCACGTAATACCGTGGCCGCCAACCTGTTGATGGCGGCGATCGTCATCGCCGGCCTGATCTCCTTCGCCAACGTCCAGAAGCGCACCTTCCCGGAGTTCGAATCCAACCTGGTGCAGGTGCTGGTTCCCTACCGCGGCGCGGCGCCGGCCGAGGTCGAGGAAGGGGTGATCATCAAGATCGAGGAAGCGATCTCCGACATCCAGGGCATCAAGGAGATCCGCAGCACGGCGCGCGAAGGCGCCGGCACCGTGCTGGTCGAGGTGGTCACCGGCTACGACAGCAGCAAGGTGCTGGACGAGGTCAAGCTGCGGGTCGATGCCATCCCCACCTTCCCGGCCGAGACCGAGAAGCCGATCATTTCCGAGCTGCTGTTCGAGCAGCAGGTGGTCTGGGTCACCGTCTATGGCGACCTGGACGACCGCGCGCGCAAGGCGCTGGCGCGGCAGGTGCGCGACGACCTGCAGGTGCTGCCGGGCGTACGCACGGTGAATCTGGTCGGCGATCGTCCCTACGAGATCGCCATCGAGGTCACCGAGGCCGACATGCGCAAGTTCGGGCTGACTTTCGACGAGGTCGCCCAGGCCGTTCGGCGCTCGTCGATCGACCTGCCCGGCGGCGCCATCCGCACCGATTCCGGCGACATCCTGCTGCGCACCAAGGGCCAGGTCTATACCGGCGAGGAGTTCGCCGACATCGTGCTGCGCACCGATCCGGACGGCACCCGCCTGCGCCTGTCGGATGTCGCCACGATCCGCGACGACTTCGCCGAGAGCGAGGATTACGCGCTGTTTGACGGCCAGCCATCGCTGAGCATGAACGTGGTGGCGACCGAGGGCGGCAACGACATCGCCATCTCCGATGCCGTCAATGCCTATGTCCAGGCGCGCCAGGCGGGCCTGCCCGAAGGCGCGAAGCTGGCGGTCTGGGGCGATACTTCGTTTTATCTGAAGGACCGTCTGAACATGATGGTCCGCAACATGCTGGCCGGCACCCTGCTGGTGTTCGCCTGCCTGGCCCTGTTCCTGCGCCTGAAACTGGCGTTCTGGGTCGCGATCGGCATCCCGGTCGCCTTCCTGGGTGCGGTCTGGCTGATGCCGCTGGGTCCATTTGCGGCCAACATCAACCTGATCAGCCTGTTCGGCTTCCTGCTGGCGCTGGGCATCATCGTCGATGACGCGATCATCATCGGCGAGAGCGTCCACACGCAAACGCACAAACACGGTTACCAGGTCGAGAACGTGATCCGCGGTGCGCGCAAGGTCGCCCTGCCGGCAACCTTCGGCGTGCTGACGACGATGGCGGTATTCATCCCCATGCTGTTCATTGAAGGCGGCTTTGCCGTGTTCCTGATCTCGATCTGCTGGGTGATGGTGCTGTGCCTGGCGTTTTCGCTGGTCGAATCCAAGCTGATCCTGCCGGCACACCTGGCGCGGATGGGCCCGCTGCCTGCCAATCCGGGACCGCTCGGGCGGTTGCAGCAGCGCTTCAGCCGGGCGCTGGAAGATTTCATCCAGCAGCGTTACCGGCCGATGGTCGGCTGGGCGCTGCGCAATCGCGGCACCACGCTGGCCCTGTTCCTGTCCAGCATCATCCTGGTCGCCGGCGTGCTCGGCGGCGGCCTGGTGCGATTCGTGTTCTTCGATGACGTGCCCAGCGATTTCATCCAGGCCAATATGCGCCTGGCCGATGGTTCCTCGGCGCAGTCGCGCGATCGCGCCCTGGAGCGGATGCAGGCCGCGATCGCCCAGGTCGAGGCCGACTACCGGCGCGATGTCGATCCCCAGGGCAGCCTGCTGCGCAACGTGCTGGTGTTCACCAGCGGCGACACCGCCGGCAACATGGTGGTGGAGCTGAGCAAGGGCGAGAGCCGGGAGTGGGATGCGTTCCAGATCACCGAACGCTGGCGCGGCCATGTCGGCGAGATTGCCGGCGCCAAGGAGATGCGCATCTTCGCCAGCACCAGCCCCGGTGGCCGGCCGATCGACCTGCGCCTGACCAGCGAGAACTTCAGCCAACTGGAGGCCGCTTCGGAGGAACTGCTGGTCAAGCTGCGCGAGTACGAGGGCGTCTACGGCATCGAATCCACCCTGGATGCCGGCAGCCAGGAAGTGCGCCTGCACATCAAGCCCGAGGCCCAGGCGCTGGGTCTGACCCAGACCGACCTGGGCCGGCAGGTGCGCCAGGCCTTCTACGGTGAGGAAGCCCAGCGCATCCAGCGCGGCAAGGACGAGGTCCGGGTCATGGTGCGCTATCCGCTGGCCGAGCGGCGCTCGCTGGCGAACCTGGAAGGCATGCGCATCCGCACGCCCGATGGCGGCCAGGTGCCGTTCCATACCGTCGCCGAAGCCGAGGTCGCCAGCAGCTACACGCGCATCAACCGCATCGACCGCAAACGCTCGGCCCGGATCCTGGCCGATATCGACACCGCCCGCACCAGTGCCGAGGAGATCGTTCCGGACCTGCGCCGCAACTTCCTGCCCGAGCTGTTCAGCCGCTACCCGGAGGTGTCCGAGGTCGGTGGTGGTGCGATGGCCGAAAGTGCCAGCGCCCAGGCGCAGATGGGCCGCGCACTGCTGATCGGCCTGTTCCTGATCTATGCCCTGCTGGCGGTGCCGCTGAAATCCTACGCCAAGCCGCTGATCATCATGTCGGTAATCCCGTTCGGGGTCGTCGGCGCGGTCATCGGCCACTGGATCATGGGCCTGAGCTTTTCCATGATGAGCCTGTTCGGCGTCGTTGCCCTGGCCGGCGTGCTGACCAACGATTCGCTGCTGATGCTGCACTTCATCGGCCGGGCCCGCAGCCAGGGCATGAGTGTCCGGCAGGCGGTGGTGGAATCGGGTACACAGCGCTTCCGCGCCATCTGGCTGACCTCGCTGACCACGTTCTTCGGCCTGCTGCCGATACTGGCCGAGCGCAGCCTTCAGGCCAAGCTGATCATCCCGATGGCGACCTCGCTGGCCTTCGGCATCATGTTCGCCACGGTCATCACCCTGTTCCTGATACCGACGCTGTACCTGAGCCTGTACCAGCTGCGTGAGCGCTGGCGCGAGTGGCGCCTTGGCGCCAGGCAGTCGGATGAGCCCGACAGCCCGGCTGCGATGGCGGCGCCGCCGGCAGCGCCCGTGGCCGGTGGCATCGGCTACCGCTGAACCGTGCCACGGTCGTGCGACCGCCCCGGCCACGGCGGCCGGGGCGCCACGCAATGTTCGCAACAACCGGCCGGCACTGCCGGCCGGTGGTGGTAGGCGTTACCTGCGCTGTCACCGCTCCGGCGACAGCGCAGG
>CAZUZT010000092.1:1380-9164 GCA_964624575.1 uncultured Rhodanobacteraceae bacterium | reverse complement strand
TGCCGGGATACGCCGTGGCGCAGGAAGTCGGCCAACTCCGACTCCTGCCAGTGGGCCAGCGCTTCGCGGTCCAGCGCCGGGGCATACCAGCCCTGGCCGGTGATGTGTTCGCCGGCCATGTAGCGCGATGACGGCAGGGACTGCAGCGGTCCGCGGCCGCTGTGGCACATGGCGCAATGGCCCAGGCCATCAACCAGGTAGCGCCCACGCAGCCAGGCTTGCGTCCGGGGCTCGTCACCCGGCGGTGGTTGTGCTTGCGATACCGGACGGTGGAACAGCATGCGCCAGCCGAGCATCGAGAGATTGCGCCACGACGACGGCGCCGACATGACATTGGCCGGCGCGGCCTGGTGCACCGGCGGCAACTGTTGCAGGAACGCAAACAGGGCCTGGACATCGCCGTCGGTCAGATGACTGAAATGGGCGAAAGGAAAAGCCGGATAGAGCAACCCGGTCCGGCTGACGCCATGGCGCAGGGTGTGGCGGAACTCGGCCAGGCTCCAGTCGCCCAGCCCGGTGTCCGGATCCGGTGTCAGATTGCCGGCATACAGCACGCCATAGCCGGAGCGGAACGCGCGGCCGCCGGCGTAGGCAACGCCACCGCGGGTGGTGTGGCAGGTCAGGCAGTTGCCGATCCGGGCCAGGTAGGCGCCGTGGTCGATCTGCGCGGGATCATCACTGCCCGGCCACGGCTCGCCGACCGGTACGCGCAGCGGCGCCAGGCCGCCCTGGGCCTGGAACAGCCATAGCGCCAACGTCAGCCCAGCGACCAGGACAACGGCGCCGGACAGCAACCAACCACGCCGCCTGCGGGACTGGCCGGGTACCGCGGTCATGGCCGGCCCTGCATCGGACGACCGGCGTTCTCGGCAGTCTCAGCGGCCGCATCCGGCACCGCCGGCCCGGCCGCCAGCGGACCACACGTTATGGGCAGGTGCCAGGATCCAGCGGGCGCCGGCCCCAGGTCCGGTTGCGCCGGCTGTGCCGCCAGCCAGTGGGCGAGCAGGCTGACATCGGCCGGTTCCAGCCTGCGGGCGATGTCGGCCATGCAATCGGGTTCCTTGCTGCGGCGCATGCCGGTGACCCAGCCGCCGAACTGGGCGATGAGGTAATCGGCCGGCAGGCCGGTCAGGGCCGGCACACCGGGCGCCAGTCCGGCCAGGTTGTCGCCATGGCAGGCGGCGCAGGACGGCAGTTCCTGCCCGGGATCCCCTCGGAACACCAGTTGTTCGGCCCGCTCCCGCCGCGCTGCGGTCAGGGACGGCGCCCGCGCCGAGGGCTGATGCACCGCCCGCGCCGGCTGCGCGGCGTACCAGTAGGCAATCTCCGCCAGCCAGGCATCATCCATGTACTGCATCAGGTAGACCATGCGTGGGTAATGGCGGCGACCGTCGCGGAAGGCCTGCATCTGCGCCAACAGATAGCCGGCCGGCTTGCCGGCCAGGTGCGGATAGAACTCGGCGCCACCGATGACGCCTTCGCCTTGCCGGCCGTGACAGCTGGCACAGGCGGCCAGTCGTTCGGCCAGGTCGGGCAGGCCGGTGGCCGCCGGCGTTGATGACAGGCCGTCGCCGGGTGGCGGGGATGGGCGCGCCGGGGCGGATGCGACCGGCTCGACCGTGGCGGCCGGCTGCGCGCGGGCTTCGACCGCCTGGTCCTGGCCCTGGCCCGCCGCTATCGCTACCGGAACCAGTACCAGGCCGAGCACCAGCGCCAGGGCGCACGCAAGGCTCCGGCCGGCGCGCGCCACCGGCAGCAGTGGCCGTGGCCCCGTGCCCCCGTTCATTCGATGTTCTGCACCTGTTCGCGCATCTGCTCGATCAATACCTTCAATTCAACGGCGGTCTGGGAACTGCGCCCGTCCACGGATTTGCTGCCCAGCGTATTGGCCTCACGGTTGAATTCCTGCATCAGAAAATCCAGCCGCCGGCCGACCGCTTCGGACAGCCCCAGGGTACGCCGGGCTTCGGCCAAGTGGCTGTCCAGGCGATCCAGCTCCTCGTCGATATCCAGCTTCTGCAGCGACAGGACCAGCTCCTGCTCCAGCCGGCCCGGGTCCAGCGGCTGGCGCAGTTCAGCCAGGCGCGTGTCCAGGCGCTGGCGCAAGGCAGTGCGGATTTCCGGCAGCAGGCGGCGCAACGTCAGGACATGCTGTTCGATGCCGGCCATGCGCTCGTGCAGCATCACGGCCAGGCGCTCGCCCTCGCGCGCTCGGGCCGCGGCCAGGTTGTCGATGGCCGTGTCCAGCAGCGCCAGGGCGGCCGCCTGCAAGGCCTGGCTGTCAACGTCCGGTTCCACCAGCATGCCCGGCCAGGCCAGCAGATCGGTGACCGACAATTGCGGCCTGTGTGCGGTGAAGTGCACGTCCAGCCGCGCAACCAGCTCGGCCAGCCCCTGGGCCAGGGGTTCATTGAGCTGAAGTCGCGCAGGCGGGGCGCTGTCGCGCTTGATGCGCAGGATGGCATCGACCTTGCCGCGCGCCAGGCGGGCCGCCAGACGCTCGCGCACGGCCGGCTCCATGGCCCGCACATCGTCGGGCAGCCTGGGAGTGATTTCCAGGAAACGGTGGTTGACCGAGCGCAGTTCCCAGGCCAGCGTGCCCCAGGTCGTGGCCAGCTCGGCGTCGGCGAATGCGGTCATGCTGCGGATCATGGCGGGATTCCAGTCGGGAAGGATCTTCAAGGAAAACCAGCGGCCGCAGCGCGATCTTCAAGGATTACGAAAAACAGGCTGCGGGCCGGAGATTTCCGGGCCAATGGTAAACTCCCCCGCCCCGCTTCCCAAGGATCAGCCATGTCGGCCGTTGTTCGTCCCAGTGCCCGCGCCGTCGATCAGCTGCGCCCGGTGCGCCTGCAGCGCAACTACCTTGTGCATGCCGAAGGCTCGGTGCTGATCAGCTTTGGCGATACCCGCGTGCTGTGCACGGCCTCGGTCGAGGAGCGCGTGCCGCCTTTCCTGCGCGGCAAGGGCTCGGGCTGGGTCACCGCCGAATACGGCATGCTGCCGCGCGCCACGCACACCCGCAACGACCGCGAGGCCAGCCGCGGCAAGCAGGGCGGGCGGACCCTGGAAATCCAGCGCCTGATCGGCCGCTCGTTGCGCAGCTGCATGGACCTGAAGGCGCTGGGCGAACGCACCATCATCCTGGACTGCGATGTCCTGCAGGCCGACGGCGGCACCCGCACCGCCGCCATCACCGGCGCCTGGGTGGCGCTGGCCGATGCCCTGGCCACCCTGCAAATGCAACGGTTGCTCGGCAGCGATCCGCTGACCGGGCAGGTGGCGGCGGTGTCCGTCGGCATCTGGCAGGACCAGCCGGTGCTGGACCTGGACTATGCCGAGGACAGCCGCTGCGACACCGACATGAACGTGGTGATGAATGCCGACGGCGGCTTCATCGAGGTCCAGGGCACCGCCGAGGGCCAGGCGCTGCGCCGTGACCAGCTGGATGCGTTGCTGGCCCTGGCCGAGCACGGCACCACGCAACTGCTGGCCGCCCAGCGCGCCGCCCTGGCCGATGGCGGGGGCTGATGGCATCCGGCTTGCCCGGCCTGCCCGTCCTGCCCGGCGTCCGCGTAGTCGTGGCCACCGGCAATGCCGGCAAGCTGGCCGAATTCCGCCACCTGCTGGCCGACACCGGCCTGGACCTGGTCGCCCAGGGTGAGCTGGGCATCACCGACGTCGAGGAAACCGGCGTCAGCTTCGTCGAGAATGCGCTGATCAAGGCCCGGCATGCCAGCCGCGAAAGCGGCCTGCCGGCCCTGGCCGATGATTCCGGCCTGCTGGTGGCCGCCCTTGCCGGCGCTCCCGGTTTGCACAGTGCCCGCTATGCCGGCCCCGGCGCCAACGACCGGGCCAATATCGACAGGTTGTTGGCGGCGCTTTCCGGCCAGCACGGGACTGAGCGGCGCCGGGCAAGTTTTTATGCCTGCCTGGTGCTGGTGCGCGCCGGCGATGATCCGCTGCCGGTGATCGCCGAGGGCTGGTGGCCCGGCCATATCCTGGATGCGCCGGTGGGCAGCGGCGGCTTCGGTTACGATCCGGTGTTCTTCGACCCAGAACAGGGCCAGAGCGCAGCGCAGATGCCGGCGCCGATGAAAAGCCGCATCAGCCACCGGGCCCGGGCCGTGGCCGCGTTGTGCACCCGCCTGGCCGATCCGCAGATCCTGCCGCTGGCTTGAAGCCGGCCTGGGACCAGCCGGTCCGGCCACGCCCATCCGCGTCGTTGATTCTGCCCGCCGGCCCTGGCCGTGGCCCGAGAATGCCTTCCTGCCGATGACCTGTTCCGCCACCCATCCGTTGCCGCTGTCGCTGTACGTGCACCTGCCCTGGTGCGTGCGCAAGTGCCCGTATTGCGACTTCAATTCGCACCGGGCACCCGATCAACTGCCGATCGATGCCTATGTCACGGCCCTGCTGGCCGACCTGGACCGGGACCTGGCCGACATGCCGCAGCTGGCCGCCCGCCCGGTCGACACGGTGTTCTTCGGCGGCGGCACGCCCAGCCTGTTCCCGGCCACCGCGATCGGCGCGATCATCGAGCGGGTCAACGCCCGCCTGGCCTTTGCCGATACGGTCGAGATCACCCTGGAGGCCAATCCCGGCACCATTGAACGCGGCCGCTTCCATGATTACCGCCGGGCCGGGGTCAACCGCATCAGCCTGGGCGTGCAGAGTTTCGACAACGCCATGCTGCAGCGGCTGGGCCGCATCCACGACGGCGAGCAGGCATTGCTTGCCGCCCGGGAAGTGCGTGAAGCCGGCATCGACAACCTCAATCTGGACCTGATGTACGCGCTGCCCGAACAGGATCTGGCCGGCGCGCTGAAAGATCTCGACACCGCCCTGGCGCTGGCGCCCGAGCACCTGTCGCACTACCAGCTCACCCTGGAGCCGCACACCGAGTTCGCCCGGCGCCCGCCGCCGCTGCCGGACAATGACCTGGCCGCCGAGATGATGCTGCACTGCCAGGCGCGCCTGGCGCAGGGTGGCTGGCAGCACTATGAAACCTCCGCCTACGCCCGCCCCGGGCGCGCCTGCCGGCACAATCTCAATTACTGGCGTTATGGCGATTACCTGGGCATCGGTGCCGGCGCCCACGGCAAGGCGACCCTGGACGGCCAGGTGCACCGGCGCTGGAAGCAACGCCATCCGCGGCGCTGGCTGGCCACCGCCGGCAGCGCCGAAGCAATCGGCGGCGACGATGTCGTGGCCGCCACCGACCTGCCGTTCGACTTCGCACTCAATGCCCTTCGCCTGCATGAAGGCTTTACCGCCAGGCAGTTCACCGCCGCTACCGGCCTGCCGCTGGCCGCGATCGCCGGCGTGCTGGCCCAGGCCCGGGAACGTGGCTTGGTCGTGGTCGACTCCAGCTCGGCCGGATCCGCGGCAACAGCCGGCGCCAGCAGCCAGGATCCCATTCCCGTCGACGCCAGGATCGTGCCCACGAAACGGGGCCGGCATTTCCTTAACGACCTGCTGGAGCTGTTCCTGCCCGATGCCGACGTCCGGCCGGCGATTCCGGCGACGCTCGCCGGATGACCGGGCATCGGGCAGGTCCGCACTGCACCCGGCCGACTCGTGGTGACGCGCCCCCACTTCCGGCCCATGCGCCGGTCAGCGCCGGCTGGCACCCTGTGGTCCGGCCTTAGATGTGTCCGGCCCGGCCGGCAAGACCAGCGTTCGCCAACTTGAATGCCGACCAGCCCGGTTCTACAGTGCGCCCGCGCACGTGACCGGCCGATTGACCGTCTGCCTGCGGCCAGCCGGAGCCGTTGCGACTTTTCCCCACCCGAGGTTTCCAATGAATCAACAAATCTTCCGCCCGCGTCGTCCCGCCCTGTTCGGCACCCTGGTGCTGGGCCTGGCACTGTCCCTGTCGGCCTGTGGTGGCAAGCAGGATGAGGCCGGCAGCAGCCCGGCCGGCGCCTCGGCAGGCACGCCGGAAGCGGCGGTCCTGGCTGCCTTCAAGCACCTGCGCAACAATGATCTGGGCAAGACCGTCGCGGTCTCGGTGCCGCCGCAGAAACTGCAGGAAGCCCGCCAGCACTGGGACCAGGAGCGCCAGGAGAAGGTGATCACCGACGAGGAGCGTGCCGATTTTGCCCGCACCCTGGAACGGCTGACGGCGCCGGATGCCGAACAGCAGATGCTGGCCGAGATCCGCCCGCAACTGGAACAGTTCCAGGGTCCGATGAAGGCCCAGCTGCCGGCCATGGTGGCCATGGGCAAGGGTTTCGTCATCGCCAGCATCAACGAAAGCCAGGACATCCCCGAGCAGAACAAGCCGCAGGCGATTGATGCGATCAATGCCGTGGGCCGCTGGGTCGAGAAGGGCGAGTTTGCCGAGATCGACCGGGCCGAAAAGGCCATTGCCGAGATCACCCGCACCGCGCGCAGTCTGCCGATCAAGACCCTGGATGATGTCCAGGCGCTTGATTTTGATGGCCTGATCGACCTTGCATCGGTGGCCATGACCGGCTTCAAGAAGGCCGTGCACCATTACGACATCGATATTGATGGCGCCCTGGACAGTGCCCGCGCCGAAACCATCTCGCGCGAAGGTGACCAGGCCACGGTGCGCGTGCACTTCAACCTGTTCGATGCCCCGTTGAGCTACGACGCCAAGATGGTTCAGGTCGACGGCGCCTGGTACGACCAGGGCACCATCGATGCGCTCAGCGACACCGACGACGAGTCCGATCAAGATTGAGCCAGTCCCGGGAACCCCGGGCCGGCGGCACAGCGATGCCCTCGCCACCGCCATCGCCGCCGGACACTGCCACCGTGCCGGCGGCAGCGCGGCAAAGACCGCCCTGGTGGGTGCGCCTGCTGCTGGCACTGCAGGCGCCATGGGTGCGGCTGCGCAGCGAACAGCCTGAACCCGGCGAAGGTTTCGATCCGGAGCGCCCCTGGTGCTATGTCCTGGAACGTGAAGGCCTGAGCTATGGCCTGGTACTGGAGCAGGCGACCGCGCAGGCCGGCTTGCCGGGGCCGTTCCAGCAGGCACCGGCGCTGCCGCGCAAGCGCCCCGCCTTTGTCCTGACCCGCCGCCGGGCCGGGCCCTGGAGCGGGCGCAACCGCGCCATCACCGATACCGCGCCGATGGCCGAACTGGTGGCGCAGGCGGTGGCCGATCCGGACTTTGATTGCCAACTGGTGCCGGTGTCGATCTTCGTCGGCCGGGCGCCGGATAGAAGCAGTGGCTGGTTCCGGGTGCTGTTCTCGGAGAACTGGGCGCTGACCGGCTGGTTCCAGCGCGCGCTGGCGTTGATTTTCAATGGCCGCAACACCTGGGTGCGCATTGCCCGGCCGGTGTCGCTGCGCGAACTGCTCGCCGAAGACACCAACCCGGCCCTGGCCACGCGCAAGCTGGCACGCCTGCTGCGCACCCACTTCCGGCGCGTGCGCACGGCGATGATCGGCCCGGACCTGTCGCACCGGCGCATGCTGATCGATACCGTGCTGGCGGCACCAGCGGTGCGCGACGCCGTCGCCGCCCAGGCCCAGCGCAGCAACACCAGCCTGGAAGCCGCCCAGGCGCAGGCGCGCAAGTTCGCCTGGGAGATCGCCGCCGACTACTCGCACCCGTTCGTGCGTTCAATGTCGTTCCTGCTGACCGCCTTCTGGCACCGCATCTACGACGGCGTCCGGGCGCACCACCTGGATACGGTCAAGCAGGCCACGCACGGCGCCTCGGTGATCTATGTGCCCTGCCACCGCAGCCATATCGACTACCTGATCCTGTCGTATCTGCTCTACCACAACGGCCTGGTGCCGCCGCA
>CAZUZT010000092.1:0-1280 GCA_964624575.1 uncultured Rhodanobacteraceae bacterium | reverse complement strand
CTGGGCTGGCTGCAGCGCAAGGTGCATCCGCTGGGCGATGTCCTGGCCGCCGAGGGCGATACCGGCGTGCTGCTCAGCTATTACCGCAACAACGTGCTGCACCTGGCGGTATGCGCCGGCTGGATCGCCTGTTGTTTTTTGAACAACCGCGAGATGAGCCGCGCCAGCGTTGCCCGCATCGGCCGCATCGTCTATCCATTCGTAAAGAACGAGCTGTTCCTGCCCTGGAGTAGTGACGGCTTTGCCGAACAACTGGAGCAGACCGCCGACATCCTGGTCGCCGAAGGCCTGCTGGACACCGGCGACGACGGTCGCCGTCTGCGCCGTCCGGCCGGGGGCAGCCAGGGCCAGTACCAGCTGCGCCTGCTCGGCCAGACCCTGCTGCACACCATCGAGCGCTACTACATCTGCATCACGGCCCTGGTGCGCAGCGGGCCGGGCACCCTGACCGCCATCGAGCTGGAGAACCTGTGCCACCTCACCGCCCAGCGCACCAGCCTGCTGCAGGAGCTGTCGGGCCCGGAGTTCTTCGACAAGACCCTGTTCCGCGGCTTCATCCAGCACTTGCGTGAGCTGGCGGTGGTGACCACCGATGCCGCCGGCAAGCTGCATTTCGGCGAACTGCTGACCGGCGCCCTGGACGACGCCCGGCACATCCTTTCCCGCGACATCCGTTACGGCATCCTCAAGCTGACCCCGGAGCCCGGCGCCGGCGACACCCCGGTGCCGGACAGCGCCGCCGATGCCGGCACGGACAGCCCCGGCAGCGATGACGATGGCAGCCGCCGCTGAACCACCGACCCATCGTCCATGTCTGCCGGCTGCCGCCGCGCAAGCGTCCGCATTCCGGCTCGCGCCGGCCTTCACCGGTGTGACGACACGCCACCGGATCGGCGATGATGGCCGTCCTGTCGCCCTGCCGATACCCCGCACTACGCCGCGTTGACCAACCGCCCGCCTTCGTATCTGTCGCAGTTCACACCCAAGCTGGTGTCGGTGCTGCGCGACGGCTATCGCCTGGATGATTTCCGCCGCGACCTGTTCGCCGGACTGACCGTGGCCGTGGTTGCGCTGCCGCTGGCCATGGCCCTGGCCATCGCCTCGGGCACGACCCCGGACAAGGGCCTGCACACGGCGATCGTGGCCGGCTTCCTGACCTCGTTGCTGGGCGGCTCGCGGGTCCAGATCGGCGGCCCGACCGCGGCCTTCATCCCGGTGGTGTTCAACGTCATCCAGCAGCACGGCTACGAGGGCCTGATCCTGTGCACGCTGATGGCCGG
>CAZUZT010000091.1:0-9279 GCA_964624575.1 uncultured Rhodanobacteraceae bacterium | reverse complement strand
GCTTTTAGAAGTGATGATTACGACATTATGATTGCGACGGAAGCTGCTGCCGAACCGGCCGCGGCCCACATGGTTGCTGCCCAACCGCTCGCCGAAGCCGTGGCCGACGTGCCCGAGGTTCCGGAAGTGCCGGTGGGTGCCTGCGGCGATCAGGGTGAACTGGAACCGGCCGAGCGCATCGCCAATACGCCGCGCTGGTCCACGGCCAGTGAGCTGGAGAATTTCGGCTTCGATGTCTACCGTGCCGAAAGCGAAGAGGGGCCGTTTGATCGCCTCACCATCGACCCGATCCCCGGCGCCGGAACTTCGGACGAGCCCCATCAGTACAGCTTCCGGGACGACACGATCGACCCGTGCGTGGACTACTGGTACTACGTGGAATCGGTCTCCACCTCGGGCACGCGCGAGAAGTTCACACCGACCTTCCGGGCGCCGGCCAAGCGCCGCGCGGCCGACGACTGACCGGCCAGGGCCAGGGCGTTTGCCTGCGCCTGATCCAAATTCGTGCACTTCTTCGAGCTGCTCTGGTTCAGCGCCTACGCGGAGCTGAAGGCGGAGGCATCGCGCAGCTACCTGGGCTTTGTCTGGTGGCTGCTGGAACCGGCCATGTTCATGGCCGTGTTCTATGTCGTATTCGGCATGGTGCTCAAGCGCGGCGGCGATGATTACCTGGCGTTCCTGCTGATCGGCCTGACCTTCTGGCAGTGGTTCAAATCCTGCATCAGCCATGGCAGCCATGCCATCTGGCTGAATATCCCGCTGATGCAGCAGGTCAAGCTGCCGGCGGCGCTGTTTCCGTGCACGACCGTGGTCAGCGATACGGTGAAATTCCTGTTCATCTTCGCTGTCCTGCTGGTGATCCTGTGGAGCAGCGGCTATCCGCCGTGGTGGGGTTATGTCGTGCTGCCGCTGCTGTTTCTGGTGCAATTGCTGCTGGCCACCGCGTGCTGCTTGATCGCGGCGGCGATCGTGCCGTTCGTGCCCGATGTCCGGTTCGTGATCGAAAACGCGCTGATGGCACTGATGTTTGTCTCCGGGGTGGTGTTCTCGCTGGATGCCATCGAAGAGCCGGTCAGTTCCTGGCTGGCGCTCAATCCCATGGTCGGCCTGATCGAGTCCGGTCGCAGCATATTGATGCACCAGCAATTGCCCGATTGGTCACTGCTGACGCAGTCGGCGGCGGGTTCGGTTCTGGTCATGCTGCTGGCTTTGCTGATGCTGCATCGGCTGGCACCGCGTTACCCCAAGCTGGTCATCTGACATGTCCGAGTTGATCCGGCTGGATGACGTCGGCATCGTCTACCAGGGTGTGCGCCGCATTGGCGGCACCGGCTACTGGGCCTTGCGCCACGTCGACCTGGGCCTGCGTGAAGGCGAGATCCTGGGCCTGATCGGCCACAACGGTGCCGGCAAGAGCACGCTGTTGCGGGTCCTGGCCGGGATATTGCGGCCCGACGAAGGCCGCATCCGGCTGGCACGCAAGGTGCGCGTGCAACTGCTGTCGCTGGGCGTGGGCTTCGTGCCGCACCTGACCGGGCGCGACAACGCCATCCTCAGTGGCATGTTGCATGGCATGTCGCGGCGCGCGATGACCAGGGCGCTGCCGGCAATCCGGGAATACGCCGAGCTGGGTGATTTTTTCAACATGCCGCTGAACAGCTATTCGGCCGGCATGGTGCTGCGCCTGGGGTTTGCCGTTGCCATGCAATCCCAACCCGATGTCCTGCTCATCGACGAAGTGCTGGGCGTGGGTGATGCCGATTTCCTGGAAAAATCCACCGCCGACCTGCAGCGCAAGATGCGCTCGGGCATGACCTGCGTGCTGGTCTCGCACCAGGACGACACCATCCGCCAGTACTGCGATCGCGCGGTGCTGGTGCATGGCGGCCACATCGCCGCCGAAGGCGCAGTGGAAGCCACCCTGGCGCGCTATCACGAATCATCGCGGAGCCCTTCGTGAGCCTGTTGGTGTGCTGGCAAGCGGCCAACGCGGCCGCCAGCGGCCAGCGCGTGCCAAGGCCATTTTTGCCATCGTTGGTCTGGTCGCATGTTGATCATTTGCAACTGGCGTTTAATATGGCGGTACACCGGTCAGGCAGCTGCGCCTGTGCCGGGTCGGCGCCTGCAGCGGGCGGGCCAGCGGTGCTGGCAAGGACGCACTGATGGTTCGCCGTGGGCGGCCAGTGCCGGAGGAACGTGGCTGTGAAGACTCACATGTGGGACAGATGCTCGTCGGATCAGGTCCTGACCCTCGCTCGGCACCGGCAGTACCAGGCGTGAGTGCCATTTCACTGAGCCATCGCCGCATCGGCTATGCGCTGCTGTCGGGCACCGGTATCGAGATCGGGCCAGGACTGTGCCCGGCCCAGGTGCCGGCGCCTGGATGCATACGTTATTGCGATGTCATGTCCGCGTCGGCCTGGCAGAAGAACTTTCCGGAGATCCCCCAGCCATTGCTGGCCGGCATTCCCGAGCCGGACTGGCTGGCCGATATCGATCTGGATGGCCTGGCGTTCCTGGCCGACCGGTCGCAGGATTTCGTCATCGCCAATCACCTGCTGGAGGTGGTGGCCGATCCGATCGGCACCGTCGCCGAGCTGTGCCGGGTACTGCGTCCCGGTGGGCGCCTGGTGATTTCCGCCAGTGACAAGCAGTATTCGCAGCAGCCGCTGCGTGCGCCGATGGACTTTGCCACCCTGCTCGAACGCCATGAGCGGGCAGCGCAGCATCCGATCGTGGCTGAGGATTACATGGATATCCTGCGCCATGTCCACCCCGAGCTGGTGGCCAGCACCGATGCCGATCTGCAACACCATCTGGGCCGCCTGCAGGCTCGGCGCGAGCATGTGCGGGTCTGGACCAGCGTGCTGTTCGAGCAATTCCTGGAGCGTACGCTGTCCCTGCTCGGTGTGCGCTGCCAGCGGCTGCTGGCCTTTACCGGCGACCAGACCGGCTGGGAATATTTCGTGGTGCTGGCCAAAGATAGCGACGGATGATTGAAACGATGAGTGACCACGCCCTGGCCCTGCGCGGTGATCCGGTACTGCTGCTGGGCATGCACCGTTCCGGAACATCGGCGATGGCGCGCCTGATGGCGGCGCTGGGTGCCCGGATCGGCGCCGATGACGAGTTGTTGCCGGCACACCCGGAAGACAATCCTGCCGGTTACTGGGAGCGGCTGGATGTGTTGCTGGCCCATGACCGCTATCTGGAAGCCATGGGTGGCGACTGGCGCACAATTGCCAACCTGCCGGCTGATCCTGCCGGCGGCCAGGCTGGTTCCCGCCTGGCCCAGGACCTGAGCCAGGCCATCGCAAAGCTGGATACCGGCGGCCCATGGCTGGTCAAGGATCCGCGCCTGTGCCTGCTGCTACCGGCCTGGCTGCGGCAGGTGCCCGAGGCCGCCCTGGTGGTTGCCGTGCGTCATCCGGTGGAGATCGCCGACTCGCTGCTGCGCAGTCATCGCGGCGTCTATCCGGCACCGTATGTGCTCGCCCTGTGGGAGGCCTACCTGATCCGGGCGCTGCGTTCGATGGCCGGCCGGCAGGTGTTGTTCGTCGATTACCGCAGCCTGCTCGCCGACCCGGTGGCCCAGGCCCGGCGTCTGGTCACAGGCCTGTCCGACATGGGCGTTTCGGGCCTGCAGTTGCCGTCGGCGGACGCCATCCAGGCAGTGATCCGGCAGCAGTTGCACCGTCACCACGAAGACGCCAGCCGCAGCGCGCGCATGAACCGCCCGCAGCAGGCGTTGCTGGACCGGCTGCAGGAATGCAGCCGTGCAGCGGGCCCGGTCCTTGTCGAAGACATCGACTGGACCGCACCCGATGCCGAACTGGCCCAGTTCCAGGCCGCCTTCGATGACCGCGGGCGCCAGGCTGTGGCATCGATCGAGCATGCCCGCGACGAACGGATCCAGGACCTGACCGGTACGGTCGAGGGCCTGCGGCTGGGCCTGGCCGAAGCCGCCCAGGCGCATGCCGTGCAACTGCAGCAACTGGCCCGCGAGCACCAGCGCCTGGCTGATGACAACCTGCGCTCGGGCCGGGAATTGCAGGCGGCAACCGTGGACACAACCTTGCTCCGGGCCGAACTGGCGCGAGTGCGGGGTCAGGCCCAGGCCGCCGGCCAGGCGCAAGCCCATGCCGAGGGTCTTGAAGCGGCGCTGGCGGCGATGCGCAAATCGCTGTCCTGGCGACTGACGGCGCCCTTGCGCCTGCTGGCCGCCCCGTCCGCGCTGTTCGGTGGCGGCAGCGAGCAATGGCTGTACCGGCAGTTCTATCGCCTGCCGGGCATGAGCGCCACGCGCAAGCGCGCCCTGATCGAGTGGTTGCATGAGCACCTGCCGTGGCTGACCCGGCGCACGGTGTCCTACCACCTGTACCAGGCGAGCAAGAACGCTCCGACACAGGCCGAGGGCAGCTGGCTGCGTCCGCGCCCGCAGGCCGAGGTGGAATCAATGCTGGCGGCCTTGTCGTCGCGACCACAGGTGTCGATCCTGGTGCCGGTCTACAACACCGATCCGCAGTGGCTGGCGGCGGCCGTGGATTCGGTGCGGGCCCAGACCTATCCGCATTGGCAGCTGTGCCTGGCCAATGACTGCTCGGACCGGCAGGAAACCCTGGATTATCTGGACAGCCTGGATGATCCGCGGATCAAGGTGATCCACCTGGAGCGCAATGGTGGCATTGCGGCGGCCAGCAGCGCGGCCCTGGCGGCGGCGGAGGGCGAGTTCATCGCCCTGCTCGATCATGACGACCTGCTGTTCCCCGACGCCTTGCTGGAATCGGTGGCGGTGCTGGACCGCACCGGCGCCGATTTCAGTTACAGCGACGAGGACAAGATCGACGATGACGGTCGCCATGTCGAGGCGCACTTCAAGCCCGACTTCTCGCCCGAGTACTTCCATTCGTGCAATTACCTGTGCCATTTCTCAGTCATCCGGCGCAGCGTGGTCGAGGCGGCCGGCGGCTTCCGCCCGGGTTTTGACGGTGCCCAGGATTACGACCTGTTCCTGCGCTGCGCCGAGCAGTGCAAGCGCATCGAGCATATTCCGAAAATCCTCTACCACTGGCGCAAGCATGCCGGCTCCACCGCGCAGGCCAGCGGCGCCAAGCCCAAGAGCTGGGAGGCCGGCCGGCGCGCCATCGAGCAATCCCTGGAGCGCCGGCAGATCGCCGCCGGGGTGGAGCTGGCCGACTATCCCAACACCTATCGCGTGCGCTACCCGATCGCCGGCACGCCCAAGGTCAGCATCATTATTCCGTTCCGTGACGAGCCGGCGCTGCTGCAAAGCTGCGTTGCTTCGGTGCTGGCCAAAAGTGGCTATCAGCGGCTGGAACTGCTGCTGGTCGACAATGGCAGCGTGCTGCCGGAAACCGCGCAATTGCTGGAACGGTTGGCCGGCCAGGATGCCCGCATCCGGGTGCTGCGCCACGACGTACCGTTCAACTATTCGGCGATCAACAACTGGGCCGCGCGCCAGGCCAGCGGCGAGCACCTGCTGTTCCTGAACAATGATGTCGAGGCGATCCGCCAGGACTGGCTGGTGGCCATGCTCGAGCACAGCCAGCGGCCGGAGATCGGCGTCGTCGGCGCGCGCCTGCTGTATCCGGACGACACGGTCCAGCATGCCGGCGTAATCATTGGCCTGGGCGGCGTCGCCGGCCACGCGCACCTGTTCCAGCATCGCAACCATCCCGGTTATTTCGGCCGCTCGCGCCTGCTGCAGAACACCAGCGCCGTGACCTTCGCCTGCGCCATGACCCGGGCCGAAGTCTTCCAGCAACTGGGCGGCCTGAACGACACCGACCTGACCATCGCCTTCAACGATGTCGACTACTGCCTGCGCGCGCGCGAGCAGGGACTGCGGGTGGTGTACACGCCGTACGCCAAGCTCTACCACCATGAATCCAAGAGCCGGGGCGCGGAAAGCACGCCGGAGAAACAGCGCCGCTTCAATGCCGAGATCGCCTACATGCAGCGCCGGCACCGGGCCATCCTCGAGCGCGGCGATCCGTACTACAACCCGCATCTGTCGATGCACGCCCACCGCAGCTTCCACATCGATCCACCCTGAGGGCCGGTGACCATGATGATCGCGGTGCTGATCGTCGCCCATGACAATGCCGGGGTCACCGCGCAGTGTCTGCGGCACCTGGCACCGGAACTGGGTGACGATGCTGCGGTGTGGTTGCTCGACAACGGCTCGGCCGCCGGACAGCGCGAGATATTGCAACAAGCAGCGCAGATGCCGGAGCTGGCCGGCCGCTGTCATCTGCTCACCAGTGCCCAGAACCTGGGCTTTGCCGGCGGCATGAACCGGCTGTTAGCGCAGGTCATGGCGCGGCCGGAAATCGGGCAGGTGCTGCTGCTCAACAACGATACGCAGCCCCAGCCCGGTTTCCTGCAGCGTCTGCGAGACGCGCTGGTGCAAATGCCGAACGCCGGCATGGCGGCGGCGCGGATGATGGCGATGGATGGCCGCCAGGTCGACAGCCTGGGCATCTGCCTGTATCGCTCCGGACTGGCCTCCAACCGCAAGCATCTGGACGAGCGACTGCTCGGGCCGACCGGCGGCTGCATGCTGCTGCGCCGTGAGCTGCTGGAAGACCTGCACGCCAGCCACGGCCACTGGTTCGAAGAACGCTTCTTCTGCTATGCCGAAGATACCGATCTGGTGATGCGCGCCCGCTGGCTCGGGCATGGCGCCGCCTACGCCGATGATGCGGTGGTGCTGCACCACGGTTCGTTGTCCAGCGGTGGCGCCGACAACGAGTTCGTGCTCTATCACGGCATCCGCAATTCGATCTGGGCGCTGGCGCGCAATGCACCGGCGCTGTGGCTGCTGGCGCATCTCCCCTGGCTGCTGTTGGCCCATGGTGGCGTCGTCGTGCGCAACCTGCGCAAGGGCAGGGCGGGCACGGTCTGGCGCCTGTATCGCGATGCCATCGTCGGCCTGCCGGCGATGTGGCGGATGCGCCGGAGGATCATCCGCAGCCGCCGGTTGCCGGCGCGGGCCTGGTGGTCCTGGGTCGAGCCGCGCCTGTACGAGCGCGATTACCTGCGCCGGGCCTGGCGCGAGTTGTTCCGCGGCCGGGGCTGAGCTGCGCCGGGGGGTGCGCCGCACCAGCCCGGCCGTTGACCCCATCCGGGCGCTTGCTGCGTTGAACAGATCAGCATGTCCGTTCGTTCCCGCACTGGAGGTCGTCATGAAGCAACGCATTGTCCGGTTCCCCGCCCTGGCCCTGTCCGTGGCCGCCCTGCTCGTGGCGGCCTGTTCGCAGACGCCGCGCCAAGCTGACAGCCCGGCCGAGCCGCCGCTGTCCGAAAGCGCCGATCAGGTCGCCATTCCATTGATGACGCCGACGCCACCGCCACCGATGCCGGCCGCCGAGGCCCAGGTGCTGGGCCGGCAGGCTGGCTACACGGCGCTTGATGCCGGTGCCATGCCGCCATGGTCGCCGCCACCGGCCGACCGCGAGAACTACGCGCCGATCGACGACAACCCGGTGCACCGGGTCAGCGAGCAGCCGGTGTCGACCTTCTCGGTCGATGTCGATACTGCTTCCTATGCCAACGTCCGGCGCATGCTCAACCAGGGCCGGTTGCCGCCGGCCGACGCCGTGCGCGCCGAGGAGTTCATCAACTATTTCGACTACGGCTACGCGCCGCCGGCCGAGGGCACGACGCCGTTCGCCACCCACGTCGAGGTGGCGCCGGCTCCCTGGCAAGAAGGCCGGCATCTGTTGCTGATCGGCATCCAGGGCTGGCAGGTGCCGGTGGCGCAGATCCCGGCTGCCAACCTGGTGTTCCTGGTCGACACCTCCGGTTCGATGAACTCGCCCGACAAGCTTGAGCTGCTGAAAAAAAGCCTGGGTCTGTTGACCCGGCAGTTGCGGCCGCAGGACCGGGTCGCCATCGTCGCCTATGCCGGTCAGGCCGGGATCGTGCTGCCGTCGACAACGGGCTCCGACCAGGCGGCGATCCTGTCGGCGCTGGAGCAGTTGCAGGCAGTTGGCGCAACCGCAGGCGGTGCCGGCCTGGAGCTGGCCTACACCGTCGCCCGCCAGCACCATGTCCAGGGCGGCGTCAGCCGGGTGATCCTGGCCTCCGATGGCGATTTCAATGTCGGCCGGGTCAGCGTCGATGACCTCACCACCCAGATCGGCCACCAGCGCGACAGCGGCGTGGGCCTGACCGTGCTCGGTTTTGGCGGTGGCAACTTCAACGATCACCTGGCCGAGCAGCTGGCCGCCGCCGGCAACGGCAACTACCACTACATCGACACCCTGAACGAAGGTCGCAAGGTGCTGGTCGAGCAGCTGTCGGCGACGGTGCTGACCATTGCCCAGGACGTGAAGATCCAGATCGAGTTCAATCCGGCCGCGGTGCAGGAATACCGCCTGATCGGCTACGAGAACCGCCTGCTGGCGCGCGAGGATTTCAACAACGACCAGGTCGATGCCGGTGACATCGGTGCCGGCCACAATGTCACCGCCCTGTACGAGATCACCCTGGCCGGCTCGCAGGCGACGGCGATCGACCCGCTGCGTTACGGCCAGCCCGCTGCCGGCGCTGCCGGCCCGGATGCCGGCGCCGATGAGCTGGCGTTCCTGCGCCTGCGCTACAAGCGGCCCGGCGAAGACGCCAGCCAGTTGATCGAGCGCCCCGTGCGCCAGGGTGAGGTGTCGGCGCAGGCCAGCGAGCGCTTGCGCTTTGCCGCCGCCGTGGCCGGTTTCGCCGATGCGCTGCGCGGTGGTCGCCACCTGGGCAGCTACGACCTGGACGATCTGGGACGACTGGCGGCCGGCGCGCGTGGCGAAGACCGCTATGGCTACCGTGGCGAATTCCTGCAGTTGCTGGAACTGGCCCGGGTGCTGAAGGGCGAGGAGTCGCGTCCCTCCGGCGCCGGCGCCGATTGACCACGGCGCCCGCCCATGCCGGTCAGTGGTTGCCGGGCAGCGATGTGCGTTGCCCGGCCCGGCTTGCGCCGGTGGCCGCAGGCGACAACCATGTCGGCATGGATGCCCAGGCCAGTGACGAAATGCTGATGCAGGCGTACGCCCGTGGCGATGCCGATGCCTTCCAGGTGCTGTACCAGCGCCATCGCAACCGGCTGTACGGCTTTTTGATGCGCTCGCTGGGCCAGCGTGACCAGGCCGACGATTGTTTCCAGGAAACCTGGAGCCGGGTGATCCGGGCCCGGCACCGTTACCGGCCCGAAGCCCGGTTCAGCACCTGGCTGCTGCAGATCGCCCACAACCTGCTGATCGACCGGTA
>CAZUZT010000090.1:5247-9282 GCA_964624575.1 uncultured Rhodanobacteraceae bacterium | reverse complement strand
TGCACCAGCAACAACCGGCTGAGCGTGGTCTTGCCGGTGCCGACCTCGCCGGTGAGCTGCACGAAGCCGCCGCCACCGCCCTGGCTGATGCCATAGACCAGGTGCGCCAGCGCATCGCGATGGCGGTCGGACAGGAATACGAACCGCGGATCGGGCGTGATCGAGAACGGCGTTTCGGCCAGGCCATAGTGCTTCAGGTACATGGTGTGCAGCTTATCCGGATGGCGGCCGGGAGAGTACGCCACGACGTCCCGCCGGCGCGGCAGTGATGTCCGGATCCGGCCAGTGTCGGCGCCCGGCCCGGTGCTAGCCTTTGGCCATGAGCTGCCAACTGCCCCCGCCACAGACGGGCTCCCTGCCCGATCCGGCGCTGTGCGAGCGCGCCCGGCTGAGCCGCGACAGCCGCTTCGACGGCCTGTTCTTCACCGCCGTGCGCAGCACCGGCATCTATTGCCGGCCGGTCTGCCCGGCGCCGGCACCCCGACCCGGCAACGTCACCTATCTGGCCAGCGCGGCTGCGGCCGAAGCCGCCGGCTACCGGCCCTGCCTGCGCTGCCGGCCGGAACTGGCACCCGGCCCGGGCGGCTGGCGGCGCGGCCAATCGCTGCTGGCGCGGGCGCTGGCACTGATCGATGACGGCGCCCTGGCAACAGTGCCGCTGGCCGCACTGGCGGCGCGGCTGGCGGTGGGCGAACGCCATCTGCGGCGGCTGTTCCAGCAGCAACTGGGCGTGTCGCCGGGCGCCGTGCATGCCACCCGGCGCCGACTGTTCGCCAAGCAGCTGCTGACCGAAACCCGCTTGCCGGTGACCCAGGTGGCGCTGGCGGTGGGCTTTGGCAGCCTGCGCCGGTTCAACGACGATTTCCTGCAGGCCTATGGCATGAGCCCGGGCCGGCTGCGCCGCCAGCAGGCCTGTGACGACCCGCAACCGGGCGACGACGGCCTGACCTTGCGCCTGGCCTTTCGACCGCCCTTTGATTTCGCCGCCAGCCTGGAATTCCTGCGCCAACGCGCGCTGGCCGGCATCGAGCGGGTCAGCGATGACGCCTATGAGCGGGCCATCGGCAGCCCGCAGGCACCGGCCAGCCTGCGCGTCAGCGCCTGGCCCGGAGACCCATCCGCCCTGGCATTGCACCTGCAGGGTGTGCCGGCCGGCAAGCTGCAGACCACGGTGCGGCGGGTGCGGCGCATGTTCGATCTGGATGCCGAGCCGGCCCGGATCGCCTCGGTCCTGTCCGCAGAACCCGCGTTGCGACCCTTGCTTGGGCAGCGGCCCGGCCTGCGCCTGGTCAGCGGCTGGGATGGCTTCGAGATCGCCGTGCGGGCGGTGATTGGCCAGCAGATATCGGTGGCCGCGGCACGCACGATCACCGGCCGCCTGCTGGCCCGCCATGGCCAGCCCTTGCCCGGCGACGCGCCGGGCGGATTCAGTCGCCTGTTCCCTGACGCAGCCGCCCTGGCCGCTGCCGACCTGTCCGGACTGGGCCTGACCGGCCGCCGCATCGCCACCGTCCAGGCCATGGCCACGGCGTTGGCCGGCGACCGGCTGGCGCTGTCCGCGGACGCCGGCCTGGAGCGTTTCATCACCGACTGGACCACGCTGCCGGGTATCGGCGACTGGACCGCGAACTACATCGCGCTGCGCGCGCTCGCCCACCCCGATGCCTTTCCGGCCGGTGACCTGGTGCTGCGCCAGCAACTTGGCGGGGTCGACACCGTTCTATCCGGGACCGCCGCGCGCCAGCAGGCCGAAACCTGGCGGCCGTGGCGCGGCTACGCCGTCATCCACCTGTGGCGGCAGGCCGCCGCCAGCGCATCAGGAACCATGCCATGACCATTTTCCATACCCGTATCGACAGCCCGGCCGGGCCACTGACCCTGGCCGCCAGCAACGAGGGCCTGCTCGCCATGGAGTTCCAGCACAGCCGGCACCCGGTCGTACGCGACCAGCACTGGCACGAAGACGACCACCCGCTGCTGGCGCAGGCGGCCCGGCAACTGGAAGAGTATTTTTCCGGCCAGCGCCAGCAGTTCGACCTGCCGCTGGCGCCGGCCGGCACCGCGTTCCAGCGCCAGGTCTGGGCGTTGTTGCCGGATATCGGCTACGGCCAGACGATCAGTTACGGCGAGCTGGCACGGCGCCTGGGCCGGCCCAGTGCGGTGCGCGCCGCGGCGGCGGCGATCGGCCGCAACCCGCTGTCGATCATCGTGCCCTGCCATCGCGTGCTGGGCGCCAATGGCGCCCTGACCGGATTTGGCGGCGGCCTGCCGGTGAAGCGCTTTTTGCTGGCGCTGGAGGCCGGCGCCGGTCCGGGCTGAGCCAAGGATCAGCGCGGCCGGCAAGGGCCAGATGACGGCTGTTTCAGGCCGTGCCGTCCTGCTGGCCGGCGTGATCGCGCACCCAGTCGGCATAGGCGTCCATCCAGTCCTGCAGGAACTGCCGGCTGGCCGGACCGATGCCACCGTCCTCGTCGAACAGCGCGTCGGTAGCGTGGATGAAGGCTTCGGGCTGGCCCAGGGTCGGCACATCCAGGTAGGCCAGGATATTGCGCAGATGCTGCTGCGCCATGGCCGTGCCGATGGCACCAATGGAGGCGCCGATGACCCCGGCCGGCTTGCCGGTGAAGGCGCTCTGGCCATACGGCCGCGAGGCGTGGTCGATGGCGTTCTTGAGCACACCGGGCACCGAGCGGTTGTACTCGGGGGTGACGAACAACAGGCCGTCGGCGGCGCGGATCTGCTCCTTGACCCGCTTCACCGGCGGCGCCTGGTTGTCGTCGTCATCCTGGTTGTACAGCGGCAGATCGTCGACACAGACCGGATCGAAGGCGAAGTCCTCCGGCGCCAGCCGGGTCAGCGCCTGGGCCAGCTTCTTGTTCCATGATTCCTTGCGGAAACTGCCAACGAACAGGGCGATGGTGTACTGGGTCATGGTGCGCTCCGGAAGCGGGACGGGTAGTCCCACCGAAGCTAGCGCCGGTGATGGCAAGACCACGTCATGGCCGCCTGCAGGCATTGTCCTGGCCGCAGCGGCTCAGGGTCGGACGCGCCGCGCCTGTTTTTGATCACGGGGTCAGCGTGCCGGCTCCTGGGACGCCGGGGCACCGTTGCCGTCTTCGGGCTGCGGCGCGTGCGCTTCGCCAGCCAGCGCACGCAGAATGCGCTGGCTGGCGCGACCATCCGCCGGTTCGATGCCCAGGCGCTGCTGTTCGGCGACGATCGCGCGCCGGGTCCGGTCGCCGATCAGGCCGTCGACTTCGCCGATGTCATGGCGTGCGAGCAGGTGTTGCTGCAGTTGCCGCCGCTGCACTCGCGACAGGCCCGGATCATCGCTTGGCCACGGCCGCAATGGCAGGACCGGGCCGCCGCGCAGTTGTTCGGCCAGGAACACGATCGCCAGGGCATAGCTTTCGGCGGCGTTGTAGGAGAACACCGCGTCATAGTTGGCCAGCACCAGGAAGGCCGGACCATCGCTACCGGCCGGCACGATCACCGCCGCCCGGGTGGCGCCATCCAGGCCGGCCGTTGCCAGCGGATCGCCATCGGGCAGGCGCACACCGCGGCCGGCCCAGGTGGCCACGGTGGCCTTGTTGCGCCGTCCGGCCCAGCTCATGTTGAAACTGTCCGGCAGACGCACTTCCCGGCCCCAGGACCGGCCCGGGCGCCAACCGGCCTGGCGCAGGTAGTTTGCGGTCGAAGCCAGGGCGTCGGGAATGCTTCCGACCAGGTCGCGCCGGCCGTCGCCATCGAAATCCACCGCCACGCGGCGGTAGGTGCTGGGCATGAACTGGGTCTGGCCAAAGGCGCCGGCCCAGGAACCACCCAGTTGCGGGTCGGCGAGGTCACCGTCCTGGAGCAGACGCAGGAAGGCGAACAGTTCGCTGCGGAAGAAGGCCTGGCGGCGGCCATGGCAGGACAGTGTCGCCAGTGAGCGCAGCACTTGGCGCTTGCCGGTAATCCGCCCGTAGTCGCTTTCCACGCCCCAGACCGCGACCACGGTGGCGGCATCGACGCCATGGGCGGCTTCGATCTGCG
>CAZUZT010000090.1:0-5147 GCA_964624575.1 uncultured Rhodanobacteraceae bacterium | reverse complement strand
ACGATGGCCGGCGCGATGGCAAGGACCAGCAAAAGCAAAACAGGGCGAAGACTCATGGCGGACTCTGGCATTTGCAACGGTAAGGACCCGGGCGACAGCGATCGGGGCGAACTGCTGTCTGCGGCAGCCTGGGTGCGGCCCGGCCGCGGTTGTGGGCGCGGCCATTGGCTGGTGACACCGGCTGGTGACACCGGCGCTGAGCACGCAGGCTATGGGATCAGACCGGCGGCTGCCAATGACCGCCCCGCGTCGATGCCCTGCACGCGGCGCGGCTTGCGACACCGGGCGGCGCTTGTCGCCACCGGCCGGCTTGGTCATGATGCCGGACATGGATCTTGCCGACCTCAGCGCCAGCGAGCCATCCCGCCGGCAGGCCGGGAACCTGCATGGCCCCGGCGACCCGCCGCCGTGGCGTTGCCTGGATGGCCGTGACCAACGCGCCCTGCTGCTGTGTGACCACGCCAGCAACCATGTCCCGTCGGTATTGGCGAACCTGGGCTTGGCGGCCGCCGAGTTGCGCCGCCACATCGCCAGCGATCTGCATGCCGATGAACTCACCGTCCTGCTGGCCGGGCAGTTGCGGCTGCCGGCGATCTTCCATGGCTGCTCGCGCCTGGTGGTGGATGCCAACCGGTTCCTGGACGACCCGTCCCTGTGTCCGGCCGAGAGTGATGGCACACCGGTGCCGGGCAATGCCGCGCTGGATGCGCAGCCGCGCCAGCAACGCTGGCAACAATTGCACCAGCCCTACCACGATGCCATTGCCCGCTGGATCGACCAGCGCCAGGCCGACGGCGCATTCCCTGCCCTGATCGCCATCCACACCTTCACCGCCGGCCTGCGCGCCGGTGGCGGGCCACGGCCCTGGCAGATCGGCGTGCTGTGGAACCAGGACGGTCGCATGGCGCTGCCATTCATGGCCTGGATGCGCGACCGCGAGGGCCTGACCGTGGGCGACAACGAACCGTATTCGGGCCGCGACGGCTTCGGTTACACGATGGCGGTGCACGCCGAAGCGCGCGGCCTGCCGCATCTGCTGATCGAAGTGCGCCAGGACCTGCTGGCGACACCGGCACAGCGTCAGGAGTGGGCGACACGACTGGCGTGTGCGATCCAGCCGCTGCTCGACGACGCCACCCTGTTGCAGCCATGGCCGGCGACCGCCGAACGCGGGGATTCGCCGGGCCGGGCCGGAGATGACCGCGACTGACGGCGACTGACCGCACACCGGCCCAGGCAGGCCGAGGAAGCCTTGACCGCAAGCCCAGCAAGGAGGAGAGCATGGACACCGGCACACCCCGGTTCAGCGTCGGCATCGAGGAGGAGTACCTGCTGGTCGAGCGCGACAGCCGCGACCTGTGCAACCGGCCCAAGGAGGCGATGATCGAGCAGATGCAGCAGCGCGTGCGGCCCGAGCAGGTCAGCCCGGAGCTGCTGCGCTGCCAGGTCGAGGTCGGCACCCGGCCCATGACCAGCTTCCGCGAGCTGCGCAAGGACCTGGCCACCCTGCGCCGGCTGGTGATCGACACCACGGCCGAGTATGGCCTGGCGCCGATCGCCGCCTCGACCCACCCGTTCGCCGACTGGAGTCCGCTGCCGCATACCGACAAGGAACGCTACAGCCGCCTGGCCCTGGACCACGGCCAGGTCGCCCGGCGGATGCTGATCTGCGGCCAGCATGTCCATGTCGGCATCGCCGATGACGGCTTGCGCATCGACCTGATGAACCAGGCCCGCTACTTCCTGCCGCACTTGCTGTGCCTGTCGACCTCGTCACCGTTCTGGCGCGGCAAGGCCACCGGTCTGAAGAGCTACCGGCTGGCGGTATTCGACGAAATGCCGCGCACCGGCCTGCCCGAAACCTTCCACGGCTGGGGCGACTACCGGCGCCACGTGCAGGTGCTGATCGATGCCGGCGTGATCGAGGATGGCAGCAAGCTGTGGTGGGACATCCGGCCGTCCTGGCGCTATCCGACGCTGGAGATGCGCGTATGCGACACCGCCACGCGCCTGGATGACGCGATCACCCTGGCGGCGCTGTACACCTGCCTGCTGCGCTTTTTGTGGCGCATGAAACGGCGCAACATGACCTGGCGCCGGTACGCGGTGATGCTGATCGCCGAGAACCGCTGGCGCGCCCAGCGCTACGGCATCGAGGGGCCGTTGATCGATTTCGGCCGCAGTTCCCTGGTTCCGTATGCGCAACTGCTCGACGAGTTCCTGGACATGATCGCCGATGACGCCGTGGCCCTGGATTGCGTGCGCGAGGTCGAGGCCGCGCGCGGCATCCTGCACCGCGGCACCAGTGCCGACCGCCAGCTCCAGGTCCATGCCGAAGCGCTGGAGCGCGGACTGGACGACGAGGCGGCAATGCATGCGGTGGTCGACTGGCTGATCGAGGAAACCGCGACCGGCGTGTGAGCCTGGCAAGCGCGCAATCGAGCAACGGGGACTTGGCCGCGGGCGCGGCGAACGGCGCCGCTCAGCCGGCGGCCGGCTCCGGGCTGTCGTCGGCATCGGCGGGGAACTCGGCGACGGCGTGCAACATCAGGTCGACCAGCGCCAGGCCGTCGCCCTCCAGGTCGAAGTTGGCCGGGTCCAACAAGTACATGCGCACCGCGCCGGCGATGATCACATGCAGGAAGCGGGCACACTGTTCGGGCGCCTGGCCTTCACGCAACTGATCCAGGGCCTGGGCACGGCGGAAGGCGGCGGCGATACGGGCCCGGGTTTCGCGCATGCCGGAGGTGCGCAGGCGGCTGATGGCGTCATCCTCGACCGCCACTTCGCTGCGCAGCTCGATCACCTCGATGGCGCTGCGCACCCGCTCGTTGTGCACCAGATCGGCGAACGACTGGCGCAGCATCCGGCGCAGATCGCGCAGCGGGGTGTTGCCATCGGCACGCGAAACCCGCTCCAGACCATGGAAGAACGGCACGCTGACCCGGTTGATCACCGCTTCCAGCACTTCATCCTTGTTCTTGAAATGCCAGTAGACGGCGCCGCGGGTGACACCGGCACGGGTGGCGATGGCTTCCAGGCTGGTCCGGAACAGGCCCTGTTCTCGGAAGCAGTCCTCGGCGGCATCGAGCAGGCTTTCCCGTGTCGCCTCGGCTTCGCGCCGGGTGCGCCGGGCCATCAGGACCGCTCCCGCCGGCTGCAGGCCGGCAGACGGGCCAGCCGCTGGTGGCGTCGATGGCCTTCGTTCAGGAACCGTTGTACGGGCAAAGCCTTCACCGGACAACGACTTGCCGGGGCAGACGATGCTTCGAAACCGATCCGGGCGGCGGCGGCCTGCGTTGACATACATACATACATGACTGTATGTTACGGCGCCTCAGCCCTGCAGTCCAGCCCCACCGGTCGCCTGAGGCCACGGCCATGCATGACCGGTGGCCCTTGCGGCGGACTCCGGGGCGGACGCCCAATATCCACACAATTCCTTCAAGGTGTCAGCCCGATGACCATGCCCCCCTGCCGTCGTGCCCGCGCTGTGCCGGCACTGTTTGTTGCCGTCCTGATGTTGCTGCTGGCCGCCTGCGGCGATGAAGGCGCGCCGATGGCCCAGGGCCGGCCGGCGGTCAGTGTCACCACCCTGGACAGCCAGACCGTCACCCTGACCCGGGAGTTGCCCGGCCGGGTCCAGCCCTGGCTGGTGGCCGAGGTCCGGCCCCAGGTCAGCGGCCTGATCGCCGAACGCCTGTTCACCGAGGGCAGCGAGGTCGAGGCCGGCCAGCCGCTGTACCAGATCGACGATGCCACCTATCGCGCCGCCGCCAACAGCGCCCGGGCGCAGCTGCGCCGTGCCGAAGCGGCGGCCGAGGCCGCGCGCCTGCACGCCGACCGGATCGCCGAACTGGTCCGCATCGATGCCGTCAGCCAGCAGGACCAGGACAACGCGGTCTCCGCGCAGCGCGTGGCCGAAGCCGATGTCGGCGCCGCCCGCGCGGCCCTGGATGCGGCCAATGTCACCCTCGGCCACGCCCTGATCCGTTCGCCGATCAGTGGCCGCATCGGCCGCTCCACGGTGACTGCCGGCGCCCTGGTGACCGCCAACCAGCCGCAGGCCCTGAGCACCGTGCAGCAGCTGGATCCGGTCTATGTCGACCTGACCCAGTCGGCCAGCGAACTGCTTGAGCTGCGTCGCGAGCTGGCCGGTGGCCGGCTGGAAAGCAGCGCCGAACTGCCGGTGACGATCCTGCTCGATGACGGTACGCCGTTCACGCAGCAGGGCACGCTGGCGTTTTCGGAAGTCAGCGTCGACCCGACCACCGGCAGCTTCGGCCTGCGCGTGGTGGTCGACAATCCCGACCACATCCTGATGCCGGGCATGTACGTGCGCGCGCTGGTCGGCAGCGGTGTCCGCCAGGATGCGGTCCTGGTGCCGCAGCGCGGCGTCACCCGCGACCCCAAGGGCGATACCAGCGTGATGCTGGTCAACGACGACGGCGTGGTCGAACACCGGCCGGTGCAGGTTTCGCGCACCGTCGGCGACCAGTGGCTGGTCGAGGAAGGCCTGGCCGTGGGCGATCGCGTCGTGGTCGAGGGCCTGCAGAAGATCCAGCCCGGCGTGGTCGTGGACGCCAGCGAATTCGAAGGCCGGCCCTCGTTGCCGCCGGCGGCTTCGGCGCCGATGCCGGTGACCGCACCGGCGCAGGATGCGGCCGGCGACGGCGGCGATACCGGCGGCGACGGCGACGGCAGCACCGTGGCTCCGGCTCCGGACGCCGCGGCGACGCCGTCGATGCCACCGGCAGACGCCGGCGAACCGGCAGCCGGCGACCCCGGCGCCCAGTCCTGAGCGGAGATCCCCATGGCACGTTTCTTCATCGATCGGCCCATCTTCGCGTGGGTCATCGCGATCATCATCATGCTCGCCGGGGCGCTGTCGATCACCAACCTGCCGGTGTCGATGTATCCCACCGTGGCGCCGCCGGCGGTTGAGATCCGGGCGCTGTATCCGGGTGCTTCGGCGCAGGTGGTCAGCGATTCGGTGACCCAGGTCATCGAGCAGAACATGACCGGCCTGGATGGGCTGATGTATTTCTCATCGCAGTCCAACTCCAACGGCATCGCCACCGTTTCCCTGACGTTCGAGACCGGCACCGATCCGGACATCGCCCAGGTGCAGGTGCAGAACAAGCTGC
>CAZUZT010000089.1:2736-9468 GCA_964624575.1 uncultured Rhodanobacteraceae bacterium | reverse complement strand
TGACGGTGGCGCCGCACCGGCTGCTGTTCTTCGTCGGCGTGCTCAACGTGCTGGCCGGCATGGCCTGGTGGACGGCCTGGCTGGTGGCCTTGCGCTGGCAGTTGTTCGCCATGCCGCAACCGCCGGTGCCGGCCGGCTGGGGTCATGCCTTCGTGATGACCTACCAGGTGCTGCCACCGTTCATTTTCGGCTTCCTGCTGACCGTGTTTCCGCGCTGGATGGGGCTGCCGCCGCTGTCGGTGTGGCATTACGTGCCGGTTGGGCTGGGCCTGTTCGGCGGCCAGTTGTTGACCCTGGTCGGCTTGTGGGGGTTTGCGCCGGCGCTGTTCGTGGGGCTGGTGTTCACCATCGGCGGCTGGAGCGCCGGCCTGGCGGTACTGGCGCCGCTGCTGTGGCGCGAGCGCGGCCGAACCTGGCACGCGCGCAGCGCCTTCGCCGCCCTGGTGCTGGGCTGGTTGGGCCTGCTGATGTTCTTTGCCTGGCCGTTCAACCCCGACCAGGGCCTGTTCGGCTTTGCCGCGTTCAAGGTGGGCGTGATCGGCTGCCTGCTGCCGGTGTACCTGACCGTGTGCCACCGCATGGTGCCGTTCTTTGCGGCCAATGCCGTGCCCGGTTACCGGCCGTGGCGGCCGATGTGGCTGCTGGCGGCCCTGTGGCTGGGCCTGCTGGTTCATCTGGTCCTGGAACTGGGCCATGCCTATGCCTGGCTGTGGCTGGTGGATGTGCCGCTGGCTGCGCTGACGGTGCTGATGCTGTGGCGCTTCTGGCCGCGCGGGCCGATGCCGGGCCTGCTGCGGGTGCTGTTCCTGGGCCTGTGCTGGTTGCCGTTCGCCTTCGCGCTGTTTTCCGTGCAGAGCCTGGTGCTGGCCCTGAGCGGCGAGTTCGTGCTCGGCCGGGCGCCGGTGCACGCCCTTACGGTGGGCTTTTTCGGCAGCCTGCTGGTGGCGATGGTGACGCGGGTCAGTGCCGGGCATTCGGGCCGGCCCTTGACCATGGACCGTTCGGCCTGGATGGCCTTTGCCGTGATCCAGCTGACCGCGGTGGCGCGCATCCTGACCGAGCTGCAAGCCGACATCTGGGCCTGGCAGGCGGTGGCGGCCGGCGCCTGGCTGCTGGCCTTTTCGCCCTGGGTGCTGCGCCTGCTCGGCATCTACCTGCGGCCGCGTGCCGATGGCCGGCCGGGCTGACCGGGGCGCGCTGGCGGATACGGATTGCCGACGATGATGGAGTACTACCTGGCGATCAAGCATCTGCACATCGGTGCCGTGCTCGCCAGCGTGACCGTGTTCTCGCTGCGCGGGATGGCGATGCTGGCCGGTTCACCGCTGGCCCTGGCCAGGCCGGTGCGCTGGCTCAGCCATGGCATCGATACCGTGTTGCTGCTTGCCGCGCTGATGTTGTTGGCGGTGCTGCACCTGAATCCGTTCACCACGCCCTGGCTGGCGATGAAGCTGGTGTTGCTGCTGGCCTATATCGGGCTGGGCACGCTGGCGCTGCGCCGTGGCCGGACCCGGACCCGCCGCGCGCTGTGGCTGCTGGCGGCGCTGGCGGTATTCGCGTTCATGCATGGCGTGGCGCGGCTGCACCATCCGGCCGGCTGGCTGTTGGGGCTGGTTGCCGGATGAGGCGCGTGCCGGTCCAGCGCAAGCCGGGATCACGGCGGTGATCGCCAATCCGCTCCTGCGCCTGCTGGTGCTGGCGGTCGGCTGGCTGGCGGTGCTGCTGGGCATGATCGGCGTGCTGGTTCCACTGCTGCCGACGACGCCGTTCCTGCTGCTGGCGGCCGGCTGCTTTGCCCGCGCATCCGAGCGTGCTCAGCGCTGGCTGCTGGCGCTGCCGGTGTTCGGTCCGGCGGTGATGGATTACCAGGCCGGGCGCGGAGTGGCGCTGTCGATCCGCCTGCGCGCCATCGCCCTGGTCTGGGTCGGCATCGGCAGCACGCTGATCTGGTTCGTTGATGGCATTGCCGTGCGCTGGCTGCTGGTGCTGATCGCGGTGGCAGTGAGCCTGTTCCTGCTTGGGCTACGCGGACCGACGGTGGCTGACATCGACGAACATCCCGCCGACCGCAGGTGGTAGCCCGCCGGGCGCAGCCGCCCGCCCTTGCCGCACGACCGGCGGAAACGACAACGGCCTGCCGAAAGGGCAGGCCGTTGCGTGTGCAGCGGTAAAAAATCGGGGCGAAAACTCAGTCGCCGCGCTGCTCGGCCAGTGCCTGGCCGGCGGCCTGGAACTCGCTGGTGTCGCTCCACTGCGGCCAGTCGTTGCTGTTGGCGATGGCGTCGGCAACGTGGTGCAGGGCTTCCAGATCCTGGATCGCGCCGCGCATGTCCCAGTTTTCGTCGAACTCGTCGGCTGGCTTGTGGTAGCGGTCGCGGTTGTATTCGGCAGCCAGGCGCTGGCCGTACTCCAGGCCCTGCTCGGCGTGGTCGGGGCCGCCCTTGGCGTACATCGCGGGCACGCCGTGCTTGGCGAAGTTGAAGTGGTCGGAACGGAAGTAGAAACCGTTTTCCGGCGTCGGCTCGGGCACCACCTCGCGCTGCTGGGTCTGCGCCGCGGCCTTCAGGTAGTCGTCCAGGGTGGAGTTGCCGTAACCGACCACCACGATGTCATTGCTGGGACCGATCATGCTCATCGCATCGATATTGACCACCGCGGCCGTCTGCGCCAGCGGCAGCACCGGGTTCTCGGTGTAGTAACGCGAACCGAGCAGGCCCGATTCCTCCAGGGTCACCAGCAGCAGCACGATCGAACGCTCCGGGGGCGTGTCCAGGCTGGCGAACAGCTCGCCGATTTCCAGCACGCCGGCAACGCCGGTGGCGTTGTCGATGGCGCCGTTGTAGATGCCGTCACCGCCGGGCGCCGAGAAGCTGCGGCCCAGGTGGTCCCAGTGGGCGGTGAACAGCACGTACTCGTCCGGGCGCTCGCTGCCTTCGATGATGCCGATGACATTGTTGGAACTGGCGTGGCGGATCTGGTTCTTGATCGTGGTCGAGACCGTGGCCGCCAGCGGCACGGCCTGGAAGCCGCGCTGTTTGGCGGCCGCCATCTGCTCGGCCAGGTCCAGGCCATTGGCGGTGAAGATGTGCTGCGCGGCCTCACCGGAGATCCAGCCTTCCACGTCCAGCTTGCGATCGCCCTCGGCCGCCGGCAGGTCGTACTGCGGGCCGGACCAGCTGTTGCGCACCACATCCCAGCCGTAGGAAGCGGCGGCGGTCTCGTGGATGATCAGGGCGCCGGCGGCACCCTGGCGGGCGGCTTCCTCGAACTTGTAGGTCCAGCGGCCGTAATAGGTCATGGCGCGGCCGCGGAACGGCGTTTCGGCGCCTTCGGCGGCGTCGTGGTCGGGGTCGTTGACCAGCACCACCACGGTCTTGCCGGTGACATCCAGGCCGGCGTAATCGTTCCAGTCCTGTTCGGGGGCGTTGACGCCGTAGCCGACGAAGACCAGCTCGCTGTCGGCCAGCGAGGCTTCCGGGACGGTCTGGCGGGTGCCGACGACCATGTCGTCACCGTAGGCGAACTCATGGCTCTGGCCATCGGCGAAGTCGACCTTCAGCGTGGTATCCGGGCTGCCGGTGATTTCCACCATCGGCACCGACTGGAACCAGCTGTCGCCATTGCCCGGGCGGGCGCCCAGGCGCTGGAGCTGGGCCACCAGGTATTCGGTGGTCAGGCGCTCACCGGCACTGCCCGGACCGCGGCCCTCGAACTCGTCCGAGGACAGGATGCGCACGTGCTCGGCGAAATCTTCGGCGGTGATCTGCGGGCTGAAGGCATGGTCGGTGACCGTGGCCGGGTGCGGCGCGTCGTCGGTTTCGGCAACGGCGTTTTCCGGTGTCGGCGGCGCCGCCGGGACGGCGGGGTCCTGGCCGGACTGGCCGCAGCCGGCCAGCAGGACAGCGCTCAGGGCGCAGGTCAGGGCGAGATGGCGCATGGGGTTCCCTCGTGGTTGTGTGGCATGGGGGTGGCCGGCCCGGGCGTTGCCGGCAGGCGGCGGGCAGGGCGGTCAGCAAAAAGCTGCCCGGAGTATAGCCGGGCCGTTCCAGGCCGTCGGTGCGGTTGACCGCGACAGGCCCGTGACGGGAAATGCCCTGGACATCGGTGTCCAGCGCAGCGCGGACAACCTGCCGCAGGCGCCGGTCGTCGTGATCGGATGACGCAGGGCGTAAGGTAAGGTGGACAGGCGGCCGTTTCGGGTACAGGAGGGTGAAGACAATGCAGGCAATCGATATCACAGGGCGCTGCCGGCGGGCATGCGCATCCGCGCCGGTCTGGCTGGTTCTGGCACTGGCTTTGGCGTTTGGCCTGGCCGGTGTGCCCGGTTTCTCTTACGCGCAAGACGAACGACAACAGGGCAATCCGGACATTTTCCAGAGCGAGGCCTTCCTCGCCGGGCATCCGGATGTGCGCTGGCGCCTGCAGGGCCTGCGCGAACAGGAACGGGGCAATGATGCGCGTGCCTTCCGCTACTTCCAGCGCGCTGCACGCCATGCCGACAAGCCGTCGCAGGCGGCGGTGGCGGAAATGCTCTGGCAGGGCACCGGCGTGCGTCGCGACCGGCCGCTGGCTTACGCCTGGATGGATCTGGCCGCCGAACGGGGGCAGCAGACGTTCCTTGCCTGGCGCGAAAACTACTGGCAGCAACTGGACCAGGCCCAACGCGCGCGCGCCGTGGAGGTGGGCCAAAAAGTTTATGCCGAGTACGGCGACGAGGTGGCCAAGCCGCGCCAGGAGCGGGTGATGCGGCGGGCCCGTCGCGATATCACCGGCAGCCGCACCGGCATGTCCGGCTCGATGCTGGTGGTGCCGGTGGAATCGGGCCACGGCCAGACCTCGATGGAGGCCAGCCGCGTCTACGACCCCAGATACTGGGAGCCGGAGCAGTACTGGCGCTGGCAGGACGAGATCTGGGAGCAGATGCAGCAGGGCACCGTGGATGTGCGGCCGTTGCAGCCGCTGGAGGATTGACGGCCGCAGCCGCGACGATCCCGGATTGTCATCCCAATCCGGCCGCGGGCCGGCGTTGCAGTCGACCGGAGCTTCTGATGAGCGTGATGTCATATCGGATCGGAATGATTGACCAGCGGCAGACACGTGATTGTCCGCCCCGATGGCGCGGCCTGATGTTGGTCGCCTGCCTGGTGGCGGCACCGGCGTTGGCGACCGGGCCGGAAGCACCGCGTCCGGAAACACCGCGCCCCGACAACGAAGCCATCGTCCACAGCCAGGCCTTCCTGAGCGGCCATCCGGACCTGCGCTGGCGCCTGTACGCCCTGCGCGAGCAGGATGCCGGCAATCACGAGCGCGCGTTGCGCTATTTCCAGCGCGCCGCCCGCTATGCCGACAAGCCCGCGCAGGCGGCGGTGGCGGAGATGCTCTGGGAAGGCACCGGCGTCACCCGCGACCGGCCGCTGGCCTATGCCTGGATGGACCTGGCCGCCGAGCGCGGGCAGCCCAAATTCATCGGCTGGCGCGAGCACTACTGGCAGCAGCTTGATGAGGCCGGACGCGAGCAGGCGCTGCAGGTGGGCCAGGGTGTCTACGCCGAGTACGGCGATGACGTTGCCAAGCCGCGCCAGGAGCGGGTCATGCGCCGCGCCCGGCGCCAGGTCACCGGCAGCCGCACCGGCATGGCCGGCTCGATGCTGGTGGTGCCGGTCGAGGATGGCCACGCCCAGACGCCGGTGGATGGCAGCCGCTTCCACAACCCCAAATACTGGGATCCGGAGCTGTACTGGCACTGGCAGGACGAGATCTGGGACCAGTTGCCGCAGGGCATCATCGAGGTGTTGCCGTTGCGCCCGCTGGAGGACGACGAGCCGGGTGATCCCTGACACCGTGCCGGCGCCATGGCGGCATCGCTGCCGGCGCCGGCCTTCGGTATCGGCTTGCGCCGCCATCCGTCAGGCATCGGCCGGCGCCACCCGGCGATCCGGCATCCTGCCTATACTTGCCCATTTTGTGGCCTGATCAACCGGCGCAACATGCCACCCGGTAGCGGCCCGACCCGGCAAGGAAACCCTGCATGAAAGCCACCGGCCTGCGTATTCCGCACACCCTGGTCCTGCTGTTCGCGATGATGGTGGTGGCCTGGCTGATGACCCTGGTACTGCCCCAGGGCGGCTTCGAGACCATTGCCAACGAGCAGGGCCGGGAAGTGGTATTGCCCGGCACCTACACCGAGCATGCCGAGCGCACCTGGCTGGCGCCCTGGACCTTGCTGACCGTGATTCCGCATGCGCTGGCCGACGCCCAGGGCATCATCTTCTTCGTTTTCATCATCGGCGGCGTGCTCGCTGTGGTGCGCAGCACCGGGGCTTTCGATGCCCTGATCGGACGCATCCTGGAGCGGGTCGGCACCCGGCCGGGTGTGCTGATCGGCGCCGGGCTGGCGCTGTTCGCGGTCACCTCGGGCACCATCGGCATGGCCGAGGAATACATTCCCTTCGTTGCCATATTGATCGCGCTGTGCGTGGCCATGCGCATGGATGCGGTCACCGCCATGGGCATCATGATCTGCGGCTACGCCATCGGTTACGGTACGGCGGCGATCAATCCGTTCACCGTGCTGGTGGCCCAGGATGTGGTCGGCCTGCCGCCGACCTCGGGCTGGGCGGTGCGGGTGGCGTTGCTGCCGTTGTTCGCCGCGATCACCTTCCACCATGTCTGGCGCTACGCGCGCAAGGTCCGGGACGATGCCGGCGCCAGCCTGGTGGCCGATGTCCAGGC
>CAZUZT010000089.1:0-2636 GCA_964624575.1 uncultured Rhodanobacteraceae bacterium | reverse complement strand
GCCGTGGCCATGCTGCTTGAGGATGGCCAGGTGCTGCACACCGTGGTCCACGCGCTGTCGATCCCGCTGTCGGCGGTGGGCGCCGAGCTGGCCGCGGTCGGCATGCTGGTGATCCAGACCGTGATCAACCTGTTCATTCCCTCCGGCAGCGGCCAGGCCCTGGTGGCGATGCCGATCATGGGGCCGATTGGCGACATCGTCGGTGTCAGCCGCCAGGTGGCGGTGCTGGCATTCCAGTTCGGCGACGGCTTTTCCAACATGATCGCGCCCACCAACCCGGTATTGATGGGTATTCTGGGCATTGCCGGCATCCCCTACGACCGCTGGTTCCGCTTCGTCCTGCCGCTGTTCGCCAAGGTGATGGCGCTGGGCGCGGTGGTGCTGGTGCTGGCGGTGCTGACAGGCTACCAGTGACGCCAGCCGCTGCATTGATCACCACTGCAACCTGCCACTGCCATCATTCACGCAAGCCAATGGAAACCCTCACCATGACACCGCATCGTTCCCTCCTGCTCGTGCTCGCCGCGGCCCTGGCCGCCACCGGCCTGAAGGCCGAACCGCGCGGCTTCAATGTCCATGACCTGGTGGCGCTGGAGCGGGTGGCCGATCCGCAACTGGCGCCGGAAGGTGGCCGTGTGGTTTACACGCTGCGCCAGACCGATCTGGCCGCCGATCGGGGCATTACCGGCCTGTGGACGCTGGACCTGAAGGCCGAGCGGATCACGCCGCGCCGGCTCAGTGCCGAGGGCGAGGGTTGGAGTTCGCCGCGCTTCGACGAGGAAGGGCGGCTGTATGCCGCCAGTGCCCGGGGTGGTTCAAACCAGGTCTGGCGCCTGGACCTGGACGGCGGCGAGCCGGTGCAGGTGACCGATTACCCGCTGCCGGTGGCCAGCTACGGCGTTAGCCGCGACGGCAGCCGGCTGGCCGTGGCCTTCGATGTGTTCCTTGATTGCGACAGCCTGGCCTGCACCGCTGAGCGCCTGGAAGAGCGCAGCCAGGACAAGGCCACCGGCCACATCCATGAATCGCTGTTCGTGCGCCACTGGGACACCTGGAAGGATGGCCGGCGCATGCAGCTGTTCGTGGCCACGATCGGCGAGGACGGCAAGGCCGCCGGCGAGCCGGTGCGGGTCAGCCAGGGCCTGAACGGCGATGTGCCGACGCGGCCGTTCGGCGGTGATGGCGATTTCGCCTTCAGTGCCGGTGGCCAGAACATCTACTTCGTGCTGCGCGATGCCGATGCCGCGATCGAGCCGGCCTCGACCAATCTGGACATCTGGCAGGCGCCGGTGGATGGCAGCGCGCCGCCGCTGAACCTGACCGCCGCCAACGAGGGCTCGGACTTTTCGCCGGTGGTCTCGCCCGATGGCTGGACTCTCGCCTACCTGTCGATGGAACGCCCCGGCTTCGAGGCCGACCGGCACCGGATCATGCTGCGCGACCTGGCCTCGGGCCAGGTGCGCGAGCTGGCCGCCGACTGGGACCGTTCGGCCAACACCCTGGCCTTCTCGGCCGACGGCCAGACCCTGTACGTGACCGCCAACGAGCGCGGCCAGAATCCGCTGTTCGCCATCGACATCGACAGCGGCCAGGTGCAGCGGCTGACCGGTCCGGGCCATGTCGCCGGGGTTGCCGTCGGCGAGGCCGGCATCGTCTACGGCCTGCACGACCTGTCGGCGCCGACCGACCTGTACCTGCTGGCCAGCGACGGCGACGGCCAGGCGGCGCGCCAGCTGACCCGGCACAACCGCGAGCGCCTGGCCGATGTCCGCTTCGGCCCGGCCGAGCAGTTCCATTTCTCCGGCTGGAACGACGAGACCGTGCACGCCTACGTGGTCAAACCCTGGAACTTCGAGGACGGTGAGCGCTATCCGGTTGCCTTCATCATCCATGGCGGGCCGCAGGGCTCGATGGGCAACGGCTGGCATTACCGCTGGAACCCGCAGACCTATGCCGGTGCCGGCTTTGCCGTGGTGTTCGTCGATTTCCACGGCTCCACCGGCTACGGCCAGGCGTTCACCGATTCGATCAGCGGCGACTGGGGCGGCAAGCCGCTGGAGGACCTGCAAAAAGGCTGGGCGGCGGCACTGGAGCGCTACGACTGGCTCGATGGCGATCGCGCCTGTGCCCTGGGCGCGTCCTATGGCGGCTACATGGTCAACTGGATCGCCGGCGTCTGGAACGAGCCCTGGCAGTGCCTGGTCAACCACAACGGCGTGTTCGACAACCGCGCCATGTACTTCAGCACCGAGGAGCTGTGGTTCGTGGAGTGGGAGCACGGCGGCGAATACTGGAACAGCCCGGAGCAGCACGAAAAGCACAACCCGGTGAACCACGTCGGCGACTGGCGGGTGCCGATGCTGGTGGTGCAGGGCGAGAAGGATTTCCGCATTCCGGTGACCCAGGGCCTGTCCACCTTCACCGCGTTGCAGCGCCAGGGCATCCCCTCGCAGCTGCTGTACTTCCCGGACGAGAACCACTGGGTGCTGAAGCCGGCCAACCTGGTGCAGTGGCATGACACCGTCAACGCCTGGCTGCAGCGCTGGACGCAGGCCGAGTAGATGCACACTGAAGGATCCGGCGGCAGGACGGCAGGACGGCAGGACGGCAGGACGGCAGGACGGCAGGACGGCAGG
>CAZUZT010000088.1:8120-9524 GCA_964624575.1 uncultured Rhodanobacteraceae bacterium | reverse complement strand
GTTTTTATTGGTGGGCGGTACTGGGATCGAACCAGTGACCCCTGCCGTGTGAAGGCAGTGCTCTACCGCTGAGCTAACCGCCCGCCGGTGCGGGACGAAGGATTCTAGCAGGGGCGGGCGCTGCCGGAAAGCTCGCCGGCGGCGGTATGGAACAGGCCGTTTGCCGGGCCGTGCGGTCACGCCTGGCCTTTGCGCGCTCCGCCGGCTGCGGGCATGCTACGCCGGCCTGATTCCAGTCCAACCGGAGCGCCGCCGCGTGAGTACCGACCGCCATTCCAACCCGACCGCGTCCGCTGCCATTGGCGGCAGCGCCGAAATCATTGTTGCCGATGACAACCGCCACGATTCGCTGCGGCCACTGGCCTGGCAGGGTGATGTCCTGCGGGTGCTCGACCAGCGCCGGCTGCCCACGCAGGTGGCGTATCTGGACTGCACGACGGCCGACCAGGTGGCCCAGGCCATCGCCGATCTGGCGGTGCGTGGCGCGCCGGCGATCGGCATCGCCGGTGCCTATGCCGTGGTTCTGGCCGCGCAGGCCGCGCGGGCGGCGGGTGATGCGGATCCTGCCGCGCTGGAACCGGTTTTCCAGCGGCTGGTGCGGGCACGGCCGACCGCGGTCAACCTGGCCTGGGCACTGGCGCGCATGGGCGCCGAGGCACGGCGGGTCGGGCGCATTGATCCGGCCGGCCTGCTGGCGCTGGCGCAGGTAATCCAGGCTGATGACCTGGCCGCCAACCGGCGCATGGGCGGTCTGGGTGCGGCCTTGATCGAACCGGGCAGCGGCGTGCTGACCCATTGCAATACCGGCTCGCTGGCGACTGCCGGCTTCGGTACCGCCTTGGGCGTGGTGCGCGCGGCCTGGCGCCAGCAGCGTTTGGCGGAAGTGTTTGCCACCGAAACCCGGCCCTGGCTGCAGGGCGCGCGGCTGACTGCCTGGGAACTGCAGCAGGACGACATTCCAGTCTCGCTGATCGTCGATTCGGCCGGTGCCCACCTGATGTCGACCGGTCGCGTGCAGTGGCTGCTGGTCGGCGCCGACCGGATCGCCGCCAATGGCGATACCGCCAACAAGATCGGCACCTTGCAGCTGGCGATTGCCGCCCGGCATCACGGGGTCGGGGTGATGGTGGTAGCGCCTTCGAGCACGGTCGATGCGGCCATGGTCGACGGTGCCGGCATTGACATCGAGCTGCGCGATGGTGCCGAGGTGACGCATCTGGGCGGACAGCCGACGGCGGCCGCCGTGAATGCCTGGAATCCGGTGTTCGACGTTACGCCGGCGGCCCTGATCGATGCCATCGTCACCGAGCACGGGGTTGTCCGGCCGCCCTTCGCCCCGGGCCTGCGCGCGGCGGTGGCTGCTCGCTGATGGTGGGCGACGGCATTGACCCGGGCCGGGTTCGA
>CAZUZT010000088.1:0-8020 GCA_964624575.1 uncultured Rhodanobacteraceae bacterium | reverse complement strand
TTTGTGCAACGCAATGTCTGGTCCGGAAGGATGCGCGCGCGGGCGCTGGTCGCGGGTGGCTCCGCCGACGGTTGAAAAGCCCCGCTTATGGCGCCTAAAAACAACAGAATCAATGGCTTGAGGCCAATCTTCGGGGTGCGTTCGGACGCATTTCATGGTAGGATGGTCCGCTTATTCAGTGGCCTTCCTGCCCGCCGTCGACGATCCGGGCGGGGGCGGTGCTGTTAAGCCACGACCCATAGACAAGGAAGCCCGATGGCTGAACACGCCAAGGAAGTCATTCGCGTCAATATCGAAGACGAGATGAAGCAGAGCTACCTGGATTACGCGATGAGCGTGATCGTCGGGCGCGCCCTGCCGGATGTCCGCGATGGCCTGAAGCCGGTGCATCGGCGCGTACTGCACGCGATGCGCGAGCTCGGCAACGATTACAACAAGCCGTACAAGAAATCGGCCCGCGTGGTCGGTGACGTGATCGGTAAATACCATCCGCACGGCGATTCGGCCGTCTACGACACCATCGTGCGCATGGCGCAGCCGTGGAGCATGCGCTACGCCCTGGTCGACGGCCAGGGCAACTTCGGTTCGGTCGACGGCGACGCACCGGCGGCGATGCGTTACACCGAAATCCGGATGTCGAAGCTGGCCCACGAAATGATGGCCGACATCGACAAGGAAACCGTCGACTTCGGGCCCAACTACGACGAATCCGAAACCGAACCGCTGGTGCTGCCCACGCGCGTGCCGGCGCTGCTGGTCAACGGCTCGGCCGGCATCGCGGTCGGCATGGCGACCAATATTCCGCCGCACAACCTCAACGAGGTGATCGACGGCTGCCTGGCACTGATCGACAACCCCGAGCTCAGCATCGACGAGCTGATGGAATTCATTCCCGGCCCGGACTTTCCCACCGCCGGCATCATCAATGGCGCTGCCGGCATCCGTGCCGCCTATCACACCGGCCGTGGCCGGGTGCAGATGCGTGCCCGCACCGAGATCGAGGTGGACGGCAAGACCGGGCGCGAAACGATCATCGTGCACGAGCTGCCCTACCAGGTGAACAAGGCGCGGCTGATCGAGCGCATCGCCGAGCTGCACCGGGAAAAGCGTATCGAGGGCATTGCCCCGGATGGCCTGCGCGATGAGTCCGACAAGGACGGCATGCGCATTGTGATCGAGGTCCGGCGTGGTGAGTCGGCCGACGTCCTGCTCAACAACCTGTACCAGCAGACCGCGCTGCAGAGCGTGTTCGGCATCAACATGGTGGCCCTGGTGCAGGGCCAGCCGCGCCTGCTCAACCTCAAGCAGATGCTCGATGCCTTTGTCCGGCACCGGCGTGAAGTGGTCACGCGCCGGACGGTGTACGAGCTGCGCCGGGCCCGTGCCCGGGCCCATGTCCTGGAAGGGCTGACCGTTGCCCTGGCCAACATCGACGAGATGATCGAAACGATCAAGGCCTCGCCGAATCCGGCCGAGGCCCGTGAGCGCCTGCTGGCACGGCGCTGGCAGCCGGGCCTGGTAAAGGCCCTGCTGGGCGAGGCCGGTGCCGATGCCTCGCGGCCGGAAGACCTGCCGGCCGGCGTCGGCATGCTCGACGACGGCTACCAGCTTTCGGAAGTCCAGGCGCGCGAGATCCTGGACATGCGCCTGCATCGCCTGACCGGCCTGGAGCAGGAAAAGCTGACCGAAGAGTATCGGCAGATCCTGCTGGCCATCGCCGAGCTGATCCAGATCCTCACCGACCCCGAGCGCCTGCTGGCGGTGATCCGCGGCGAGCTGGTCGCCATCCGTGAGGAATACGGCGACGAGCGCCGGACCGAAATCCGTGCCTCCCAGGAAGACCTGGAAACCCTGGACCTGATTGCCGAAGAGGACATGGTGGTGACCCTGTCGCACGGCGGCTATATCAAGAGTCAGCCGGTGTCGGCCTACCGCTCGCAACGGCGTGGCGGCCGCGGCCGCAGCGCCACGGCGACCAAGGAAGAGGATTTCGTCGAACAGCTGTGGATCGCCAACACGCATGACACGCTGCTGACCTTCACCAGCCGCGGCCGGGTGTTCTGGCTGCAGGTGTTCCGCCTGCCACTGGGCAGTTCCCAGGCCCGGGGCCGGCCGATCGTCAACTTCCTGCCCAATCTGGAACCGGACGAGAAGATCAATGCCGTGTTGCCGGTGCGCGACTATCCCGAGGACCGCTACGTGTTCTTTGCCACCGCTGCCGGCGTGGTCAAGAAAACGCCGCTGTCGGCGTTCTCGCGTCCGCGCAGCACCGGCATCTGGGCGATCTACCTGGATGAGGGCGACAGCCTGGTTGATGTCGCGCTGACCGCAGGCGAGGACGACATCATGTTGTTCGGCTCGCACGGCAAATCGGTGCGCTTCAGTGAAGCCCATATCAGGCCACTGAGCCGGACCGCGCGGGGCGTGCGCGGCATCCGGCTTCCGGACGAGGAACGCGTGGTTTCGATGATCGTGCCGGTCCAGGACGAAGACGATCTTGGCGACATCCTGACCGCCACCAGCAATGGCTTTGGCAAGCGCACGCCGTTGGCCGAGTTCCCACGCAAGGGACGCGGCACCCAGGGCGTAATCGCGATCCAGACCAGTGACCGCAACGGCGCCCTGGTGCGTGCCGTGCAGGTCGACGAGAGCCAGGAAATCATGCTCATCTCCGACCAGGGAACGCTGGTGCGCACGCCCGTGGCCGAGGTTTCCCAGGTCGGCCGAAACACCCAGGGCGTGACCCTGATCCGACTGCCCGAATCCGAATCGCTGATCGGCGTAGTGCGGGTCGATGCCTTCGAGACGGACGAGCCCGACGATGAGCTGTCCGAAGGTGACGGCGCCGCGGTCGGCAACGACGCCATGCCAGCGGCCGATGCGTCGGCCGATCCGGGAGCCGTTGATACCGCCGAGGGTGAGCCGGCCGATACGCCGGATTGATCCTGAGCCTGGCTCCGATCCTGATCCACCCGGCCAGCCGGGTTGATCAGGATTGCAACGTCGTTTCACCAGACGCCCGCTGGATCATCCAGCGGGCGTCTGTTTATTTCATGGCCGCCAATGGTCTTTGCCCGGCGAGCCGGCGCTGCCTGGCAGCGCTGTACTCAGTCAGCGGTCGCTTCCAGCATCGCCTGGGCCGATGAAATGCCAAACTCGCCGGGCGGCTCGACGGCCAGGTGCCGCACCACACCATCCTCGGCGTAGAGCGCAAAGCGCTTGGCACGCACACCCATGCCGAAGCCGCTGGCGTCCAGTTCCAGGCCCAGCGCCCGGGTGAATTCGGCATTGCCGTCGGCCAGCATCAACATGCCGTCGGGCACGTTCTGGGATTTGCGCCACGCATCCATGACGAACCCGTCATTCACCGACAGGCAGGCAACATCGATACCGCGCTCCCGGAACTGGTCATGGGCCTGGACAAAGCCGGGCAGGTGCTTGGCCGAACAGGTCGGGGTAAAGGCACCCGGGACGGCGAACAGGACGACCTTGCGGCCGGCGAAGATCTCCTGGCTGTCGACCGGCTCGATACCGTCACGCAACACGGTCAGTTGGGCCGAGGGCAGGGTGTCACCAGTTTGGATGGTCATGGTTTTCTCCGGAATGAAAAGGGCGAGCCCACCGGCTCGGCACAGATCATGGCAGCGATCGCACCACACCTGTGGTCGGGGGCTGGATTCGAAGCCTGGCACGGGATGGCGATTGCAATGTGACGTCGTCGCAGCATCCGTCCTGGACCGGCCACGGGATGCCGCCGCGCCAACCTTGTCCCAGCAGGCCACGGAAACACTGATTCCAGCCGCCAGCCTGGGCTGGCCGGGATGACGCGAACCCGGCTGTCTCACGCCGGGAGACACCCTTGACCGACAATCGCCCGTGCTTTCGCCCGGTATTCGGCGCCCTGCTGCAGCCAGCGCGCAGCGGGCGGCACCTGCAGCGTCACACAATTCCACCACCTGGCGATCAGCGCGCGCCCTGTTTCCGGTCCATCCTTTTAACTGGAGTTGCCATGCCCACCATCGAACCTGCGAGCCTGCTGACCGGCATCGTGTTGGCCATCGCAGTGCTGTCGCCACTGGCCTGGCTGTTGGCCGATCGCGCCTTGCGCCGGGGCATTGCCGATGCATTGGATCAGGCGTCGGCCACGGCTGAGGCACAGGTCCGGGCCGAGGCGCACGCCGAAATGGATCGCCGCCTGGCGGAGGCCGACGCCAAGGCTGCACGGCGCCTGGGCGAGGTCGAGGTCGACGCCGCACGGCAGCGTGCGGATAGCCAGGGGCGACTGGCCTTGGCCAGCCAAGACCTGGAACACCGGGACCAGGCCCTGGCCGAGGTCCGTCAACGCCTGGATGCCGAACGCGCCGAGAACACGCGCCTGCGCCACAGTGGCGAGAAGCTTCTGGCTGATCGGCAAGCCCTGCTGGCCCGCAGTGAGCGGATTCCCGGGCTGGAGGCCGAGCTGGCCAAGCTGCGCGAAGACAATGCCGGCCTGGCCCGGGAGCTGGCCGGAATCCGGGCACGCGCCGAAGAGCAGCAACAGGCCGCCGCCGACCGGCTGAACGATCTGGAAGCGGCCCGTGGACGGCTGAAAACCGAGTTCCAGTCCCTGGCCAGCCAGGTGCTGGAGGACAAGTCACGCCTGTTCGTCGAGCGCAACCAGGAACAACTGGGGCGGCTGCTCAATCCATTGCGTGAACAACTGGGTGACTTCCGCAAGGCGGTCAGCGACGCCTATGAGAAGGAGGGTGGCGCCCGGGTTGCGTTGCGCACCGAGCTGCGCCAGTTGATGGATCTCAACCAGCGCCTGTCCGAGGAAGCCAACAGCTTGACCCGGGCCCTGAGTGCCGACAGCCGAAGCCAGGGCTACTGGGGCGAGCTCAAGCTCGAGCGCCTGCTGGAACTGGCGGGCCTGGAGAAGGGCCGCGAATACCTGACCCAGGAAAGTTTCCGCGATGGCGACGGTGACCTGTACCGTCCCGACGCCGTGCTGAAACTGCCCGGCGGCCGTGACATCGTCATCGACGCCAAGGTCAACCTCACCGATTACCGGCGCGCCTGCGACCAGGTCGATGCGCAGGAGCGGGCACAGCATCTGGATCGCCATGTCGCCGCCATGCGCCGCCACCTTCAGCAACTGGGCGACAAGGATTACAGCCGCCTGGAAGGCCTGGATTCGCCGGACCTCGTGTTCATGTTCGTGCCGGTCGAAGGCGCCTTCCTGGAAGGCCTGCAACACGATGGCTCGCTCTATGACGAGGCCTTCCGCCGGCGCATCATCGCCGTCGGCCCAAGCAACCTGCTGGCCTCATTGCGCCTGGTGGCCCAGATCTGGCGCACCGAGGAGCAGAACCGCAACGCCCGGCTGATTGCCGAGCGCGCCGGCGCCCTGTACGACAAGTTCGTTGGTTTCATCGACGACATGGGCAAGCTCGGCGATGCCCTGGATCGGGCCCAGCGGGTGCATCAGGCCGCGCTGGGAAAACTGGCCCAGGGCCGGGGCAACCTGGTGCGCCGCGCCGAGCAACTGCGGCAACTGGGCGTCAGCCCCGGCAAGCAGCTGCCGCCCGGGCTGCTTGGTCTCAGCGACAACGACAGCGACAGCGACGAAGTCGACGAAGGCGTTGGCGGCGACGGCTGACGGCGGCACGGACATGGGCGGCCGCCGCGGTTGTGGTGGCCGATCGCATCGCGCCGTGGCGTCAGGACGGGGGTAGTCCGACCCGGGCGCTGACTTTTGCGCAGCGCGCGCTGGCCTGGTCGACAGTGCGCTGGTCGGTGCTGCCCGCTGCCCAAAGCGGTCGGCAAGGTCTGGGCGATCGCCAGCGCCTGCACGCAGTGGTCCTGCCCGGCCGGGATCGCCAGGCCCTCGTGCTGCGTTGCCTGCACCTGGTCCAGGCGATCCAAGCCGCGTTGCAGGGCGGCCAGGTTGCCGAGCATCACGCCGACGGTGGAATGGCGTAGTGAGGAACTCGATCATCGCGTTCAGCGTGGCTCGCCGTTGGCATTGTTGTCGTCGAATATGTGCGCACGACGGACAGTTTGTTGCCGGTACCGTTGATCAGCAGCGGATCCCTGGCCGCAGCCTCGGCCGCGGTACCGAAGACGTCGGTGTTGCGGCGATAGAGCACCCCACCGGACCGGAGGATTGCCCGGCTGGCACCGGTCTTCCGTGGTGACATAGACCATATCGGCCCCGGGCTTGTCGGAGGGGTAGGTTTCGTTCCAGGCGGTATTGTTCAGGGCCTGGGTGCAGGGCAGGTTGTTCCTGTTGGGGCCGCTGCCTGAGTCGCTTTGGCCGGCGGAAGCGAATCAGCGGTCAGGGAAACCGCTGATCAGGCCGGCCGGCCCCGGATGTCTGTCCATGTCCGGCGCGAGCGGCCGGGTGACGCAGCCGCGCAACCCGGCTCGATGCGTCCTGGTCGGCTCAGCGCCTGCGCAGCTTGCTGTGGCGGTAGCCGTACAGGGCGTAGATCAACATGCCGATCAGGGTCCAGCCCAGGAACAGCCCCCAGTACTCGCGGAACGGCTGCGAGAACAGGTACAGGCAGGAGGCCACCCCGAGCGGACAGATGACGATGGCCAGCGGTACCCGGAACGGGCGGTGCACGTTCGGTTTGGTGTAGCGCAGGATCAGGACCCCGGCACAGACGGTGGCGAAGGCGAGCAAGGTGCCCATGGAGACCATTTCGCCCAGCAGGTTGATCGGCAGGAAGCCGGCCAATGTCGCGGCAACGGCGCCGACGATGATGGTGCCCACGTAAGGCGTATGGAACTTGGGGTGGACCTTGCCGAACAACTTCGGCAGCAGGCCGTCGCGGGACATGGTGTAGAAAATCCGCGGCTGGGCCATGAGCATCACCAGGATCACCGAGGACAGCCCGGCGATGGCGGCGATCTCGACAAAGGTCTTCAGCCAGAGCAGCTGCGGATGGGCTTCCAGGGCGGTGGCCACGGGACGGTCGGTGCCCAGCAGCGAGAACGGCATCAGGCCGACCAGGGCCGCGCAGACCAGGATGTAGATGATCGTGCACAGGACCAGTGAGCCGAGGATGCCGATCGGCATGTCGCGCTGGGGGTTGCGTGCTTCGCCGGCGGCGGTGGAAACGGCATCGAAGCCGATGTAGGCAAAGAACACGATCGAGGCGGCACGGATCACCCCGTACGGGCCGTAGTGATCGCTCTCGGTGGTCGGCGGCATCAGTCCGCCTAGGGCGGCAGCCTCGGGCTGCGCGGCGCAGGTCATGACCAGCTCGCGCAGGCGCTCGGCCTGGATCAGGTAGCTCTGTTCGCTCAGGCCCATGGCCGCGGCAGCGCCGGCGATGTCCTGTGGCAGGGCGCCGCCGGCACCCAGGTGGAAGTTGCCCATCGCCGACAGCGCGGCGTGGCAGGCGTCCAGGTTCTGGGGGTCCATGTAGTGGAAGCCCAGGGCCACGAACAGCAGGATGATGGTCACCTTGATCGCCACGATGATCGAGTTGACGAAGGCCGATTGGGTGATGCCGACGTAGCACAGCCCGGTGACGGCGGCGACGATCAGTACCGCCGGCAGGTTGAGCAGGGCACCGGTGTGCACGAACTCGCCGCCAACGCGGCCGATCGGTGCCCGCGCCAGCACGTCCGGCAGGGCAATGCCCAGGGTGCCCAGGAAGCTGTTCAAGTAGCCCGACCAGCCGACAGCCACGGTCGAGGCGGCGAACAGGTATTCCAGCACCAGGCACCAGCCGATGAACCAGGCGACGAACTCGCCCAGGGTCGCATACGAATACGAATAGGCGCTGCCCGATACCGGCAGCATGGCGGCGAACTCGGCATAGCACAGGCCGGCAAAGGCGCAGGCGACGCCGGCGAGCACGAAGCTGAGCATGATCGCCGGGCCGGCATATTCGGCCGCGGCCTGCCCGGTCAGCACGAAGATGCCCGCACCGATCACGGCGCCGATGCCGAGCATGATCAATTGCGAGGCGGTCAGGGTCCGCTTCAGGGTGGCTTCGCCGTGCAGGTCGCCTTCGACCGGTTCGCC
>CAZUZT010000087.1:0-9623 GCA_964624575.1 uncultured Rhodanobacteraceae bacterium | reverse complement strand
GAGATCATCCCGACCTTCAGCCGCAAGCCGCTGTTCGGCTACCAGGCGATGGTCTACGCCACCGCCTCGATCGCCTTCCTGAGCTTCATCGTCTGGGCGCACCACATGTTCACCGTCGGCATGCCGCTGGGCGGCGAGCTGTTCTTCATGTACGCCACGATGCTGATCGCGGTACCGACCGGGGTGAAGGTATTCAACTGGGTCTCGACCATGTGGCAAGGATCGCTGACCTTCGAAACGCCGATGCTGTTTGCGCTCGGGTTCGTGGTGATGTTCACCATCGGCGGTTTCTCCGGCCTGATGCTGGCCATCGTGCCGGCCGATTACCAGTACCACGACACCTATTTCGTGGTGGCTCACTTCCATTACGTGCTGGTGCCCGGTTCGGTATTCGGGCTGATGGCAGCCGCCTACTACTGGCTGCCCAAGTGGACCGGCTACATGTACAACGAGACCCTGGGCAAGTGGCACTTCTGGCTGAGCACGATCTTCGTCAACCTGCTGTTCTTCCCGCAGCACTTCCTCGGCCTGGCCGGCATGCCGCGCCGCATCCCCGATTACAACATCGCCTTCTCGGATTTCAACATGATCTCCTCGATCGGCGGCTTCGGCTTCGGCCTGTCGCAGTTGCTGTTCGTCTACGTGGTCTGGTCTTGTGCCCGCGGCCGCACGGGCGTCAAGGTCGGGGCCCGGGTCTGGGAAGGCGCGCGTGGCCTGGAGTGGACCGTGCCCTCGCCGGCGCCGCACCATACCTTCACCACGCCGCCCAAGATCGACGACAGCCAGTTGGCACATGGCGACGTAAGCCACTGATCCGGACCGCGGTGCCGGCATTGCGCCGGCGCCGGTGGCACCGGGTGGCAGGAGACTGGATCCAGATGAGCAAGAAAAGGAGTACCCGGGGAGTGCGGCGCACGGTGACCGTTCTGGTCATCATCGCGGTGCTGGTCTACCTGGGGTTCATGTACCTGGCGGCGGCCAACCCATGAGCGGGCACAGTCACGAACAGCGCCGGCAGACCCGGCGCCTGGTCGGCAAGATCGGCCTGATCACAGTCGCCGCCTTTGCCTTCTGCTTCGCCCTGGTGCCGTTGTACAACATCGCCTGCGAGCAGATCTTCGGCATTCGCCCCGATGGCCAGGCCGTCGATGTCCGCGGTCTGGATCTGAATCGGGTCGACACCTCGCGCACCGTGACCGTGCAGTTCGATGCCACCGTGAACAGCGAGCTGGATTGGGAATTCGGTCCGGAACTGCCGGAAATCCAGGTGCATCCCGGCCAGGTGATCGAGGCCTGGTACCTGGCCACCAACATCACCGGCGATGCCATCGTCGGCAATGCCACCTACGATGTCGTGCCCAAGCGGGCGATCCCGTTCTTCAGCAAGACCGAATGCTTCTGCTTCACCGAACAGCTGCTGGGCCCGGGTGAAACCCGGCGCATGCCGGTGCGTTTCTTCGTCGCCCCCGACCTGCCCGAGCGGGTCAACACCGTGACCCTGTCCTATACCTTCTACAACAACGAAGCGGCCACGCGCCGCGAACAGGCGCGCCTGGCCGAACACCAGGCGGCCGCGGCCCAGTCCGATTCCAGAGGTTGAACTCCATGGCCAATCCAGCCCCCGATCCGAACATCTATTACGTTCCCCACCGCAGCAAGTGGCCCCTGATCGGCTCCTTCGGCCTGTTCCTGATGCTGGCTGGCTTCGCCAACCTGATGAATGGCAACAAGGCCCTGGGCATGCCGATGACCTGGGGCGGCATCGCGGTGCTGATCTTCATGTTCTTTGGCTGGTTCAGCCATGTCATCAACGAGAGCGTGCGCGGGCTGTACAACCGGCAGGTCGATTTCTCCTTCCGCATGGGCATGATCTGGTTCATCTTCTCCGAGATCATGTTCTTCAGTGCCTTCTTTGGTGCCCTGTTCTACGCCCGGGTCCTGTCGGTGCCCTGGCTGGGCGGCATCGGCGATGGCGAGCTGACCAACATCTATATCTGGTCCGGTTTCGAGTCCGCCTGGCCCAGCAGCGGGCCAGGGCAGGTCGGCGGCGAGTACGGGCTGATCGGCGCCTGGGGCATCCCGCTGCTCAACACCATGCTGCTGCTGGCTTCGGGCGTCACACTGACCATTGCCCATCACGCCCTGAAGGCTGCCCAGCGCACCCAGGTCCTGGTCTGGCTGGGTGCCACGGTCGTGCTCGGCTCGGTGTTCCTGTACTTCCAGATGTACGAGTACGTGCATGCCTACCGGGATCTGAACCTGACCCTGGGCTCGGGCATCTACGGCTCGACCTTCTTCATGCTGACCGGCTTCCACGGCGTCCACGTCACGCTTGGCACCATCATGCTGATCGTGATCTGGTTCCGCTGCCTGAAGGGACATTTCAGCAAGGAGGACCACTTCGGCTTTGAAGCCGTGGCCTGGTACTGGCACTTCGTCGACGTGGTCTGGCTGGTCCTGTTCATCTTCGTCTACGTGCTTTGATCGGGCTGGCCCGGAACGAAGACGCCGGCACAGGTCCAGCGCCGGCAACGGCGCGTACATGATGACCCGGTGGCAGTCGTGCGCAGGGCCAGCGTAAGCCGCCGATGACTGCTGGATGCGTGTCGAGGCCGGGTAGACCCGGAAGACGCCGGTGGGCCTGGCCGGCCAGGGTCGGGTGCTGTCGCCGTCAGTGCGGTGGCGCGATGGCGCGGCCCCGGCCGACGGCTTGACGCCGGTGCGCAAACTCAGCCGTGGATGCCGTGCGGCGTGATCACGCCGGTGAGAATGCCCAGGGCGATGAGCACGATCAGCAGCACCGACAGGCCGACACGGCGCGTCAGCGCCCAGGCCATGCGCTTGCCGGTACCCTTGTCATTCATCATGTAATACAGCGCCGCGCCCAGGTTGTAGATGATGGCGATCAGGAAAACGATGATGACCAGGCGGACAATGAACGGATCCATGGCAGGCAATGTGGTGATTGGTGTGGGCGGAGTATAGCGGTCCGCCATGGCTGAACTGCTGCGTCGACATACCCCTGCGCTGTCCTGGCTGCTGCTGGCTGCCTGCCTGGCGCTATTCCTCAGTGCCGGCAACTGGCAATACGACAAGGGTGTTGCCAAGCAGGAGCGCATCCAGGCCTTCCAGGCTGCCGTGGATGCGCCGCCCAAGCCGCTGGGCCCGCAGATGCTGTCCGGCGATGGCAACGATTTCGACCGGGTCCGGGTCCGTGGCCAGGTCGGCGGACAGCACTACCTGCTGGACAACCAGATTCGCAACGGCCGCCCCGGCATCGAGGTCTACACGCCACTGCGCACGCCCGACGGTGAACACCTGCTGTTGGCCCTGGGCTGGCTGCCGTACCCGGACGCGCGACGGCAACTGCCGGACCTGCCGCCGATCACTGGCAGCCGTGTCGATGGCAATGGCGCCGATGGCGCGGACGCAGACACCGTGCTGCAGTTCACCGGCATGTTGGCGCCGCCGCCGGCACACGGCCTGCGCCTGGGCCGGAACTGGCCCGAGCAGCCCGGACCGGACAAGCTGATGAGCTATTTCGACCTGGCGCAAATCAGTGCCGACGCCGGGGTGCCGCTGGTCGGGCGCGTGCTGTGGCTGGATCCCGATCCAGCCGGCCCCTGGCAACGCGACTGGCAGCCCGCCCAGGGCATGCCGCCCGAACGCCACTATGCCTATGCCTGGCAATGGTGGTCGATGGCGGTTGCCAGCGTGATCGTATTTTTCGTTCTCCACTACCGACGCCGGAAAAGAAAATGACCCGCACCCGCAAGCCTGGCCGGCGCCTGTTGATCATCGTCGCCGTTGTCTTCCTGGCGCCTTTTGTTGCCGCCCTGGTGCTGCACCGGATCGGCTGGCATCCGGATGCCACGCGCAACCAGGGTGAACTGGTGGATCCGCCCCAACCGTTGTCCGGGGTGGTCCTGCACGACCGTCAGGGTGAGGCTTTGCCACTGGCCAACCCGGAGCGGCGTTTCACCTGGCTGGTGCAGCTGCCCGCCACCTGTTCCGACGACTGCCTGCAACGGCTGGATGAAATCCATCGCGTGCGCTACAGCCTGGGCCGGCATGCACCCAAGCTGGCGGTGCGGCTGATCGGTACCGCACCCGTGCCGGAACTGCCCGCCAGCCTGGCTGCGCTGGATGCCGGCAGTGGCCAGGTGCTGGCGGCGGCCTGGAACGGCTTTGGCCAGGCCAGGCCCTGGAGCGGCTGGCTGGTCGATGACAAAGGCTTCGTCATGCTGCATTTCCCGGCCGGGATGGAAGCGCGGCTGATCCGGCGTGATCTGGCCAGGCTGGTGAAATGAACATCCGCCATATCCGCAGCATCGCCCGCGCGGCCATTGCCCTGGTCCTTGTCGTCATCGTGCTGGGTGCCTTCGTGCGATTGTCCGATGCCGGCCTGGGTTGTCCGGACTGGCCGACCTGCTACGGCAAGGCCACCTGGCCGACCCTGGACGCCGATATCGCCCGTGCCAACGACGCCTTTCCGGACCGGCCGGTGGAACTGGACAAGGCCTGGCGCGAGCAGATCCACCGCCACTTCGCCGCCGGCCTGGGCCTGCTGGTACTGATCCTTGCCCTGGGCAGCAACTGGCACCATCCGCGGCGGCGCTGGCTGCTGGTCGCCGCGGCGGGTGCCGCCGCCGCAGGCACCTTCGCCTGGATCGCCGGCCTGGCCACGCTCTCGGCCGTGCTGTCGCTGCTGGCGCTCGGCTTGCCGCTGGCACTGGCGTTTTCGCCAGCGCTGGCCAGTAGCGGCCGGCCACTGCCGGACTGGGCGCGCTACTGTGCCTTCCTGTTCGCCCTGGTCATGTTCCAGGCCATCCTGGGCATGTGGACGGTGACCTGGAAATTGAAGCCGATCGTGGTCATGGCCCATCTGCTGGGCGGCCTGGCGGTGCTCTCGATGCTGGTCTGGATCAGCCAGCGCGCCGATGCGGCGGTCACCGGGTCCGGGCCAGTGGTTGCCCACGCCGCCGGCCTGCACACCTGGGTCTGGCTGGGCCTGGCGGTGCTGGCGGTGCAGATCGCCCTGGGTGGCTGGACCAGCGCCAATTACGCCGCGCTGGCCTGCGGCACCGAATTTCCACGTTGCCTGGGGCAGTGGTGGCCGAGCACGGATTTTGCCGAGGCCTTCGTGTTGTGGCGCGGCATCGGGGTCGATTATGAAGGCGGATTGCTGGATGGCCCGGCGCGCACCGCCATCCATCTGGCGCACCGCATTGGCGCCGTGGTCACGGTCGCGGTGCTGCTGGGCCTGGTGGTGGCCCTGGTCCGGCGACCGGCGGTCCGGCGGCTTGCCCTGGTCCTGCTTTTCCTGCTGATCGTGCAGGTGGCCCTGGGCATCGCCAATGTCTGGCTTGGCCTGCCGCTGCCGGTGGCCACGGCCCACAACGGCGTGGCCGCCCTGCTGGTTGCGGCGCTGGTGATGCTTGCCGCCAGGCTGACGCCGCACCGGCCCTGAGGCCACGCGCGGCGGCTTTGTGCCGCCGGTCAGTTGCCGAAGATCACCGGGCGGTGGAAGCGCAGCAGGAAGCCGGCGCCACCATCGGCCTGGCGCTCGTAATCCAGCGTCGCGCTGTTGGCTTCGCACAGTTGCCGGCACAGGTACAGGCCCAGACCGGTGCCGCCCTTGCCGGTGGTGTAGAAGGGCTTGAACGCCAGCTCCACTTTGTCCGGCGGAATGCCGCTGCCGTTGTCGGCAATCAGCAGCCGCGGTGGCTCGTTGGCCGAGACCGCCAGCCGCACCGTGATCTGCAGCGGACCGCGCACCGGGCGGCCGTAATTGATCGCATTGCCCAGCAGGTTGCCGAACACCTGGTCCAGATGCACCGGGTCGAACAGGATTTCGCTGGTGGTTGTCGCCAGGTCCAGTTCCAGCAGGTCGCCTTCGGGCAGGCGGGTGAGGCGGAATTCTTCGACCTGATTGACCAGCCAGGTGTTGATGTTGATCACGTCCGGCCGTGCCCGCTCGCGCTTGGCCAGGTCCAGCACACCGCGCACGATATGTTCCAGGCGCTGGCTGTGCTTGTCGATGATGCCGATCAGCTTGCGGTGCCGGTCAGGCAGGTCCGGGGCCTCGCCGAGCAACTGGCCGGCCTGGCGGATCGCGCCCAGCGGGTTGCGCAGCTCGTGCGCGATGCTCGCCGACAGCCGGCCCAGGGTATCCAGGGTCAGCGCTTCGGCATGCTGGTTGAGCAGCACGATGTCTTCCAGGAACACCACGGTCAGGTCATTGTGCTCGGCGAACAGGCGGATGAAGCGCGGCAGGCTGGGCACCGTGCCCTCGGCCAGGCTGGTCGGCGCCTCCGGCTGCCGGCCGTCATCGCGCCAACCGCGCCAGGATTCGGCCAGCAGCGGGCTGACGGCGTCGATCGGCAGCTCGCCGCGGCGCGGCCCGCCCAGCTGGCGCCAGGCCGCTTCGTTCATGCGCTGGATCCGGCCATCCTCGTCCAGCACCAGCACGCCGGTGCGCATCCGGTGCACGACCAGGTCGTTGAGCCGGTCCATGTCCAGCAGCTCCACGCGCCGCCGTGCGGCCAGGGCCTCGGCCTCGCGCGCACGCTGGCCGAGCAGGGAGGCGATGGCGGCAACGACGAAGGTGGCGACGCCAAACACCGCGGCATCGGCGCCGGCCTTGGTGATGCCATCGCCCAGGCCGTGCGAGAGCATGGCCGCCTGCATGCCGATCACGGCGAAGGCGGCCATGCCCATGGCCAGGCGCATCGGCAGGAAGTTGGCGGCCCCGGCCAGGCTGACCAGCAGCAGCAGCGGCAGCATCGCTTCCAGGCCGCGGGTGAACAGCATCGCCGTCGACATCACGGCAATGTCCAGGACCACCCCGGTCAAAAGCTGGCCCGGGCGCGAAATGCGGTTGTTGAGTGCGTACAACAGCAACACCACGGCCGCCCCCAGGTAGGCCAGGGCCAGGGCGCGGGTGATGTGCAGGTCCTCGAAGCGTACCCATTCACGGTCGTAGGCGCCGAAGGTCAGTGCCACCGCCAGCACGCCCAGGGCACAGCGGTAGCTGTGCAGGGCGATCAGTTCGCGCCAGTTCGGCGCCGCCACCAGATGGCTGCGGGTCAATTCACTGAAGAAGCCGGCCGTGAGCTTGCGTGTGCCCGGTGTTGCCATGGTTGTCCCGTGGATTGCTGCAATGGCCCTACATTAACCGGAACCCGTGGACTTAATGCGCCGCAGCAGGCGATCCGGGTTAGACTGGCCGCCGGAGTCGGCCGGACAGTCGCTGCCGCTTGCGGTGGAGGAAAGTCCGGGCTCCACAGGGCACGGTGCCAGGTAACGCCTGGGCGGCGCGAGCCGACGGAAAGTGCAACAGAGAGCAGACAGCCGATGGCCCGCAAGGGCACAGGTGATGGTGAAAGGGTGCGGTAAGAGCGCACCGCCCGCGGGGCCAACGTCGCGGGGCACGGCAAACCCCACCGGGAGCAAGGCCAAATAGGGACCCCATGACGCGGCCCGCGTCGGGTCCGGGTAGGCCGCACGAGGCGGATGGCGACATCCGTCCCAGAGGAATGACTGTCCTCGACAGAACCCGGCTTACAGGCCGGCTCCGACTCATTGTTGTTGGGCAAACCTGGAGGCCAGCATGCCGTTGCCACTGTGCCATGACCGGAACGCGACCCGGGCCGTGCCCAGGGTTGCCAGCGCCAGGCCGCATGCGGCACCGGCAACAGCAACAGCCCGGACTCATCCGGGCCGGCTGAGGTCCCGGCTGCTGGCGGTGCTGGTCCTGGTGTTGCCGCTGCTGCTGGCCTGTGGACGCAAGGCCGATCCGGAACCGGTTGCCGATGCCGACGCCGAAGCGGCCGTTGCCGCCGATGAGATGTTGACGGTGCGCGGCGAGATCCGCCTGCCAGCGACTGCTGAGCTGCCGCCAGAGGCGCGGATCGAGGTCACCCTGATCAACACCCTGCTGGCCGATACTCCAATGGCGGTGCTCGCCCGACAGACCCTGGATGGCCCGACGGCTGGCACTGCCGAGTTCGCTCTGGAAGTGCCGGCGGTGCTGGTCGAGGCGCGCATGATCTATGCGCTTTCGGCCCTGGTCCGTGACCGCGAGGGCCGGGTGCTGTTTGTCAGCGAACACGGGCACCGGGTCGATCCGGCAACGGACACCGCGGCGCGTTTGCCGCTGGTGTCCGTGGCCGACAGCGATGCCACCGATGCCGACAACGCCGCGATCCATCTGGACTATGACTGCGATGGCCGCGCCGTCCATGCCATCTACGCATCCGACCGCATCACCCTCACGTTCAAGGACACCGGCCAATCGCTGCTGTTGCCGGCGGCGATCGCCGCCTCCGGTGCCCGTTACGCCATCGATGGCAACGAGTTCTGGAACCGTGGCACCGAGGCCAGCCTGACCATGGCCGGCCAGCGGCGCGTGACCTGTCACGAACAGGGCCGCTGGCACGGTCCGCAGGACGCCGCCGATCCCGGCTGAGCCAAAGCCGTCATCCATCCGCCCGCCTGGCGACATGTCCTGACGCGGTGATCCGCGACACTGTCCATGCCCACTGCAGGAGGATGGTCATGGCCCGGATCGATCAGCGCGAGATTCCCGAAAACATCGGCTCCAAAAGTACTGGCCCCGATGCCTGCCTTGACGCGCCCACCCTGGCTGAACTGTTTTCCGGCCGGCGCGACTGGAACGCCCTGGCACGCGCCTGCGGTTACCGGAATCTGGACAAGGGCCGGCGCCGGCTGCGTGAGCTGGCCGCCGGCGACCTGCGCCTGTATGAAACCCTGCGCGAGGGCCTGGCTGCTGGCCTGGGTTTGCCCCTGGCGCGGCTGGATGCGGTGATCCAGGCTGAACTGGATCACCGCCAGCGCGCCGCCGACGCCGCCTTCGTGCCCCATGTCGTCTGGCTCACCGAGCACCGCCGGCCCACCAGCCTGACCATGGCCGGTCTGATCGGCGCCTGCCGGATGCGCATCTTCCAGCCCGACAACGGGCAACCCCTGAGCATGCTGCGCCAGGCCATCCAGGCCTGTCCCGGGCAGGTGCCCTTCTTTGGCAGGGTGCTGGGCTTCCGGCTCAACTACCGCCCCGATGCCAGCGCCGAGTTCAATCGCCGGGGCGAATTTTTGCGCCGGCACGACCGGGCCATCTCCGCCGGCGCCAGCACCGGCGACAACGTCCGTATCGGAGCCCTGCTGATGCCGTAAGCCAAGCCAGCGACAGGTTGCCAGCCACGGCCCGGGCGCAAGTAAACGCCTGCAAGCCCGCGCCGGCAGCCGCGCCGACACCACCAGCGGGAGATGCCGATGAAACAGCAGCCCTTTGTCGTCGATGACGTCCATTACCTGTGGTCCGCGAGCCCAAGCCACGGTATCTGGTTCTGCCTGCACGATATGGATAGCAAGGTGCGCCTGCTGGCGCCCGAGGACAGGCCCTGGGAATGGGAGTGGGACGGCTACGTGACCAGCTTCGAGCTGACCGGGCGGGCCCGTCGTCCCCTGCGGGTGCTGGCCAAGGTCGCCGAGTTGACCTTGGCCTGGGTTGCCGGCGCCCGGCCCGGCTTCTTCTACTTCCAGGCCAATGATCCCCGCAAGGCCCGGGTCTATCGCCAGCTGATCCGGCGCTGGCTGCGGCG
>CAZUZT010000086.1:0-9728 GCA_964624575.1 uncultured Rhodanobacteraceae bacterium | reverse complement strand
CAGGTCAGCCACCCGCGCACCGGCGTCATTGCCGGTTCCGGTGGTGCTTCGGCGCAATGGCAGATCGAGACCGGTGATCTGTTGCGCAACCGGGGCGTACGCCGGGTCGGCCCGTACATGGTGCCGCGCACCATGTCGTCCACCGTGTCCGCCGCGCTGGCCACCAGCTACGCGATCAAGGGCGTGAGCTATTCGCTGTCGGCCGCCTGCGCCACTTCGGCCCATTGCATCGGCGCTGCCGCGGACCTGATCCGGGCCGGCCGCCAGGACATCGTCTTCGCCGGTGGCGGCGAGGAACTGCACTGGGGCATGACCTGCCAGTTCGATGCCATGGGCGCGCTGTCGAGCCGCTTCAATGACAGCCCGGAAACCGCCTCGCGTCCCTATGACGCCGACCGCGACGGCTTCGTCATCGCCGGCGGCGGCGGCATTCTGGTGCTGGAAGACTACGCCCATGCCCGCGCCCGCGGTGCCAACATCCTGGCCGAACTGGTTGGCTATGGCGTCACCTCCGACGGTGCCGACATGGTCGCGCCCTCCGGCGAGGGTGCCGTGCGCTGCATGCAGATGGCCCTGGCCGATGTCGACGGCCCGATCGACTACCTCAATACCCATGGCACCTCGACCCCGGCCGGTGACATCGTCGAGCTGGAGGCGGTGCGGAAGGTCTTTGGCGACGCGATGCCGGCGATCTCCTCGACCAAGGCGCTATCCGGGCACTCGCTGGGCGCGGCCAGCGTGCACGAGGCGATCTTCAGCCTGTTGATGCTGCGCGAGGGCTTCGTGGCGGCCTCGGCAAACATCCAGAACCTGGATCCGGCCGCGGCCGATTACCCGATCGTGCGCGACACCCGCGACCAGGCCCTGACGCGGGTGATGTCCAACAGCTTCGGCTTTGGCGGCACCAACGCCAGCCTGGTGTTCGCCAAAGTCTGACGTTCAGCCGGCCGCCGGACAGAGTGCCGGCGAAGCCCCTTGCCGGCACGGAGCTTCAATCGCGCAGCATCGGCGCCGCCAGCCGCAGCAGGGCCGGGGCACCCTTGATCTCGATCAGGCGACCGTCGACCGCGATCGTGCCTTCATCCTGGAACCGGCGCAGCACGCGGCTGACCGTTTCCGCCGCCAGGCGCATGTAATTGCCGATGTCGGCCCGTGACATGGCGAGCTGGAACCGGTTCGGCGAGAAGCCGCGCCGGGCATAGCGCCGCGACATCATCACCAGGAAGGCGGCCATGCGGGCGTCGGCACTGTGATCGCCGGCCATCATCATCGCCTTGCCGATGTCCTCGCTGAGCAGGCGGAACAGGTGGCCCTGCAGGCGCGGCATTTCCTGGGCGAGGGTCGCCATCAGCGGAAACGAGAACCGGCACAGGGTGACGGTGTCGATCGCCACGGCATCACAGGGATAGCGGGTGGCGTGGATCGCGCTCAGGCCGATGACCTCGCCAGGCAGGAAAAAACCGTGGATCTGCTCGCGGCCATCCGGGTCCAGCACCCGGGTCTTGACTGTGCCGGCGCGTACCGCGGCAATGGCGGTGAACGGTTCGCCCTCGCGGAAGATCACATCCCCGGCGCGATACGGCCCGGTGTGCTCGACCAGGCAATGCAGGCGGCGCAGCGATGGCTTGTCATAGCCCTCGGCCAGGCACGCGGCCGAGAAGGCACAGGTACTGCAGAAGGTGCAGTCGTCGCCGTCATCGGCAATTGCCGGTTGCAGGATCTGCTCCAGCCCGGCCTCCACGTTGTTGTGCGCCGGATCCGTAGGGCGACGGTCGTGATTGTCCTGGGCCATCAAAAACTCACCTGCATCATGCCAGCGGGCATGATAACCGGGCCGGGCAGCGGTGACCGGCCACCAGCCGGTGCCGCCGGCTGAGCCATCCCGGTCACGGCGGATTCGATAACAGGCGGCCCAGTCACGGCGCCACCGGCACGGTCCGGCAGCCAAGCACGCCCAGCACCTCATGCAGGAACGGGGTCGCCGCCAGCCAGGGCGCGGCCACGGTCACCACGCCGGCGACGATCACCAGGCTGCCCAGCGCCAGGCGGGTACGGCCACTGCTCAAGCGCCGGGCAATGCGGCCACCGCCCCAGGTCAGCGGCACCATCGCCGGCAGCGTCCCCAGGCCGAAGGCGAACATGGTCGCCGCGCCGCTGAGCGCATTGACGCTGAACGCGGCGGCGAACAACACCGTCCAGGACAGGCCGCACGGCAGCCAACCCCACAGCGCACCCAGGGCCAGCCGCCGTGACAACGTCGTCGCCGGCAGCAGCCGCCGGGTCAGCGGCCGCAGGCGCGCCCACAACCAGCCACCGGGGCTGGCCCGCGGCGCCAGCCGGCCACTGCGGTCGAGCAGGCGCAGGCCAACCAGGACCAGCACACCGCCCACCGCCAGGCGCGCCGCGAACAGCACCTGCTCGATGGCAATGGCGCCGACCAGGCCACCGGCGAAGCCTGCGACCAGGGCGCCGCCCAGGGTGTACCCCAGAACCCGGCCAAGATTGATCTGGAATGCCGGCAGCAGCATGGCCGGGCCACCGCCGACCCCGGCGGCGCTGCCAAAGCCCACCGCCAGGCCACCGCACATGGCGGCGCAGTGGCCGCTGCCGAGCAGGCCGGCGATGAAGGCGCCGGACAGGGTCAGCCAGTCAGGACCCATCAGCGGCCACCGTCCGGCGGTTGCTTGTCCCGGTCCGCCTGCGAATCGGCGGCTGGCCCGGACCCGTCCGTCCGCACCGGGCGCGGCGCGGCATCGGCCAACGGCGCCGGATCGTCTTCAAGAATTTGCAGCGCCGGTGTCTCCAGATCATCGAACTGGCCCTTGTTCACCGCCCAGAAAAAGGTCGCCACCGCGATGCCGACCAGGACCAGGGTCACCGGAATCAGGATCAGCAGGACATTCATGCCGGACGCCCGGCGCCCAGATGCTGATCCGCAGTGGTCGCCGTGATGCCGGCGTCCTCCACGGTGACCGCGCCGGCCTTGCCTGGGCGGTCGCGCGAGATGCGCAGGGCATTGCCGGTGACCAGCAACGAGGACAGCGCCATGCCAACCGCGGCCAGCAGCGGCGTCACCAGGCCGAGGGCGGCAAAGGGCAGCGCCAGCACGTTGTAACCCAGCGCCCAGGCCAGGTTCTGGCGCATGATCGAGCGCGTGCGCCGGGCCAGTAACAGGGTCTGCGGCACACGCTGCAACTGGCTGCCCATGAGCAGCACATCGGCGCTGCGATGCGCCAGCGGCGCGCCGCCAGCCAGGGCGATGGAGACATCGGCACCGGCCAGCACCGGGGCATCGTTGACGCCATCGCCGAGCATCGCCACGACATGCCCGCGCGCCTGCAACCGGCGCACATGGGCCAGCTTGTCTTCGGGCGTTTGCCGGGCGTGCCACTGGTCGATGCCCAGGCGCCCGGCCAGATCCGCCACAGCCGCCTGACTGTCGCCGCTGAGAATCTGCACATCCAGACCATCGGCACGCAGCGCATTGATCGCAGCAGCAGCATCGGGGCGCTCCTGGTCGGCAACCTCGAACCGCGCCAGCAGGCGCTGGCCATCACCCAGGAAAATGCCGTCACGGTCCGGTTCGGCCCCGGGCGCGGCAAAATCCGGGCGCCCCAGCCAATACCGGCGGCCATCGATCTGGCCGCTGACGCCCTGCCCGGCCACCACTTGGATCGCCTGCGCCGGGGCCGCGTCGATGCTGGCGAAGGCCTGGCCGATGGGGTGGTTGCTGCCATGCTCCAGCGCCGCGGCAATGGCCCGTGCCCGACTTGCGTCAATGCCATGGAAGGTCACGGTGTCGCGCAACTGCAGGCGGCCGCGGGTCAGGGTGCCGGTCTTGTCCAGCACCACGGTATCGATCTGCGTCAGCCGGGTCAGGGCGTCATCGCCCAGCACCAGCACGCCGAGCCCGGCCAGGCGGGCATGGCCGGCGGCGATCGCTGCCGGCAGGGCCAGCGACAGGGCGCAGGGGCAGGACACGATCAATACCGCCAGGGTGACCTCGAAGGCACGTTCGGGCACGGTCTGCGACCAGATCACGGCAACGATGGCGGCGGCGGTGAACAGCCCGACCACGAACCAAGAGGCAATGCGGTCGGCGAGCCGGGCCAGGCGCGGCCGCTGGGCCTGGGCCCGCTCAACCAGATGCACCAGATGCGACAGCAGCGTTTCCTGGCCGGTACGGGCCACGCGCATGCGCAGCGGCTGGGCCACCGCCAGGCTGCCGGCCCACAGGGTGTCGCCGGGCGCGTGCGGCACGGGCCGGGACTCCCCGGTCAGCAGGGCCTCGTCGAGCTCGGCGGCGGCATTGAGCAGGATGCCGTCAGCCGGCACCGCCTCGCCGGCACGGACATGGACGATATCGCCGGCCGCCAGCTCGTTCAGCGGCACCTGGGCCCGGCCGCCGTCACCGGCTTCGCGCCAGGCCAGCACCGGTTGCGCCCGGGCCAGCGCATCCACGGCGGACTGCGCACGCTGCCTCGCCATGCGTTCCAGATAGCGCGCCACGAGCAGGAACAGCACGAACATCACGGCCGCGTCGTACCAGACATGCGGGCCGCCGCGCAGGGTCTCGACCAGGCTGGCGAAATAGGCGATCAGCACTGAACTGGCGATCAGCGTATCCATGCCAAATCGGCGCATGCGCAGCTCGCGCACCATGCCGGACAGGAATGGCTGGCCGGCGTAGAACACCACCGGCGTGGACACCAGAAAGGTGAACCAGCGGAAGAAATCCCGCGTTGCCAGATCCATGGTGCTGTGGAAATCCAGATACAGGGCCTCGGCCAGCATCATCGCCTGGAACGCGCCCAGGCCGGCCACCGCCAGGCGCTTGAGCAGATCGCGGCGCTCGGCGCGGCGGGCGCGCTCGGCCTCCTCGCCGCTGGCCAGGTGCGGCCGGTAACCCAGCTCGTGCAACTGGCGCACGATGGCACTGAGCGGCACCTGGTCCGGTCGCCAGCGCAGGTGCAGGCGGCTGGTGACGGCATTGGCATCGGCCTCGATGACGCCCGGCAGGCGCGGCAGCGCGCGACCGATCAACCAGGCGCAGGCGGCACAGGCAATGCCCTCGATCAGCAGGGTGATCTCGTGCTCGTCACCGTGCCGGCGCACGTGCGCGGCAAGCAGGTCGTCCCGGTCCCAGGCTGCCAGATCGACGTTGGCTTCGGCATCGATGCGCTGGCTGTGGGCGCTGCGCAGACGGTAGTAATCATGCAGGCCGGCATCGCGGATCCAGGCCGCGGCGGCGGCGCAGCCCGGACAGCACATGGCACGTTCGGCACCATCCAGGTGCGTGCGCACCGGCTGCGCCGGCAGGGCATCGCCGCAGTGCCAGCAGGCGCCGGCCTCAGGCCGGACCGGGTCGGAAGCGCTCATGGCTCATGCCGTCCGCAACCGGATCCGTGCCCGGCACCGGTGGCAATCGGCAGCAACACGACGGCTTCCGGTCATTGCGCCAGCGCAGGCCGCAACTGGAAGTCCGGTTCGTTGGCGGTAATCCGGCCCACCAGGCGCCAGCTGCCTTCCGGGTCGCCCAGCTGCAGGTTCCAGTCGTGGCCGGCATCGAACTCCACCCGCCCCAGCCAGCGGCCATTGCCGGCGGCGACCAGGGGCACGCGGTGGTCCAGGCTGCCGCGGGCCGGATGCAGCACCGCCAACTCAAGACTGGTGCCGGCAGCCTGGGTGTCGCGATCACCGGTCAGGTTGACGGCAATGGCGCCGGTATCGGCCTGGTAGCTGCCAGTGCCGGCCAGGCCCAGGGCCACGGCCTGCTGGTCGGCGGCCAATTCACGGTCCTGCACCTGGGCGGTGCGGGTGACCGGATCGATCACCGCATCGATGCTGCCGGTGCGCAGCGACACCACCAGTGTGGTGATGCCGGCAACGATGGTTGCGGCGGGGATCGCCAGCACCAGCCACAGCAGTGGCCCGGCCTGGCGGACGCGGGAAGTTGATTTGACGGGTTGATTCATTGCGGTGCGAAGAAAGGGGCTGAGTGATGGATGACGACCTCGGCCTGGTCGTCGTGGCCGGGACGGGTGACCACGAACACGACCGGAATCCGGCCGCTGAGCGTGGCTTCCGGATCGGTGCTGCGCAGGGTCAGCGCCAGCTCGTCGGTGGCACCGGCGGCGATCACCCGCTGCACCGGCGCGCCGACCAGCTCCAGCGGTTCCTGGGGGGCTTGGAGGGTGATCACCACCTGGCGCTCGTGGTTGTCCTTGTTGGACACCTTCATCGTGTAGGCGTTCTCGACGCTGCCGTCGCCCAGCACGCGGAACAGGGCATTGCGATCGCGCAGGACATCGACGATCAGCGGTTCGCGCTGGCTGATGCCCACGCCCCAGCCGATCAGGATCGCCAGCAGCAGCCCGGCGTAGACAAGCACCCGCGGGCGCAGGATCCGGCTGGGCGTGCCATCCAGGGCATTCTGGGTGGTGTGGCGGATCAGGCCGCGCGGATAACCCATCTTGTCCATGACATCGTTGCAGGCATCGATGCAGGCGGCGCAGGCAATGCACTCGTATTGCAGGCCATTGCGGATGTCGATGCCGGTCGGACACACCTGCACACACAGGGTGCAGTCGATGCAGTCACCGAGCTGGTCGGCCGGCACCGATGTCGCTGCCGCCAAGTCCAGGGTGCCCTCATCCAGCACCCGCTCGAAGAAGTCGGTGGTGACCCGGACCTCGCCGGTCGCCGGCTTGCGGCGGATACGCTGGAAGGCGGCGACGACGAAGGCCTGGGCCTTTTCCAGCGGCAGCAGCCCGCGGCCGCGCGCCTTGACGCTGCCCAGGGCGCGATTGCGTGGGCCACGCGGTTCGCCACGGCGCGGATCGTAGGCGATGATCAGGGTGTTGCGGTCGAACATCGCGCTCTGGAAGCGCGCGTACGGGCACATGTACTTGCACACCTGCTCACGCAGGAAACCGGCATTGCCCCAGGTGGCCAGGGCGTAGAACAGTACCCAGAAGGTTTCCCAGGCGCCCCACTGGAACGGCACCAGGCGCGCGCCCAGATCCTGGATCGGGGTGAAGAACCCGACGAAGGTGAAGCCGGTCCAAAGCGCAAACACGATCCACACCGTGTGCTTGAGCAGCTTGCGGCGGATCTTGTTGCCGTTCCAGGGGCCGGCGTCGAGCTTGATGCGTTCGCGCCGGTCGCCCTCGATCCAGCGCTCGGACCACAGAAAAACCTCGGTCCAGACCGTCTGCGGGCAGGCGTAGCCGCACCACAGCCGTCCGGCCAGGGCGGTGAAAAAGAACAGCGCCAGCCCGGCCAGGATCAGCAGCACCGCCAGGAAGATGAAATCCTGCGGCCAGAACACCAGGGAAAACACATGGAACTTGCGCGCCGGCAGGTCGAACAGCACCGCCTGGCGACCATCCCACTGCAACCAGGGAACCAGATAGAACATGCCCAGCAGCCAGAAGACCGAGGCGATCCGCAGGCGCTGATAACGGCCCTTGACCTCGCGCGGATAGACCTTGCCCTCGGAACGGTAAGGCGAGGAATCCGGTTCGACGGTGATGTCAATGCGTGTGTTCATAACTCGTTAATCGTGACCGGGTGGTGGTCCAGGCCGATGGGTGGGCGGCGCGGGCCGGGCCAGCTGCCGCCGAAACCGCCGGCGCCGGCAGCGTGCGCCTGATGGGTGTGGGGCCGACGCGGCCGCAGTTCCAGCCTTGGCAGTGGCAACCGTTGCAGCGGCATACAGGCGTCGGCACGCATTGCCCTGATGACAGGGAGTTCAGGACACGCGTCGTGCCCGCGCCGCCACGGCGTGCGCCGGTGCGCCTGCGCCAGGTGCCGCTGGCAACGGCTGCGCGATGGCGTCGCCGGGACGCCGGGCTGGCCTCAATCCCGAGGACCTTGCTCCGGCCGTGTGTTGAAGCGGCTGGCTGGCCGCAGCAGGATCCAGGTGAACAGGCTCGATGCCGCTGTCGCCATCCAGAACATGAAAAAGCCGATGGTGTAACCGGCCTGGCGGCTGATTTCCCAGTCGATGAAGCTGATGTCACGCAAGTCGACCGGATCGACAAAGGCGAAGAAGATGACGGTGGCCACGCCAGCGGCAAAGAAGCTTGGCCAGAGGATCGCTCCCAGCCGTTGTACCAGGGGTCTTGGGGCGTGATCGAAAGGCGCTGACGTGGCTGTCTGGTTCATGGGACCACGTTATCACCATCGACAGGCGGGTTGGACAGCGACCAGACCCAGGCCGCCACCAGGCGGGCCCGATCCTGCCCGATGATGTCGCGGTGCGCCGGCATCTGGCCCTCGCGGCCATGCAGGATGCCGTGCCGGATCGCCTCCAGGCTGCTGCCGTAGACCCAGTCGTCGTCGGTCAGATCGGGCGCACCCAGGACCGGGTTGCCGGTGCCGTCCACGCCATGACAGGCGACACAGATCATGTCGTAACGGCGTTTGCCGGCGGCAGCCATCTCGGCACTGACCCTGCGTCCGGACAGGCTCTGGACATAGACGGCGGTCTCGGTGATTGCCAGATCATCGCCGATGGCCGCGCCGAACGGCGGCATGATGCCGTGCCGGCCTTCCAGGATCGTGCCCAGGATGCTGTCCGGATCACCGCCCCACTGCCAGTTGCTGCTGGTCAGGTTGGGAAAGCCGATGGCGCCACGGGCATCGGACCCGTGACAGGTGGCACAGTTGTTGGCGAACACCGAACGACCCAGGGCCAGCCCCTCTTCATTGCGGGCAATCTCGGCGACCGGCATCTCCCTGAAGCGGGCGAAGACCGGTTCCATGCGCGCTTCAGCGTCGTCGCGGGCGGCATCGTGCTGCTTGGCCGAAGTCCAGCCGCCGATGCCGGCAAAATTGCCCAGGCCCGGATACCAGATCAGGTAACCGATGCTGAAGACGATGGTGATGTAGAACAGGTTCAGCCACCAGCGTGGCAGCGGCTTGTTGTACTCCCGGATGTCACCGTCCCAGACATGGCCGGTGGTCTCGTCGGGATGACCGCCGCTGGGCCGCGATGTGTACCAAAGCAGCCATACGCAGCCGACGATCATGATCGTCGTCAGTGTGATCACATAGATCGACCATGCGTTGCTCATGACCCCTTGCCACTCCCATCCTGGGCACCGGGGCCGGTATCGCCACCGCTGCCGTTTTTGCCGTTGTCGCCGGCCCGGTGCTCCGGTGCCGGCGTGTCGTCATCGCCTTCCAGCGGCAGCCGTGCCGCCGCGTCGAAATCCGCCTTGCGCTTGCCGCTCCAGGCCCAGATCACCAGGCCCACGAACAGCAGCAGCAGAAAGACCGTGACCACACCACTGAAATTGCCCCAGCTCATGGTCAGCGCGTCCTGGGCGCGTGCCGGCCCAGGCCCTGCAGATAGGCAATCAGGGCATCCATTTCGGTCTGGCCGGCCACCGCCGCCGGTGCCGCCTCGATGTCCGCGTCCGAATAGGGATCGCCAAGCCGGCGCAATGCCCGCATGCGCCGCTGGAGCTTGGCGCCATCGATCCCCGCCTCTTCCAGCCAGGGATAGGCGGGCATGTTGGATTCGGGCACGACATCGCGCGGATTGATCAGGTGCACCCGGTGCCAGTCATCGCTGTAGCGGGCGCCGACCCGGGCCAGGTCCGGCCCGGTGCGCTTGCTGCCCCACAGGAACGGGCGGTCGTACACCGACTCACCGGCCAGCGAATAGTGGCCGTAGCGCTCGGTCTCGAAGCGCAGCGTGCGCACCATCTGCGAATGGC
>CAZUZT010000085.1:0-9728 GCA_964624575.1 uncultured Rhodanobacteraceae bacterium | reverse complement strand
CCACCAGATCGATTGACAAGCCGCTGATTTCAGCGGCTTTTTCTTTGCCTGGCGGTCAGCTTTCTGGCCAGGCCGGGGGGTTCCTTGCCACTTTCGGGAGATCCCGGGGCGGGCACCGACTCGGCCGGCGGTCACCGGTGCAAGCCAGGCCGAACCGCCCGGCGCCCATCGAGGAGGCTCGGTGCCAGCAGGCGGACCCATTCCAGGGACTCGCCCGCCGCTGGAAGATCGCCATGAAAAAACGCGGGAGCCGAAGCTCCCGCGTTGCCAGGATCCTTGCAGAAAGTGGCCGCCGCGACCCGATGGCCGCGGCGGCCTGGCTCACTGGTTGACGGACAGGACCAGCAGCCCGGACTGGACGTCGTTGGCCAACGCCATTTCGTCGGCACCGCCCCCGGCCATCAGCTGCAACACCGGTACGCCGTCCCGCTGACCCAGCTCCAGGATGATGCCGTCGTCGGCTGGCAGCCAGGCACCGACGTGCTGGCTCGCGCCAGCGACCGCGCGCAGGCGTACCCAGCTGCTGTCGGCATGCTGCAGGCGGTCAACGAAGGCGACGGGTTGGCCCTGCACCGTTTCCAGATGCAGCCACGTTTCAGGCAGCGATCCGCCATCACCCTCATCGCGGGCCAGGGTCAGCACGCCGCCGTGGCTTTGCAACTCCCCGGCCACGCCGCCGATCCGGCCGCCCTCGTTGTTGATGCCGTCGCCACCCGGCTCGAAGCCGTTGCGGAACAGCACCACTGCCGTGGTCGCCGTGGCGCTGTCGTTGCCGGCATCGACATCGTCCTCATCCAGGGACTGGACATCAGCCGTCACCGTGATCAGCTCATCGGGCGGTGCACTGACGACAGTCGCCGAGGTCAGGAAGGTCAGTGATGCACCGGCCGGCAGGCTGACAACGGCACTGACCGGCCCCTGGCCGCTGGCGGTCGGGCAGCTGACGCCACCGGATGCCAGGCACAGCCAGCGGGCAGTGTCTGCGCCATGGCTGTCGGGCAACGGCACATCGATGGCCACGCTGGTGGCCGCCGACAGGCCCTGGTTGCTCACCACGACCAGATGCTCGTGCAGCGCACCGACGCGGGTGTAGTCACCGATGGCAGTCACGGTGACAGCGGCATCCACCTGGGCATTGGCGGTGGCCGTGAACGTCACCGGGTCGACCGGGGCGCCAACGACGTTGGCCGCCAGCGCCTGGTTGCCGGCCGCGGCACCGAGCGTCCAGCTGCCGACTTCGGCCAGGCCATCGGCGTCGGTCATCACCGTGGCATCGGTGACGCTGCCGGCACCGGCACTGACCGTGAAGCTGACGATGGCACCGTCCACGGGATTGCCACCTTCATCCTCGACCCGCACCTGCGGCGCAATTGCCACCGCACTGCCCGCATCGGCGCTTTGTCCGTCACCAGCCACCTTGACCAGGGTCGCGGCACTGCCGGCGGCACTGGTCAGCTCGAATTCCACCGCGCCGGCAACACCGTCGGCGGTGGCGGCCACCGTGTAGCTGCCGGCAGTGGCGTTGGCGCTGGCGGCAACAACCGCCAGGCCCTCTGCGTTGCTCAGCACCCGGCCATCGGCTGGATCCAGTTCGGCACTGGCACCGCTACCGTCGGCAGCGGCGAGGAATTCCACCTCGACACCGGCGACCGGGTTGCCGTGGATATCGCTGACCTGGACCACCAGATCATCAAACGCGGTACTGACCACACCGGACTGCGGCGTACCGGCGACCGGCGCGAGCATGCTCGCCTCATCGGCCAGATTGACCAGCACCACATCCGCAGGCACCAAGCCGGCTGCCGTGGCCGTAACGGTGAACTCCCCGGCCACGGTATTGGCATCGGCAACGAAGACCGCTTGGCCGTTGGCATCGGTATGGACCACGGCCTGGGCCGGGCTGATGCCGGCATCGCCGCCCTGGCTGCCAAAGGCCACCGCGACATCGGGCACCGGATGGCCATGCTCGTCCTCGACGGTAGCCAGGAAGCTGTAGGCGCCCGCCGTCGCCACCGTGGCAGTGGCGGTATCCGTGCCATTGACGGTCAATGCCACTGCCTGGGCATCGGCCGGCAGGATCTGCAGCACGCCACTGGCCGAACCGGCATGGTTGGGATCGGTGATCGTGGCCTGGACCGGATAGCTTCCGACCGCCGTCGGCACACCCCCGCCGTCATAGTCCACGGCCACCGGCAACCCGGCCGGCATGGTGGTCACCGTTACCGGTCGGGCCGAACCGTCATAGACCTGAACCAGATCCGACAGGATCACGGCAGCGGCCGCCGGGTTGACCACCAGGGTCGCTGTCGCCGGGCCGGTGAGCTGATAGTTCGGATTGGCCAGCACCGCTGTCACCTGGTAGCTGCCGGCGTCCACCGGCGCTGCCGGGGCGTACACCAGGCTGATGCCGGGGACACCGGCCGGTGTCGTGCTGACGATCGCCGACTTCACCGACCCGTCATAGGTATGCACCAGATTGCCGAAGCTGACGGCGACCTCCGCCGCCACGATGGTCAACGTCTGGCTCGCCGCACCGAAGTGGTTGGGCCCCTCGCAGGTGACCGTGACCTGGTAGCTGCCGGTGGCACTGGGCAGCGCCACGCCACCATTGACGAGGGTCGTGCAGGTGATTCCCTGACTGCCTTGCGCCGGGTCGGCCTCGAACACCACCGGCCGGTCGGTACCATCGAACACCAGGCTGGTGCCGCCTTCGGCAAACCTGATGTCGCTGATCTGCACGGTGTCGGCACCGATCACGATCGAGCTGACAAGCGGGTCGGCCTGGTAGTCATCATCCACCAGCGTGGCCAGTACCAGGTAGTTGCCGACAGCCACCGGTGCATCCGGCTCGCCGTTGTAGGTGGTCTGGACACTGCCTTCCAGCCCGGCCGGCGTGGTGACCACCACCGCCTCGCGGGCGGTGCCGGTGTAATCGAAGCTGCCGATGCTGTCCGGATCCCAAGCCAGGGTCGCCACGCCCTTGGCCACCGACAGGCTCAAGTTGTCGGCGGCATAGGTGGCCAGGCCGTCGCTGTCGTCGTCGGCATCCTCGATCACGGCGGCAAGGCTGTAGGCACCGGCACGGCCCAGCTCCAACTGGAAGCAGGTCGCCACCTCGAAGCCCTCGGTCAGCGGCTGCGCCGGCGTGGTGATCGACAGGCCACTGCCGGTCTGCTCGAACTCGTTGGCGGCGACATCGACGATCGCCATGGCGGCATCGATATCGCACACCTGCGCGGTATCGGGCAGGAACCAGTAGCGGACCGCCAGATCATCGGGTTCGATGACGAAACCGGCACCGATCGTCAGCCGGGCCTGGACCAGGTCGGCGACATCGCCGCCGCTATTGACCAGGTCGGCACGGATCACCAACGACTCGGCAACACGCGGTGACACCAGGCCCTGGTCGCTGCTGTTGAACGGCCCGGACAGTGCCAGCTCGACATCGGGCGCCGCATCCACCACTTGCGTGGACAGATGATCGCCGGCGTAAACGGTCACACCGTCGGTGTCCCCGGCCGCATCGACCACCATCGCCTGCACCTGGTACAGGCCCGGTGCCGGCGGCGTGACGTGGTAGGTGACCCGCAACAAGGTGGTGGCGTCGTGGCCCTCCAGCAGCGGGAAGCCGCCAGCCGGACCAAAACTGCCCACCAGCTGGCCGCCGATGTCGTCCAGGGGCAGCGGCAGGAAAGTGCCGCCACCGGCGTCGTATTCGACAGTCAGGTCGCCGCCTTCGATGCCACCATCGCGGGTTAGCACGAAACCGACCAGGACGCTGTCGGCGACATCCACCTCGCTGACTAGGTGTGCCTGGTACACGGTCGGCTCGCCCTTCTCGACACCGGCCACCGGACCGGACAGGTCCAGGGTCACGCCATCGTGCTCGTCGATCACCTCGGTGGCGATGACATCGGCGGCATAGACCATGGCCGATTGCGCACCAACCACCTCGGCGCTGGCGACGAAGGTGCCGGCGTGTCCGTAGGTGACGTTGAACAGGTGGGTCAGATCGAACGGTGCGTCGATCGGGAAGCTGTCCACCGAGCTGCCGGCGACATCGCCAGGCACTTCGGCTACCAGCATGCCGCCTGCATCCGTCCACAGCACCGGCAGGCAATCCCCACCCTGCTGCACACACATGTCGCCATCGGCCGGGCTGTTGGCACCGATCATGGTCAGGCGGATGAACACCTCCTCACTGACCGGCGCGCTGGCATTGACGATGGTGCCGGTGTAAACGGCTGCCTCGCCGACCTTGACTCCGGTCACCGGGCCATTGAGGCCCATGGTGACCTGCGCCATGGCGCTGTTGGTCAGGTTGAAGGCGACCTCGCCGATGCTGCCGGTGGCGGTGACGGCATAGCTGCCTTCGAAGTTGTTGGCCGTGGCCGTGGTCTGGACCATGCCGTTGTAGTCGCTGAGACGCAGGCCGGGGCCCGGGTCAAGCAGTGCCGATGCACCGGCGGTCGGCGCGGTCACGTTCACCGGGAACGCAACCGCCGCGCCGCCCAGGGCGTCGACCAGGCGCGAAGCCAGCGGCGTGGCGAAGGCACTGCCCAGCGGTGCCGTCTGGCCGGAACCGGACACCAGCACATGCTCCACTGGTGTGTTGTCGCCACACAGCGGGTCATTCAGCGGACTGGCGGCCAGGGGATCGGCGACATTCAACGCCGATGCCTGGGTGCCCGCCACCGAGGCGGCCCCGCCGTACCAGTTGGAACCCACCGCCGTGTCCGCCGGCTGGTCATTGGCCAAAGACACGCCAGCCAGGATCTGGTTGTGGAACACGCGCGCCATCGGCAGGCCACTGCCTTGGCGGAAATAGATGCCCTGCTGGTTGCTGCCCAGGATGGCATTGCAGGCGACCACGGCATCCACGCCCGGATAGATCCGGATCGCCGCACGCGTGGCACCACCATCGGTATCGGCCGCGTCAAGCACGTTGCCCATCACCGTGATGCCACTGCCACCGGCAATATTGATGCCGCCATGTGCCGTGTCGTGGATGCTGTTGTCCAGCAACAGGGCTGCGTCATTGACGCCACCCAGTTGCAGGCCCTGGTACTGGGTCGAGCTGATGCTGTTGCCGGCCACCTGCAGACCGGTCGAGCCTTCGGTCTTGATGCCGTTGTAGTTGCCACCATGCAGCTGGCCGAAGTGGTTGTCCCTGATCTGCACATTGCCGGTATCGCTGCGGCTGAGATAGACGCCGTTGCCATTGAGGTCCAGCACCCGGTTGTTGATCACCAGGGCATCGGACACCGGAACATTGATGGCGGCAGCGGCCGTCACCGACTCACTGCTGATGCCGGTGATCGTGAAGCCGTTGACCTCGGCACCGGCTGCACGCACGGAGATGCGGTACCGGGCATCCGGCGCGATGACGGATTCCCCGCCGGCCCGCGGTGTCAGGGCATTCCGGCCGCTGACACCGGCCTGGGCGCCGAGCAGGCGCACGCGCCGGTCGACGGTGACCTCCTGTTCGAAGAGGCCGGCTTCCACCAGCACGCGACCGTCCTCCTGCACCGCGGCGACGCCGTGGTTGATCGTGGCCGGCGCGACGGCCCATGTGTTGTCCTGGGAATCGGGACGACCATAGATATTGCCCGCCCGGGCCGAGCGCACCCGGACCGCCTCGGCGCCGGACAGACCATCGGCAGCCCCCAGGGTGGCCTCCGGCCCGGACAGCACCAGCGACCAGTTGGCGCCGGTGAAATCATTGCCGGCACCGACCGACAAGCGGCTTTGCCCGGCCGCTTCGGTGTCCTCGACCAGGAGCGCCTGGTCGACATTGCTGAAGCTGACGCCACGGACCACGAAGTCACTCACCGTACCCGTATACAAATGGGCGTCGGTGGCCAGCACACCGACATCGACATTGCTCACCGAACCACCGGCGATGAAGCGCGTCTCCGGCGCGGCGCTGCTGGTGATGTTGCTGAGCAGGTAGCCGATGCGCGTGCGGGTGACGCCGCTGCCATCGATATGGTTGTTGGCCAGTCCGATCTCACGGCTGCCGGTCAGGCCCTGGATCAGGATCGCGGCCCACGGGCTTTCCAGCCCGGCGGCCGGCACGGCATGGAACCAGTTGTCTTCGACGGCATGGCTGGTCGCCACCGAGCCGCCGTTCTGATTCAGGAAGATGCCCAGGTGCTGGACCCGGAATTCGTTGCCGGTGATCGCCGGCGGCAAGGTGCCGGGGTTGGCCAGGCTGAGCAGGTTGCTCTGCACGCCGATACGCACGGTATCGAACAGGTTGTCGCGCACCTGGACATACCAGTGATTGGTGGTGACGACCCCCAGCCCCCATGTCGACGGCGCCGCCATGTTGGCAAAGCGGTTGTACTCGATGATGTTGTCGCCCAGGTGGCCATAGCCGTAGATGCCTGCCGATTGCATGTTGCGGATGATGTTGTTGCGCAACTGGAACCGTTCGGTGGTGCCGTAGGCCAACAGGCCGGCCGAGTAATCGATATCGGCACCGTTGAGATCCACGCCCGAGGTCAGGTCCGGGTTGTCGCCGTCCAGGACGAAACCGTCGATGACCACATCCGGCGCATCGACGCTGATCAGCCAGCCGGCGAAATAGGCATCCAGGGCAATGTCCGGATGGGTCTGCGGCGGCAGCAGCACGCTCTCGTCGGCGTCGATGTCGTCGGCGTTGCGGGTACGGCCGTCGACACCGTGGCCCGCGCCCAGCAGGGTCACCGGCTTGCTGATCATCAGTTCCTGGGCATAGCTGCCGGGGCAGACCAGGATGGTGGCGTGGGCCGGCATCGCATCCAGGGCCTCCTGGATGGCGCTGAAATCTGGCGCGCCACAGGTGGCGCCGGCCGGCACGGTCTCGGCGGCATCGATGTTGTCATTGACGGTCACCGGACCAGCGACACGGACATGGAAGTCAACCATCTGGTTGTCCAGACCGGCACTCAGGGCGGCGTAGCCGGACAGGTGCTGGTACAGGGTCGCTTCCGCCTGGCCGGCCACCGTATCCACCTGAATCGCCGTCATGGTGCCGGGCGCTTCGGCGAAGGACCCCTTGCTGGTCACCAGGTCGATCCCGGTCTGCGGGAACGCCGCGGCCGGGGTCGCGCCCAGCGTGGTGCCATCGAAGGAAACCAGCGCCGCGGTCAGCGTCGCCAGGTCCCCGCCTGTAGCCAGCTCCTCGGGATCTGCCTGTGCCGCCAGGGCCAGCCAGGCATCCATCGTCACCATGGCGGCTGCCGGATCCGAGACCTCCGAGCCCTCGATCACCGCGACATCACAGCCATCCTGGCCCGGGCCGGCATTGCAGCCCCACCAGTTGTCATCCAGCTGGAGCTGCGTTGGCTGTTCGTTGCTGCCCGAATCGGCCAGGGCAGCGAACACACCCGTGTCATTGCCGGTGATCCGGTTGTCGCGGACGATGTAGCGCCCGGGATTGGGGTATCCGGCCGGCAGATGAAGAGCCGTTCCGTTCCCGATCAGGGTATTGCCCTGGATCACCAGCGGATCGGAGCCGGCCACGTAGTGGCGGAAATCGCCGCGCTGGCTGCGCAGCGCCACGGCCGCACCGGTGACGGTGTTGCCGCTGAATACCGAGGTGCGATCGGCACCGGACTGGGTCGTGGTGATGAAGGCGGTCTGGTTGTTGTTGCCGATGCCCTGACCCAGATCGCCGGAACCCTCGAACCAATTGTCCTGGAAGGTGATCGCCGAGTTGGCGTCGCCGGCGTTCTCCCACACGCCGATCACTTCCGGCGGCGTGCCCGCCGGCTCACCCACCACGGTGAATGTATTGCCGCTGACCAACAGGCCGTTGAACACCGCGCTGTTGCTGGAATCGCCGATCTGCATGCCGATGATGCGGAAATCACCGGCGCTGCCCAGCGAGGCATCGACGCCCTCGATATCGATGATGATCTCGTTGTCGATCAGACTCTGGTTGCTGCCATGGTTGGCGAACAGGCCATAACTGGCATAGGGGTCACCGGTCTCGGGCCCGATCTCGATGCGGTTGCCGATGAAGGTGGTGTCATTGAACACCGCCGTGGTTCCGGCGGCGCGGAACATGGTGATGCCCATGTTGAAGCCGCGCACCGTCAGCCCCTGAAAAGTCCAGCCGTGATTGCTGCCGTAGGCCACCAGGAAAGCGGTCTCAGCCAGATAATCGTCCTCGGGCAAACCCGGAAAGCCATTGATCACGGCGCCGTTGGCCGAAGCTCTCACGGTCACTTCATGGAGGTTGTCGGGCAGGCGGATCGACCAGTCATCGCCGCCGGTGACCAGCACCTCGCCATCGGCCACGCCATTGCTGCCCAGCGCCCAGCTGGCCATGGCCAACGGCTCGGTCCAGTCGAACTCACCCTCCAGCTCGATGACCATTCCCGGCTCGGCGGCCTGGATCGCGTTGTTGATCCGTGTGTAGTCGTTGTCGGCCGCCGAGGGCGTGTCGTTGCTGGCCTGAACCGAGTTCACCAGCACCGTGCTGCGGGATCCGTGATCGGATGTCGCAGCGACGGCAGCGCCAGTGCCAGCGGCTATCAGCAACACCAGCAACATCAACAGCAAAAGCCACCGATGACCCGGGCGGGCCACCGGTGTGCCGTGGTCGCGGGTGACAGGTCCCCGAAGCCGGGGAGGCGAGATGGAGCGGTCAGCATTGGCCATGATGCGGTCCTCGCAGTGACGGAAATTCAGACAGGAAGTGCAGTGACGAAACAGCGGGTCCGGCATCTGCGGGCCCACATGGATAAAGGAACAGGGAAGAAGACGAACAGGTGTATCGACGGCACCCGGGATTCCCGGCACCGACGCAACCAACGAAGAAGCGGGCTGACCAGCGTGTGAGCGCAGCCGCGACCTGGTGGCCCGCAGGTCTGGTGCTGCGATTGCCTGAAGCGTGCAGGTGGCCGGCGATGAGCCCTTTTTGCCGCTGCCAGCGGGCCTGCAGTTCCACCATGATTGAGGAGTGTCATCGAGCAGCCTCTCTTCGCCTTGGCGAGATCCGGCCTGCCAACCCACCCCCCGTGAGCCTGCGGCAAGTACATCTGCAAACCGGCTCAACCGGACCGTCCCCTTCGATGGGGTCGAGCGTTGAACCGCCCTGTCGGAGCCCGATCCGTGCGACATCCCGGACTTCAGACCCTTAACATTTGTTCAGTATGCCAGATCACCTGTTCCATCGCATCCCAAGCAACGTGTAAACAACAAGTACGGATGATCATCATCCCCGAGTCATGCGACAGAACAAGACGGCATATGGACACAAAGTGACCACGATGCTGATCACGCACATTCGCGGTTGGACGTTTGGGTCACGTCACGCAGCAGCCTGGGCAGCCGGACGAGGATGGCGGCCTCACAACCAAGAGCAAGGCGGATCTGAACCTGTAATTCCAGCAGCAAGGACCCGCGCCCTGCCCTGCGAAAGCACCTGCCGGATCACCGGCCCGGCACTTGTTGTAGCAGCGATGCCGCTACACTGTCTGGCGATAAAAATGGACATTCCAATGCCCGACCTGTGTCGAACGGCATGAGCATGGATGTCCCTTTCAAATAGATCCTGCAGGCACCGCCATGCTCAGACTTGAAGACCTCGTCCCGGACAGCCAGGTGGACGGCATCGACCCCTCCGGCCCGGTAAACGTGGTTGCAGTCGAGTCGACCGGACCGGACGCCACCACGGTTTTCTACCGCACCAGTAGCGGTCGGCTCGCCGAGCGGCTGTTGTTCCGCAGCGACGA
>CAZUZT010000084.1:4790-9789 GCA_964624575.1 uncultured Rhodanobacteraceae bacterium | reverse complement strand
CGAAGAGGGAATACGGTACTGCCCGGCCGTTGTCACCGCTACCGTGTGGCCGTCCCGGCTGGCCGGGAAGTGCTCGCGGGCCGGCGAGCGGCGCCCGGTTTGGCCGGCCTGCCGGGGCGTGATTTGCGGGCCAGGCCGATGGGGAATTTTATCTAATCTTCACTTGGCCGGCTCCGGATTGTGGTTATACTGCGCGGGCAAGGGACATCGTGCCGGCCCGGTACGAGGTTTAACCGAAAGGTTGGGGGTAGGTCTTATGAAAAGCACTGCTTCAGGCAGGCAATCGCTGTCGTGGCTGGTCGCGTTTGTCGGGTCGTTCTGGGCCTTGACGGCTGCAGCGGCGCCGATCGGGGTCGCCCAGATCCAGGGCGAAGTCACTGTCCACCCGGCCGACGGTTCGCCGTCGCTGACCCTGGCCGACACCAGTTTCGCCTGGTATGACGGCGATGGCATGAGCACCGGCGCTTCCGGCGTGGTGCTGTCATTGAATGATGGCAGCAGCCTGGGGCTGGCCGAAAATTCCGCCGTCCAGGTCGGCGCGCCGCAGGACGGCCAACGCATCCAGGTCCGGCTGCGTTCTGGAACCGTGCTGTACACGCTGGCCAGTGCCACGACCGCACTGGCGATCCAGGCCGCCGACTTCCATCTGTCGACCAGACTGGCGGCCGATGGCGTGGTCGAGGTCTCGTCGACGCCGGTCGCGCAGGCCGGTGTGGTCGAGCTGCTTGATGATGGCCATGTCCGGGTCTCGGTCCGTGACGGCCACCTGGCGGTGTCCGGCGCCGGTGGTACCAATTACCAGGTGTCGGCCGGCCAGCGGGTGGGCCTGCTTGGCGGGACCGTGGCTGCAGTCCAGACCCAGCTGGGCGCGGTGCTGGACCAGTCGGTGCATTTCGAGTCGCCGGAGCGGGTCGGTACCGGCGAGCGCTTCGATGTTTCCTGGAGCGCGAACGGCCGTGCCGGTTCGGGTGATTACATTGCCATCGCCGCAGCCGGCGACGAGCCGAACCGCTTCGTGCGCATGGACCGGCCCGGCCCGGAATCCAGGATCAGCTTCGAAGCCCCCGATAGACCGGGCGATTACGAGATCCGCTATATCTCCGGGGAAACCGGGGCCGTGGCCGATTTCGTCTATCTGCAGGTGGTCTCGGACACCCCCTTGCTGCTGGCCAACCGCTGGGTTACCGGCAGCCTGCTGGTGCTGGGCGGGGCCGGTGTCGGCTGGGCAGTCTGTGACGATGACTGCTGCGATGATCCAGTGCCGGTCAGTCCCTGACGGGATCTGATGCGCTCACCACCCCGGCCGCAGCGCGCGGGGTGGTGATGGGGTTCGGGGAGTGGCAGGATTCAGGGACGTGTGGGGAAATCGAGGTAAATCCGGAATGAGCATTCGTGCAGCCATGTATTGGATGCTGGTCGGCCTGTTGGGCGCGTGCCTGTTGACCGGCTGCGCGTCCCGGGGTGCGGTGGAGCCACGCATGACGGCCCATGATTTCCAGCAGGTGCAGGAAGGTGAGGCGCGCGTTGCCGGCCTCAACAACCAGTTGCTCAGCCTGGCCGTGGCCTCGGCCCAGGACGATGGCCTGTACCGGGTTGGCCCCGATGACGAGCTGGCGATCCAGATCTTCAATGTCGAAGAGCTTTCGCGCCATTACCGCGTCGATGCCGCCGGCCGTATCCAGCTGGCCCTGGTCGGTCCGCTTGATGTCGGCGGCCACACCCTGGTCGAGACCGAGCGGCTGATCGCCGAGCAATATGGCCGCGACTATCTGCGCAATCCGCAGGTCAGTGTCAGCGTGGCCGAATACCGCAGCCAGCAGTTCACCGTGCTCGGGGCCGTGGCCCGGCCGCAGGTCTATGCCACGCCGCGCCGCCTGACCCTGGTCGAGGCGATGGCGCAAGCCGGGGGCATGGCGTCCAACGCCGGCAACATGATCTACCTGACTGACCGGGTCCGCGATCCGGACAGCGGTGAAATGGCCACGCGCAGCCTGATCGTGGATATCGACGACCTGATGGACGGCGCCCGGGATCTCAATGTCGTGCTGGGCGAGGGCGCGATCATCAATGTGCCGCCGGCCGGATCGGTATTCGTCGAGGGCGCGGTGGAGAAACCCGGTGTCTATTCCCGGCAGGGCGACACCACCGTGCTCAAGGCCATCGCCATGGCCGGTGGCCTGAAGTTCGAGGCGCAGCGCTCGACCATCCGCGTGCTTCGCCGCAGCCAGGCGTCCGGCCAGTGGTCCAATGACGAAGTCAATTTCCGCAGTATCCGTGACAACCCGGCTGACGACTACGGCCTGCGCGATGGCGACATCGTCATGGTCGAGAGCAGCCTGTTGCGCTCGGGCCTGTCAAACACCTGGGATTTCATCCGCTATGCCACCTTCCTCGGCTTCCGGCCCTTTTGAGCGGGGGATGACGGCATGACCCGCTCAGGATTCGACACGATGGCCGCCGCCCTTTCCGATGGGCGAACGCGCGAACGCGCGCACGCGGGGCGCACTGTGACTGCCGATGCAGCGCGGCTCGTCCGGAGCGGCACACGTGACTGATCGCGATGACACCGGCCGCGGCGACCAGCGCGGCCTGAGCCTGGTGCAGGGCGAGGGCGGCCGGATGATGGTCCATCAGCCGTTCCTGCATGGTCACCACAATGACGACGATGACAGCATCGATCCGCGTGATCTGCTGCGGATTTTAAAAAAGCGGCGCTGGATCATCCTGTCGGTCATCGTCATCTTCGCCGTCACCGCCGCCCTGTCGGCCGTACTGACGGTGCCGGTCTACCGCTCGACCGCGGTGGTCGAGATCAACCATGAAAGCGCCCGCATCCTGCGCATCCAGGATTTCCTGCCCGACGCCGGCTCGGCGCAGGCCGCCGAGCAGTTCTACACCACCCAGTACGAGATCCTGCGTGGCCGGGCGCTGTCCGAGGCGGTGGTGCGGCAGGAGGGCGTCGAGTCCCATCCTGAGCTGACCGGTGAAATCCGCCAGCGCAGCCTGATGGGTGAGGTGACGTCGGTAATCCGTGTACTACGCGGTGCCTTCAGTGCGCCACCGGCAGCGACCGCGCGCGAGGTCGACCCGGAGCTGCTGCGCGAGGCGGCGATCCGCCGTGCCGGTGCCGTGCTGCGCTCGAAAATCCAGGTCACGCCCCATCGCGGCTCACGGCTGGTCAGCGTCAGCGTGTCCTCGTTCGACCGGCAGTTTGCCGCGCGCATGGCCAACGCAGTGGTCGAGCAGTACATCCGCAGCAACATGCAGCGTCGCTACGATGCCGGCAACGAGGCGCGCAATTTCCTGCAGGGTCAGTTGGCGGAGATGCGCATTTCCCTGGAACGCGCCGACCAGGCGCTGCAGGATTTCGCCCAGGAAAACCGCGTGGCGAATCTGGACGAGCGCCAGGAAATGGCCAGCCAGAGCCTGCGTGACCTCAATGCCCGGCTCAGCGATGCCCAGACCCGGTTGCTGGAATACCAGTCCTACCGCGAGCAGATCCAGTCCGGCCGGTCGATCCAGTTGGCCAGCGTGCTGGAGAACGAGGCGATCCGCGGCCTGCGCATGCAGATGGCCGAGCTGTCCACGCAGCGCGCCAGCATGTTGCAGACGTTCAAGGAAGACTATCCGGCGGTGGTGGAGCTGAACACCCGGATGAGCCAGATCCAGACCGAGATCGACGAGCTGATGCGCCGGGAATTGCAGGTCATCAGCAGCCAGTACGAGAACCTGCGGGCGCAGGCGCAGACCCTGGAAGAGGCCATCGTCGAGCGCGAGAACGGCATCCTGGCGCTGAGCCAGCAAAGCGTCCAGTACAACATCCTCAAGCGCGAGTTCGAGACCAACCGCGAGTTGTATGACGGGCTGCTGCAGCGGATGAAGGAGATCGGCCTGGCGGCCGGCATCCAGGAAAACAACATCTCGGTGATCGACCCGGCCCTGGCGCCGGGCGGTCCCTACCATCCCAACTTCATGCGCAGCGTGCTGGTGGCCCTGTTCCTTGGGGCGGTGATCGGCATCGGCCTGGCCCTGCTGCTGGAGTTCCTGGATACCACGGTCCGGCGCGCCGAAGACTTCGAACGCCTGACCAGCCGCCCGGTGCTGGGCCTGGTTCCGCTGGCCCGGCGCGATGTCGGTGCGGTGATGGCCGGGATGATGGTGCCGCTGGGCCGGCGGCGGCAACGAACTACGGCCGGGGTGGCGCACTACAGCGTCACCCATATCCGCTCGACGGTCTCGGAAGCGTACCGCTCGCTGCGTACCAGCTTGATGTTCTCCACCCCGGAGGGCATGCCAAAGACCCTGCTGATCACCAGCCCGACACCGGGTGCCGGCAAGACCACCACCGCGATCAACCTGGCCACGGTCATTGCCCAGAACGGCGCCCGGGTGCTGGTCATCGACGCCGACCTGCGCCGTCCGCGCCTGCATGTGGAGTTCTCCAGCCGGCAGTCGCCGGGCCTGACCAACCGCATTGCCGGAGTCGGGCCGGACAAGGATGCCGAAGGCAACGGCAAATCGACGATCATCGGCACCAATGTGCCGGGCATGTTCATCATGCCCAGTGGCTCGAATGCGCCCAGTCCGCCTGAGTTGCTCGGCTCGGCCCGGATGCGCGAACTGCTGCGGCAGAGTACCAAGGTGTTTGACCATGTGATCATCGACAGCCCGCCGATCCTGGGCCTGGCCGACAGCATCCTGCTGGCCAGCATGGTCGATGGCGTGGTGATGGTGGTGGCCGCCGGCCAGACGACCAAGGACAGCATCAGGAACTGCATCCGCCGGCTGGACCAGGTCCATGCCAACCTGCTGGGTGTGGCGATGAACCAGGTGGACTTGAGCAGCCCTGATTACTCGGACTTCCGTTCCGATTATTACAACTACGGTACCGAGGACGAGGATGACGTTCCCGAAACCGGTATCGGTGCGCGCCTGAAGAAGGCCTAGACGTGCCGGCTGACGCGGCGATGGGCGGCGCCAGGCCTCAGTCCACGCGACC
>CAZUZT010000084.1:2473-4690 GCA_964624575.1 uncultured Rhodanobacteraceae bacterium | reverse complement strand
TCGCCTGCTGGCTGATGCTGGGCCTGCCGGTGCTCGTTGCCATGCTGGTGCTGGTGCAGGAAGTGCGTTTCCAGCGCCTGGTCAATGCCGACAATTCCCTGGAGAACTTCGCCCGGGTCGAACGCGGCCTGCCCTGGGGCGGCTATGCCTGGCGCGTCATGTCCCGTTCCGCGGCGGCGCTGTGGACCCGCGATCCGGCGCTGTCGGCGCAGATCCTGGGCAGCACCGTGCGCCGTTACCCGATGGAGTCGACGCAGTGGCTGGCGCTGGCCCGGATTGCCGCGTCCGGTCCCGACGCTGATCTGCAGCGGATGGCCGCCTACCTGGAGATGTCGGTGGCGGTTCAGCCATCGGACCGGGCGGTGCTCTGGGAGGCGGCGCAGCTGGCCATCCGGGCCCGCGCCGACCGCACCGCCGAGAGCCTGCTGCGACGCTGGCTGCTGAACCATCCGGAGGACACCGGCACGGCATTGTTCATGGCCAGCCGCTGGCTCACCGATCCGCAGCAGCAGGTGCGGCGGTTGCTGCCCGAAGATCCGGCCCACCACGCCCAGGCGATGCGGCATGCCCTGCAGCGCAAGGACCTGGCCCTGGCCGAGGCGATCTTCCGGCATGCGCCGCCGTCGTCCGACCTGTCCGATCCGGTCTTCCGGGGGCTGGTCTCGCTGCTGCTGGAGCAGGGCGATATCGATCGCGCCGTCGAGCTGTGGGCCGGCATCGACCCGACCTACGACGGGCAGAGCATCGCCAATGGCGGCTTTGACCGCGAACTGGCGCGCGCCGGTGATCTGGAATGGCGTCATGCCGGCCTGCCGCAGGGCGTCAGCGTCAGCCGTGATGTCGACCAGCACCAGCAACCGCCGGCCAGCCTGCGTTTTCATTTTGATGGCAGCAACAATGTCATCCTGCGCAACCGCGGGCAGATTGCGATTCCTGTCCGCCCCGGCCAGCGCTACCGCCTGAGCGGCTTCTGGCAGGGCCGGGCATTGACCACCCGCACCTTGCCCTATCTGCATATCGATGGCGGCCCGGGCAGCGCCGTGCAAGTGCCGGTTCCCGGCCCGGACTTCGACTGGGCGCCGTGGTCGGGCCAATTGCGCACCGGTGACCAGGTGCGCCTGCTGACACTGGCCGTGCGCCGGGACCGCAGCCGGGCCTTTGACAACCGGATTTCCGGCGATCTGTGGCTGGATTCGATCCGGCTGGAGCCGCTGCCCGACCCGGTCGACGAACATGGCGCGATGCCGCCGGAGGGTGTCCGGTGACCACCGCGCTGGAGTTGATGAACCGCTCAACCCTGCCGTCATGGCTGGCGCGCCTGTTCCTTGCCGTGCATGGTTGCCAATCGGCGACCCTGGACGAGCGATGCCTGGCGGCCCTGCTTTCGTGGCTGGGGCTGGCCCGGACCGAGGACGGGCGCCAGTTGCAGGATCTGGCCGGCCCAGCCGGTGCCGATGCGGTGTTGCTTGGCCAGGTCTTCGCGGTCCTGGACGAGCGCCTGTTCGAGGATGGCCGATTGCACCGGCAGCGTGCCGGCGTCGGCCCTTTGGTGCCATTGCCGGCCCGGCGTCGCCGTTACCGGCTGCTGCTCAGCGCCTATCATCCGGACCGGTTCGCTGGCCACGCCGACTACCTGACCGTATGTTCGCAGGCAATCCTGGCCGCCTACCGCGAATTCAAGGCCGAGCTGGATGGCCGCGGCCCGGTGACCGGCGGGCCGCAGCGCACGGCCCAGCGCACGACCGGAGCGGTGACCTCGCCAGGTGTCGCCCATCCGCCGCCGTCACCACCGCCGGCACCGGCAACCCGCCGCCCACGTCGGCGGCGCGCCTGGTGGCGGGCGATGAAGCGGCGCTGGGGCCATGATCGCTGGTTCGGCCACAAGCTGGTTGCCTTGCTGGCCCTGATCGCCTCCCTGCCGGTGCTGGACCTGATCCTGGCACCGGCGCCGACACCTTCGCCGCCGCCGCCGGCTGTGGCCAGCAGCAGCGGTGGCCCAGCCGCGGCAGTCAGCACCCCTGCGCAAACATCGTCGCCCATGCATGACCGGGCTGACAACGATGTGCCGACGGCACACCGGCAGCCGCCTGCCAGCGCCGGTGATCCGCCAGCGGCCGGCGGCTCGGCCCCGGCCGGCCATGACACATCACTGGCGCCAACGGCACCGTCAACGGTGGCCCGCGTCGCTCCGACAGCGGCGCTGACGGCGGACATACC
>CAZUZT010000084.1:0-2373 GCA_964624575.1 uncultured Rhodanobacteraceae bacterium | reverse complement strand
GGCACCTGCGGCGATCACTGCCGGGACGGGGTCTGCGCCGGTGTTGCGCCAGTCCGGACCGGCCACCGGTTCCCGGTCCCGGTCCGCCGCCGCAGCGCTTCCGACGGAGTCTTTGGCTGTGGCGATCGATCAGCCCGCTCCGGCCACGAACCCGATGCCAGCGACATCGTCGCCGGCAACGTCATCAGCGCCGGCAACCGGGCCCGGTCCGGGCGCGCCGGTTCCGGCCACTGATGTGGTCGCCGCCGCGGGTCTGCCACGAGCCCCGGCCCCGGCTGCCGCAGCCACCGCTCCGGATCTGGCACCGGCCGACGCGTTGACGCAGCGGCAGGACAGTCTGATGCGGGCCTATCAACGCAGTATCGAGTCCGGTGACCTGAGGGCCCTGGCCGGCCTGCTGGCCGAGGATGCACGGGAAAACGAGTACGACGGCCGCAACGCGTTGATCACCATGTACCAGGACCTGTTCCAGCGCAGCCAGGACCGCTCGCTGGCGCTGGTACTGCGTGAGCGCTGGCCGGAGGATGCGGGAAGCTGGGTGGTCCAGGCCGACTACCAGTTGACCGTGCACTTTCCGGACCGGCAACAGGTCAACCGCCAGGGTCAGGTCCGCTACCGGATACGCGATGACGCCGGTGGCCTGCTGATCAGCGGGATCGAGTACTGATGGCCGTCCGGACGAATACCGGTCGTGGCCAGTCGCGACGGGCAGTCACCGGTGCCACGGCAGCGGCGACCGACAGCGAAGGCCCCGGTGCGCCGGATTGGCGACTGGATCTGACCACAGCCATCCTCTGTGGCCTGGTCCTGCTGCTGCCGCTGATGGTGGGCCGACGCTCGGCGGAAAGTATTGCCATGGCGACGCTGGTGCTGGTCGCCGGCAGCGCCGTGATCTCCGTGCTGGCCTTGTTGCCGGGGCGCCGCAGTGGCGCTTGCCTGCCCTGGCCTTCACGCGGCTGGTGGTGGTTTGGCGGTCTGTTCACCGCCGCCATCGTGCTGCAGGTGTTGCCCAGCGCCACGCTGGCGCACTGGTTTGGCCCCTATCCGCAGGTGATGCTCGATTCACCGGTACTGGCTCCCGGGCACTGGTCGCCGAACCCGTCGGCGACGCTGCTGGGCTGGGCCGGTTTTGTCGGCCTGTTCGTTTTGGCCTGGGTCGCAGGCCAGCTCAACCGGTCACGACGCATGTGGCTGTGGCTTGCCCTGCTCGCCGCCGTGCTGTTCCAGGTTTTGTATGGCCTGATCGCCCAGGGGCTGGGTGCAAGCACCGTGTTTGGTATCTGGGAGCGCGCCCATAGCGGCTTCGTCCAGGGCAGTTTCAGCAACCGCAACCTTTATGCCGGCTACCTGGCGGCGCTGTGGCCCCTGGCGGCGGCGATCTGGTGGTGGCCGGGCGTGCCTTTCCTGTCCCGGGTGCCGCTGCCGGTGCGTTTTGCCGGCAGCCTGCTGACCGCGGCGGCGGTCGGGGTGGCCGTGGTCGCCACGGCCTCCCGCCTGGGTGCCGTCGCCGGCATGGTCGGCATCATGGTCTGGCTGCTGTTGTGGCGGCGGCAACGGGGCGGCTGGCATGGTGCCGCCCGTTGGCTGTTGTATCCAGGCGCCGCAGTCGTCGGCTTGATCATGATCTGGTACGGCCTGACGCCTCTGGCCGAACGGCTGGTGGTGACCTCGGCGGAGGAAAGCCGGTTGCTGATCTACCAGACCATGATCACCGACATGCCGGCGTCCTGGTGGCTGTCCGGTGTCGGCCTGGGCGGCTTCGAGGCCGCCTTCCGTCAGGTGCAACCGGCGGACGTGCGCGGCTGGTACGACCATGCCCACAGTGATCTGCTGCAGTGGCTGCTGGAAATGGGCGTGGTCGGCGCGGTGCTGCTGCTCGCCGTCGTGGTGGCCGTGCTGCGCTCGGGCCTGCAGCGCAGTGAGCAACCGGCCCTTTATGCCGGCCTGGCCGCGCTGTGTGTCGTGGGCCTGGGTGATTTCAGCTGGCACATGCCGGCCACCCAACTGGTAGTGGCGCTGTACCTGGGCACCTTGCTGGCGGGACGGCAGCGACGCGGTGGCGAGGACGTGCCGGTGGCGACTGGGCGCACCGCGCCGGCGGCCCCCGGCAGAGACCAGCTGCCTTCCGGCAACGCCGGCTCTGACCGTGAGCACCCTGCACGACCGCGCCTGAGAGCGATCACCAGGCCAGCGCTACCAAGCCAGCCAAGCCCCGATCGCCGCCAGGGCAACCGGCACGGTTCCAGCGAACCGGGCGCTCGCGGCAGGAGGTGAGAGCAGCAGGTGCCGACCGTTGGCGCGATCGCGGCCGAATCAAACTGTCCCCCGTTTTCTGCGGATCTATGGCAGACTGGCCCGTGGTTGACGCGCCAG
>CAZUZT010000083.1:0-9822 GCA_964624575.1 uncultured Rhodanobacteraceae bacterium | reverse complement strand
CCACCCGCCGCCACCGTCCCTGGATCTTTGCCATGCCTTTTGCCCCTGTCCCCGAGCTGCTCGACGAGCTGCGTGCCGGCCGCATGATCGTGGTCATGGATGATGAGGACCGGGAGAACGAGGGCGACCTGATCATGGCCGCGCAGGCGGTGCGGGCCGACGACATCAACTTCATGGCCCGCCATGCCCGCGGCCTGATTTGCCTGACCCTGACCCGCGAACACTGCCAGCGCCTGCAACTGCCGTTGATGGTGCGTGACAACCGCAGCCGCCACAGCACCAAGTTCACGGTCTCGATCGAGGCTGCCCAGGGCGTCAGCACCGGCATCTCGGCCCATGATCGCGCCCACACCGTGCGTACGGCCGTCGCACCGGAGGCACGCGCGGCCGATCTGGTCCAGCCCGGCCATATTTTTCCGTTGATGGCCGAGGATGGTGGTGTGCTGGTCCGCGCCGGGCACACCGAGGCCGGAGTCGACTACATGCGCCTGGCCGGCCTGGATCCCTCGGCGGTGATCGTGGAAGTGATGAACGACGACGGCACCATGGCCCGACGCCCGGACCTGGAACGCTTCGCCCGCCACCACGGCCTGAAGCTGGGCACCATCGCCGACCTGATCCGGCACCGGATGCAGCACGAGACCAGCATCGAGCGCGTGCTCGATCGCGAAGTCGAGACCGCCCATGGCCGGTTCCGGCTGATCGCCTACCGCGACCGGATCGAGGACCGCCGCCACTACGCGCTGGTCCGCGGCCAGCCTGATCCGGCCAGTCCGGTCCTGGTGCGCGTGCATGTCCACAACCCGCTGGCCGATCTGCTGCAGTTGCGCGACGACAGCGCCAGCATCCCGCTGCACGGGGCCCTGGCGCGGATCGCGGCCGAGGACAGCGGCGCGGTCCTGATCCTGTCCGTGCACAGCCAGGCCGATACCCTGGCCAGCCTGGGTAACGATGATGGCGGTAATGATGATGGCGGCGCCGTGCCCGAGCACGTCCGGCAGTGGCGCCGGACCGGCCTGGGTGCGCAGATCCTGGCCGACCTGGGCCTGACCCGGCTGCGCCTGCTGGGTACCCAGCGCCGGCACCCGGCCTTGGCTGGTTTCGGCATCGAAGTGGTAGACTTCGCCGCTCCCTGAACGCGGTTTTCGACGGCGCCCGGATGACCCGTCCCGGCCTGCCGGCGGCGGTCTGCGCGGAGCTTGGAACGCGCTTCGGCCCGGCGCCACGCCATCGCAGCCACCGGCGCCGACCGGCCTCCCGGCAATGGCCGCCGGTATGCGGACCGTTTGCCCGAACTTCGCGCCGGGTCCGGCGTTGCCATCGTCTGTTGCACTCCCTATCCCTGCCTGTCGAGTCGTCATGTCCAGCCGTCCGCAATCACCCCCGCCCGGCGCTTTCGCCATCGCCCATTCCCGCTACAACGACGAGGTCGTCGATGCCATGGTCAAGGCCGCCCGCCAGACCCTGGGCAAGCACGGCGTGCAGCCGGGCGACATCCATGTGGTCGAGGTTCCCGGTGCCTGGGAGCTGCCGCTGGCGGCCGCCTTCCTGGCCGATGCCGAGGAAGTGGTGGCGGTGATCGCCCTGGGCTGCGTGGTGCGCGGCGACACCCGCCACTTCGAGCATGTCGCCGATGAATGCGCGCGCGGCCTGATGACGGTGCAACTGGAATCGGGTGTGCCGGTGGCCAATGGCGTGCTGGCGGTCGAGCGCTACGAAGATGCCCAGCGCCGGGCCGGCGGCGACCTGGGCAACAAGGGTGAAGAAGCCGCCCTGGCCGCCCTGGCCATGGCCCGGCTGGCCGCCAGCGTGTCATGAGCGCGGCTCCGCTGAGCCGGGAACAGCGCAGCCTGCGCACGCGCGCCCGGCGCCGCGCCCTGCAGGCGGTCTATGCCTGGCAGCTGAGCGGCTACGACATGCAACAGATCCAGGAGCAGTTCGCCCACGAACAGGAAGCCGAAACCGCCGACCTGGAGTACTTCCACGCGCTGATTTTCGGGGTCGAGGCCGAACTGGCGGAGCTGGATGCGTTGCTGCGCCCGTTCCTGGACCGCGACATCGATCAGGTCGATCCGATCGAGCGCGCCGTGCTGCGCATGGCCAGCTGGGAGCTGTCCCGGCGCCTGGACACACCCGGCCGTGTCGTGCTCAACGAAGCCCTGGAACTGGCCAAGCGCTTTGGGTCCAACCAGGGCCACACCTTCGTCAACGGGATTCTGGATCCCCTGGCCCGACAACTGCGTGCCAGCGAACTGGCTGCCCCCGGCTGAGCGCCCGCCGGTGTCCGAGTTCGCCCTGATCGCCCGATTGCGCGAACGCCTGGCGGACATCGCCTCCGGGCAGCTGCAACTGGGCATCGGTGATGACGCAGCGCTGTGGCGACCGGGCGCGGGCATGGACCAGGTCGCCTGCTGCGACACCCTGATCGCCGGCCGGCACTTCCTGCCCGAGGCCGATCCGGCCGACATCGCCTGGAAGGCGCTGGCGGTGAACCTCAGCGACCTGGCCGCCATGGGCGCCACGCCCCGCGCCGCCCTGCTCGCCCTGACCCTGCCACAAGCGCCATCGACCACGTGGCTGGATGCCTTCTGTACCGGCTGGGGCGAGCTGGCCCGTCCCCATGATCTGGCGCTGGCCGGCGGCGACACCACCCGTGGCCCGGTGCTGGCTTTGACCGTGACCTGCTTTGGCGAGGTGCCGCACGGGCGCGCGCTGCGCCGCGATGGCGCCCGGCCGGGCGATGGCCTTTATGTTTCCGGCAGCCTGGGTGATGCCGCCGCCGGCCTGGCCCTGCAGCGCGGCGAGCTGAACTTTACCGGCCCGGAACGCCAGACCCTGCTGGCGCGTCTGCACCGGCCGACGCCGCGGCTGGCGCTGGGCCTTGCCTTGCGCGAGCTGGCCAGCAGCGCCATCGATGTTTCCGATGGCCTGGCCGCCGACCTGGGCCATGTCCTGGCCGCCAGCGGCGCCGGCGCCGTGCTCCGGGTCGACGACCTGCCCCGGTCCGCTGCCCTGTGCTCGCTGGCCACGGCCGGCGCCCTGTCGGCGACGGACCTGCGCGCCTGCCAGCTCCATGGTGGTGACGATTACGAGTTGTGCTTCACCGTGCCGCCGGCGCGCGAGGTTGCGCTGCAGGCCTACGCGCATGCCAGCGCCTTTGCCGTCACCCGAATCGGGGAAGTCACCGATGGCGATGGCGGTAGCCTGCGCCTGCTCGATGCCCAGGGCCGTGAGCTGCCGGCCACCGGCGGCGGCTGGGATCATTTCCGCCCATGAACCGGGCGGCCATTGCCCAGGAATCTCCGGTGCGCCTGCTGCGTCATCCTGCCGGCTGGCTGGCGCTGGGCCTGGGCAGCGGACTGGCCCCGTGGGCGCCGGGCACGGTCGCCTCGGCCGTTGCGGTGCTGCTGTGGATCGGCCTGCTGGCCCTGGTGGCACCGGCCTGGCCGGTACAACTGGCGCTGGTCGCGCTGATGCTGGCGCCGTGCATCGCCGCCTCGGGTTGGGCCGCACGACGCCTGGGACGCAAGGATCCAGGCTGCATCGTCGCCGACGAGTTCGCCGGCCAGTGGCTGGTGCTGCTGGTGACCCCGCCGGCCTGGCCGTGGTGGCTGGCCGCCTTTGTCGCGTTCCGGATCTTCGATATCGGCAAGCCCTGGCCGATGCGCGCGCTGGAGCGCCTGCCCGGTGGCACCGGCATCGTCGCCGATGACCTGGCGGCGGGCGTGTATGCGGCGGTCGTGATCCTTGCTGCCACCCACTTCTGGCCCGCCGCGCTGTCATTGCCCTGACCGCAACGTCGGCGACAATGCGCTTCCGTCCCTTGATTGCTGGAGCCTGGCGATGGCCACATCGAACCTTTCCCTGCCCCGATCCCGGTGGCCGATCGCGGCCGCTTTTCTGGTGGCCCTGGTGATGACTGCCTGCGCCGCGCCCCGCGGCAGCGACGATACCGATGCCGCCACCATCAGCGGCGGCGCCACCCTGACCCTCCTGGCCACCAGTGATCTGCACGGCCATGTCCTTGGCTATGACTACTATCGGCTGCATGAAGATGGGGAAATCGGCCTGGAGCGCCTGGCCGGGCTCATCACCCAGGCTCGCGAGCACGACCCGCGCAGCCTGCTGGTGGATGTCGGCGACACCATCCAGGGCAGTGCCCTGGCCGACTGGCAGGCGCGGGAGCAACCGCCGGCCTGCGACCGCACGCTGGCGATTTATGAAGCCATGTCGGTGCTGGCCTACGACGCCGCCACCCTGGGCAACCACGAGTTCAACTACGGCCTGCCGTTCCTGCGCCGGTTCACCGGCCTGCCCTTCGACGACCGCGGCCAAACCTGTCGCGGGCCGGGCTTTCCGATCGTTGTTTCCAACCTGACCGATGCCGGCAGCGGCGAGCCGCTGTACCCGCCGCGGCTGCTGCTGGAGCGCGAACTGCCGGTACGCAGTGACGACGGCCAGGTGCGTCTGGTGCCGGTGCGCATCGGCATCGTCGGCTTCGTGCCGCCCAGGATCCTGGACTGGGACCGCTCGCACCTGACCGGCCGGGTCCAGGTCGAGGGCATGCTGGAGTCGTCGCGCCGGGAAGTCGAGCAGCTGCGCGATGAGGGCGCCGATGTCGTGCTTGCCCTGGTGCACGGCGGCCTTGATGCGCGGCCATATACGCCGCAGTTGGAGAATGCCGCCTGGCACCTGGTCGCCCAGGGCGGGATCGACGCGATGGTGATGGCGCACCAGCATCAGCGCTTCCCGGATCCGGACAACCCGCGCCGGGCGTTTGCCGATATCCCGGAGCTGGACCATGAACGCGGCCTGGTGCACGGCATTCCGGCGGTTATGGCCAGCTATTGGGGCAAGGGCCTGGGCGTGATTGAGCTGGCCCTGCGCCACCAAGACGGTCGTTGGCAGGTGCACCACCCCGACAGCCACAGCCGGGTGCTGACGCACGGCGATGAACGACCGGCGCCGTCGTTGCGCGCCGCGGTCAGGGCCGAGCACGAGGCCACGATCGCCCATGTCAGCCAGCCGCTGGCGCGCAGCGACTTCGACCTGGCCAGCCACTTTGCCGACGTCGGCGACGTCAGCGCCCTGCAGGTGGTGAACATGGCGCAGGCGCAGTTCATCGCCGACCATGTCGATCAGCATCTGCCGCACTACCGCGACCTTCCGGTGCTGTCGGCGGCGGCACCGTTCCGGACCGGGTTTGCCGGCCCGGACGACTACACCCTGGTGCCGGCCGGAGACCTGGCCGTGCGTCACGCCGCCGACCTGTACCTGTACCCCAATACCCTGGTCGCGGTACTGGTCGATGGCGCCGGCCTGAAGGCCTGGCTGGAACAGGCCGCGCGCCGCTTCAACCAGATCGATCCCGGGCACTCCGGTCCTCAGGACCTGGTCAGCAACCGCTTCCCCGGCTACAACTTCGATGTCATCCACGGCATCCAGTACGTCATCGATATCAGCCGTGCGCCTGGCGAACGTATCGTCGAGCTCGCCTTCCGCGGGCGGCCGGTCGCCGACGACCAGCAGTTCATCGTCGCCACCAACAATTACCGCGCCGGCAGCGGCAGCGCCTTCGGCCTGGACCAGGAGCAGGTGATCGTCGATACCCGCCTGGAAAGCCGCCAGGTGCTGGCCGACTGGCTGCGCCGGGAACAAAGTCTTGCTCGTGTCCGCCATAGCGCCGAGTTGCCCTGGCGCTTTGCCCCGCTGAACCTGGCCGGCGAGCTGGTCTTCACCACTGGCGCCGGCCAGCCGGAACCGGCGCCCGGCATGCTTCCGATCGGACACCGCCTGCGCCACCTCGGCGAGGCCGGCCCGGGCCAGGTCCGCTACGCCCTGGACCTGGGCGACTGAGGTCGCACGCACCCGGGCGCGTGCTGCGGCCCGGGGACGAATCCTCCGGAACCGTGGCCGTCGCCAGGCGGGCCGAGCGGGCCGGCCATGCAGACCGGGGCGCGAGTGGCCGCCGTGCCGACAGTACAAACATGGATTATGATTCGAACCGGGGAGGTTCCATCCGCAACCGGCACGACCTTTTTTACGAGGCCACCATGCCTGCCAGTTCCACACATAACGCTGTCGCCCGCCAGTGGGAGCTGCTCAAGCTGCTGCCTTCGCGCGGGCCGGGCATCACCGCCAGCAGGCTGATGCAACGGCTGGCCGACTGCGGCTACCAGGTCAACCTGCGCACTGTGCAACGCGATCTCAATGAGCTGTCGGTGGTGTTTCCGCTGTATGCCGAGGAGGCATCCAAACCCTTCCTGTGGCGCTGGGCGGATCTGTCCGAGCTGGCCATTCCGGGCCTGGAGCTGGGCGAGGCGATGTCGCTGAAGCTGCTGGAAACCTATCTGCGCCAACTGTTGCCGGCCTCCCTGCTGCGTGCCCTGGAACCGCGTTTCCGCTTGGCGGCCAGCAAGCTGGAACAGCTGGAAGATACGACCACTGCCCGCTGGCTGGACCGGATCCATGTCGTCCTGCCCAGCCTGGGCCTGCTGCCGCCGGCGATCGATGACCAGGTCCTGGAGCAGGTGCAGGAAGCGCTGCTGATCGATCGCCAGTTGCTGATCGACTACCGCAACCTGAGTGCCGAGGAACCGCGCCCGCTCAACGTCCATCCGCTGGCCCTGATCCAGCGCGGCGCCGCCCTGTACCTGGTGGCGACGATCGGCAATTACCGCGACCCGCGCCTGCTCGCCGTGCACCGGATGAGCCGCGCCCAGGTGCTCGAGCAGGCCTCGCGGCGGTTGCCGGAGTTCTCGCTGGCCGACTATGTCGCCAGCGGCGCCCTGGAATTTGGCGACGGCGCCACGCCAACAATCCACCTGCGCGCCCGGGTCGATGCGTCGCTGGCCAGGATCCTGGAGGAAACACCGCTGTCAGCCGACATGGAACTGAAGCCCGACGGCGACGGCTTCGAGCTGTCCGCCGGGGTCAACGACACCTGGCAATTGCGCTGGTGGCTGTTGTCATTGGCCGGGCAGATCATGGTCCACGAACCGGCCGAGTTGCGCGAGCGCATCGTGCAGGGCCACCGCCAGGCGTTGGTCACCTACGGCAACGGCTCCGACGGCTAAACCTGAAGTCGCGCGAAGGACGGCCCGCCGCGGCTCAATCGGACTCCAGGCCGGCCAGCCAGTCGTCGTCGGATTCGCGGTTGACGTCCTCGAACAGGAAGGTGGACAGATAGCGCTCGCCGGTATCGGGCAGCATCGCCAGCAAGCTGCTGCCGGCCGGAGCACGGTCCGCCATCGCCAGTGCCGCGACCATCGTGGCGCCGGCCGAAATGCCCACGAAGATGCCCTCCTCGGCCGCCAGCCGGCGCGCCATGTCGCGCGCCTGGACATCGTCCACCGCGATGTTGTGGTCGAAGATCGAACGGTCCAGCACATCGGGAATGAAGTCCGGCGTCCAGCCCTGGATGCGGTGGGATTGCCAGTCGTTGCCGGCTAGCATGGCCGCCGCTTCGGGCTCGGCCACCACCAGCTGCAGATCCGGCCGGGCCGCCTTGAGCACGCGGCCGGCGCCGCTGAGCGTGCCGCCGGTGCCCCAGCCGGTGACGAAATAATCCAGCCCCCGGTTGGCGAATGCACGCAGGATCTCGGCGCCGGTGGTGCTGGCGTGGTAATCGGGGTTGGCCGGGTTCTGGAACTGCCGGGCCAGGAACCAGCCGTGTTTGCGCGCCAGTTCCTCGGCCCGGCGCACCATGCCGGTGCCGCGCTCGGCGGCCGGGGTCAGGATCACCCTGGCGCCATAGGCGCGCATCAACAGGCGGCGCTCGATCGAGAAGGTCTCGACCATGGTGGCGACGAAGCGGTAGCCGCGCGCGGCACAGACCATGGCCATGGCCACGCCGGTATTGCCGCTGGTGGCCTCGATCACGGTGTCGCCGGGTTTGAGCAGGCCGCGGCGTTCGGCATCCAAAATGATGCCCAGGGCCAGCCGGTCCTTGACCGAGGCACCGGGATTGAACGATTCGACCTTGGCGAACAATTCAACATGGTCCGGTCCAAGCCGGTTGATGCGCACGACCGGCGTATTGCCGATGGTGGTGGTGATGTCCTGGTGGATCATGGCAGCGGCTCCGGTGGCGGTTGCCCGGCCACGATAGCAGGCCGAACCGGCGCCGTTGCCGCGCATCGGTGGCCGATACCAGCGTTGCTGTCAGTGGCCAATCAACAGCCCTGCCGGTTGCTGGCGCCGCGGCCAGCCAGCCGCCCGCGTGGCCCGGTCAGGGTTCGTCGGCCTCGGGCCAGCCCCACGGCGCCGGCGGCGGCGGCACCGGTTGCGTCAGGTCGAAATCAACCTGGAAGCCGCGCTCGGTGCCGACCCGGTTGGCGGCATAGACGAAGCGCTGGCCGGGGTGGATCTCGACCAGCCAGACACTGCGCAGGCCGCTGCCGGGAATCACCCGGCGGGTGTGCTCGTCGGCCGGGAACATCTGCGTGTCGGCGCTGCCGGCATTGGCGGTGCGCCCGCCATAACCGGTCATCGCCTCGGGCGTGCCGTCGGCCTGGCGATGGTCGTGGCTGAAGCCGATGCCATCATCCAGGCGGCTGAAAATCCAGGTCCGGGAGCGGTCCTCATCGATCACCAGGGCAATCTTCACCTGCCGGTCATCGCAGTGGCGCACATGCATGCGCACCTGGCGGTCACGGAAGGTGTCGTCATCGGCGGGCGCCCGCACCAGTTCGCCGGCAAAGGCCTGGCCGCACAGGGCCTGCAACCGATCCCACCAGGCCTGCTGGCCGTCATCGATTGGCTGCGCGCCGGCCGGCAGTGGCGCCGCAGCGGCAAGAAAGACGAAGGCGCCCAGCAGGGCGGCCAGAACAGGTTTGGCAGGCATGGTCGGCAGGCCGGTGGTCAGGGGCCGGACAGCATCGCACACACGCCAAGCTGACCGCGCCCGGGCCTCATCCCGCCGGGCGCCCTTTTGCGCTCAGACCGCGCCGGCCGGCGTGCCGGATGTCGGCTGGAACCGGCGCAGGCGCAGCGCGTTGGCCAGCACGAACACGCTGGACAGGGCCATCGCACCGGCGGCAAACACCGGTGACAGCAGGATTCCCGACACCGGGTACAGCACGCCGGCCGCCACCGGAATCAGGGCGACGTTGTAGGCAAAGGCCCAGAACAGGTTCTGGCGGATATTGCGGATCGTCGCGTGCGACAGGGCGATGGCATTGGGCACACCCTGCAGGCTGCCCGACATCAGCACCACATCGGCGGTTTCGATGGCGATATCGGTACCGGTGCCGATCGCGATGCCGACCTCGGCCTCGGCCAGGGCCGGCGCATCGTTGATGCCGTCACCGACGAAGGCGACCGCGCCGTGGCGCTGGCGCAGGCCGCGCACGGCCTCGACCTTGCCGTCGGGCAGCACTTCGGCGACCACTTCATCGATGCCCAGCTGGCTGGCGATGGCCTGGGCGGTATGGGCATTGTCGCCGGTGACCATGGCCACCTTCAGGCCCAGCCCATGCAGGGCCTGGATGGCGCCGGGCGTGTCGGCCTTGACCGGATCGGCGACCGCGATCACCGCCGCCAAGCGGCCATCGATGGCGGCGTACAGCGGTGATTTGCCTTCCGCGCCCATGCGTCCGGCGGTGTCCGCGAAAGCGGCCACGTCCAGGCCCAGTTCGCGCATGAAGCGGTCGGCGCCGACCTCGACCCGCCGGCCCTCGACCACGGCCCGCACGCCGAAGCCGGTTAACGACTCGAAACCGGTGCCGGTGGCGACGGCCAGGTCCCGGTCCCGGGCGGCCTCGACGATGGCGCGCGCGATCGGATGCTCGGAATGGGCTTCCACCGCCGCCACCGCGGCCA
>CAZUZT010000082.1:0-9892 GCA_964624575.1 uncultured Rhodanobacteraceae bacterium | reverse complement strand
CGGGCGGCAGACATGGGGGACCGCTGCCCTGCGCCACAGCCTGGCGGCCTATGCCACCGGCGTGACCCTGGTGGCGGCGCAGGTGGATGGCCGGCCCGCCGGCATGCTGGCCAATTCGTTCACCTCGGTATCGCTGGATCCGCCGCTGGTTTCTGTGGCCATGGGCCGGCATTCGCCGACGCTGGCACGATTGCGGCGGGCGCCGCGCTGGGGCATCAGCGTGCTCGATGAGCAACAGCAGGCGCTGTTCGGGCAACTGGCGCGGCCGGCGCCGGAACGGTTTGCGGGAATCGATGCGTTGAGCGGCGATGACGGCAGCCTGCTGCTGCCCGGCGCGGCGGCGACTTTCATTGTCAGCCCGCAGGACGAACTGGCAGCCGGTGACCATCTCATCGTGGTGTTGCGCGTGCTCGCGCACGAGCGCGATACCGGCCGCGCGCCGCTGATCTTCCACGGCAGCCGCCTGCACACCTTGCAGGGCTGACGCCGCGGCCAACCGCCGCCTTGCACGCATGAATATCGTGCCGCAAAGAAAAAGGCCGGCACCTGAAGTGCCGGCCCAATGACCGCTGCCCGGGCAGGGAGGGAGCCCGTACAGACGCAGCGGTCGATCAGATCCCCATCCGGATGCGCGGCCGGATGGGGGAAGAGTCAGGATCTGATCAACGCGTGGTCTTGCGGACCTTCGCGCCGACCGCCTGGGCCTGCTCTTCAATGGTGTCGGTGGTTGCCTGCAGGTCGCTGGCGTACAGCGCGCCGATCGACTCGTTGGTCTTCATGGCAACGGCAGCCACTTCCTGGCCGGTGGCGACCAGCTTCTCGGCCGATTCCTTGGCCAGGTTCATGCTTTTGGGCATCAGCGTCTTGACCGACTCGAAGTCGCGCGCGGCGCTGGCTTCGGTAACAAAACCGACCATGGCTTCGACGCGGTCTTCAAGGGTCTTCAGGTTGAGGTTCAGGCTGCGCTCGAAACCTTCCACGGCCAGACCATGGGCCTTGATCGCGGTGTCGGTGAAACGCTTGCCCAGGTTCAGCCACTGGCTGTTGATCTGTTCTAGCGACATGGTGTTGACCTCGGTGGTCGTTGGGAGTGTTGGCATAGCCTACCAACACTTCTGCTGCATTGCAACATAAAGCGCTCGAAGTCGGTTTTAGCGCATGATCCGTTTGGTTTTCAGTCAGATACCTAGGGCCGACAACGCGCCCTCAGCGCCGGGCGGTGCGACATGGGGTGCACCGCAACAAACAACGCGGCACAGGCGCGGGCCAGAAACGGAAGCCCTCAGCCCGGCTGATCCGGACCCCGATAGCTGCAGCCCGAAGTACAGGTTTCCTGCACCACGATCTCGGCCAGTCCGGGCAGGCGCGGCTGCAGCCGGTCCCAGACCCAGATCGCCAGGTTCTCGCTGGTCGGGTTCTCCAGCCCTTCAACGTCGTTGAGGTAGTTGTGGTCGAGCAGCTGGTACAGCGGACGGAACGCCGCCTTGATGTCGGCGAAATCAATCACCCAGCCGGTATGCGCTTCCAGCGGCCCGGCAACATGCACCTGGATGCGGAAACTGTGCCCGTGCAGGCGGGCGCACTTGTGCCCCTCGGGCACGTTCGGCAGCCGGTGGGCGGCCTCGATGGTGAATGTCTTGTGGATACGCATGGGCACGATTCTACGACAGCACGGCGGCCCGCCACGCAGCGCGGGAGCGCGCCGCGCTGGACGGCAGCGCTCGCATTCAGGCCGTGACCCCGGCCGTGATCTCGGCCATGACCCCGGCATCGGCGATAATGCCGGCATGAGCACATCGACACCGTTGTTCCCCGGCTATCCCGGGATCCGGATGCGGCGCATGCGCCGCGACGATTTTTCCCGCCGCCTGATGCGCGAGACGCGCCTGGCCGCCGACGACCTGATCCTGCCGGTATTCGTGCACGAGCTGGCCGGCACCGCGCCGGTGCCATCGATGCCCGGCGTGCAACGCCTTGATATCGAGCAGTTGCTGCGCACCGCCGAGCGCGCCCTGGCGCTGGGCATTCCGGCACTGGCGCTGTTCCCGGTCACCGCGCCGGAGGCCAAGAGCACCGATGCCCGCGCCGCCTGGGCCGACGATGGCATTGCCCAGCGCGCCATCGCCGCGGTCAAGACACGTTTTCCGGAGCTGGGTGTGATCACCGATGTTGCGCTTGATCCGTACACCAGCCACGGCCAGGACGGCCTGATCGACGCCGGCGGCCATATTCTCAACGACGATACCCTGCAGGCTCTGGTGCGCCAGGGCCTGAGCCACGCCGAAGCCGGCGCCGACATGGTCGCGCCCAGCGACATGATGGACGGCCGCATCGGCGCGCTGCGCCAGGCGCTGGAAGGCGCCGGCCTGGTCGACACCCGCATCCTGGCCTACTCGGCCAAGTACGCCTCGGCCTTCTACGGCCCGTTCCGCGATGCCGTCGGCTCGGCCGCGGCGCTGGGCAAGGCCGACAAATCCACCTACCAGATGGACCCGGCCAACGGCGACGAGGCCCTGCGCGAAGTCGCCCTGGACCTGGCCGAGGGCGCCGACATGGTGATGGTGAAACCGGCCCTGCCCTACCTGGATATCGTGCGCCGGGTGAAAGAGCGCTTCGGCGTGCCGACCTTCGCCTACCAGGTCAGCGGCGAATACGCGATGCTCAAGGCCGCCGCCGGCCATGGCTGGCTGGACGAGCGCGCCACGGTGATGGAGGCCCTGACCGCGATCCGCCGCGCCGGCGCCGATGCGGTTCTCACCTATTACGCGCTGGACGCCGCCGCCTGGTTGCGCGAAGCTGCCTGAGCGCCGCCGGCCGGCGCGCCGTGAACGCTGACGGCAGCGTTGACGGCGCCGGTCGACAGCGGCGCAATCAATCCGCAGCGCCTGATCGCGCAAGGAGCCACGCCATGCACGAGGCACCGGTTCTGGTTGATGACGGCGGTGCCGGCCTGGCCTCCGCCGCCGCCCGCTACGCCCTGTTCGGCGATCCGGTCGAGCACTCGCTGTCACCGCGTATTCATGCCTTGTTCGCCGCCCAAACCGGCATCGCCATGCAGTATTCGGCGATCAGCGCGAGCCCGGAAACCTTCGCCGCGCAACTGGCGCAGTTCCAGCAACAGGGCGGCCGCGGCGGCAATGTCACCGTCCCGCTGAAGACCCTTGCCGCCGGACTGTGCCGCAGCCTGGCACCGGCGGCGCAGCGCTGCGGCGTGGTCAACACGCTCATCGCCCTGCCCGAGGGCGGTTTTCATGGCGACAACACCGATGGCACCGGCCTGCTCGCCGACATCACCCGGCGCCATCAGCTCGACCTGCGTGGCCGCCGCACCCTGCTGCTCGGGGCCGGCGGTGCCATTGCCGGCATCGTGCCGGCGCTGCTGGATGCCGGCGTCGGCGAGATCGTCATCGCCAGCCGCCGCGCCGAGCCAGCCGAGCAACTGGCGGCGCGCATCGGCCTGCCGCGGCGCATCCACACCGCCTACCTGGCCGCCCTGGATGAAGCCGGGCGCTTTGATCTGGTAATCAACGGCACTTCGGCCGGCCACCACGGCCAATCGTTGGCCCTGCCCGGCCGTTTGGCGGCGCCGCGCGCGATCGTCTACGACCTCAACTACGGCCGCAGCGCGATCGACTTTTTGGCCTGGGGCCGGGCCGCCGGCGCCCACGATGTCCTGGATGGCCTGGGCATGCTGGTCGACCAGGCGGCGGCCGCCTTTGCCCTGTGGCATGGCATCGAGCCCGATGCCGACGCCGTGCACGCGCAGCTTGCCGGCAGCGGTCACCACGCCCATACCGACTGACCGCTCGCGCCGCCGGGCAATGCCGGTCGATGCCGGTCAATGCCGGTCAATGCCGGCATGGGCCGGCATCGCCACAATGACAGAATTAACCAAGGCCAAGACGCGGCACCGACCACCATACGGGGGCGAATTTCGGCGAACGTCGGCGATCGTGACGACAACTGGACAACAACTGGCCGCAACTGCACACTTGCCCTCTTGTTCCGCTCACGCCGCCCCCGCTTGGCCAAGCTGCTCCTGCTCAACGGACCCAACCTGAACCTGCTCGGCAGCCGCGAGCCGCAGGTCTATGGCCGCACCACGCTGGCGCAGATCGAAACCGGTCTGGCCAGCCGGTGCGCCGAGGTCGGCCATGACTTGGATTGCCTGCAAAGCAACGCCGAGCATGTGCTGGTCGAGCGGGTGCAGGCGGCCGCCAGTGACGGCACCGCGTTCATTCTGGTCAATCCGGCCGCATTCACCCACACCAGCGTCGCCCTGCGCGATGCCTTCGCCGCGGCCGCGGTGCCGTTCATCGAGATCCACCTGAGCAACCCGCATGCGCGCGAGCCGTTCCGGCACCACTCGTATCTGTCCGACCTGGCGGTGGGCGTGATCTGCGGACTGGGCGCGGACGGTTACCATTTCGCGCTGAGCGCCGCCCTGGACCGGTTGGACGCGCAAGCATGATGTCGAAACATGGCTGGAGCCGGGGCCGGAGCTCAGGCCAAAGCCCAGGCCGGCGCTCGCGCCATCGTCCCGCGTGCCCGGCCACAGCCACCCCATCCCACCCGGCGGACCACCGCCGCGCCTTTCATTGACAGGAATCACCGACATGGATCTGCGCAAGATCAAAAAACTGATCGAAATGCTGGAGGACTCCAACCTCTCCGAGCTTGAGATCCGCGAGGGCGAGGAAACCGTCCGCCTGAGCCGCTTCCCCAGCCAGTTGCCGGTCACGATGCCGACGATGATGCACGCCACGATGCCAGCGGCCATACCCCAAGCCACCGCGCCCGCCGCCCCCGCCGCCAATGCGGCGCCGGCCGCCGGCACCGCCCCGGCGGCCGACGAGCCGCAGGTGGAAGGCGACATCGTGCGCGCGCCGATGGTCGGCACCTTCTACGCCGCGCCGTCCCCGGGCGCCGATCCGTTCGTGCTCGTCGGCCAGGCGGTGAAAAAAGGCCAGACCCTGGGCACGATCGAGGCAATGAAGATGTTCAATCCGATCGAGGCCGAACGCGATGGCACGGTCAACGCCATCCTGATCGAGAACGGCCAGCCGGTCGAGTTCGACCAGCCCATGTTCGTGGTCGGCTGAGCGGCCATGCCGACCCGCAAGATCCAGAAGATCGTCATCGCCAACCGCGGCGAGATCGCCCTGCGCATCGTCCGCGCCTGCGCCACGCTCGGCATCAAGACAGTGGCGGTGCATTCCACGGTGGACCGCAACCTCAAGCATGTGGCGATGGCCGATGAGAGCGTGTGCATCGGCCCGGCGCCGAGCGGCAGCAGTTACCTGAACATCCCGGCGATCATTTCCGCCGCCGAAGTCACCGATGCCGAGGCGATCCATCCCGGCTACGGCTTCCTGGCCGAGAACGCGGATTTCGCCGAGCAGATCGAACAATCCGGCTTCGTTTTCATTGGCCCGCGCGCCGAGACCATCCGCCTGATGGGTGACAAGGTGACCGCGATCGCGGCAATGAAGGAGGCCGGCGTGCCGACCGTACCCGGCTCGGACGGACCGCTGGGCGACGATGGCGAGCGCTGCCTGGCGACTGCGCGCAAGATCGGTTACCCGGTGATCATCAAGGCCGCCGGTGGCGGCGGTGGCCGCGGCATGCGCGTGGTCCACACCGAGGCGCACCTGCTCAACGCGATCACCATGACCCGGCAGGAAGCCCAGGCCGCCTTCGGCAATGCCCAGGTCTACATGGAAAAATTCCTGGAGCATCCGCGCCATATCGAAATCCAGGTACTGGGCGATGGCCAGGGCGAGGCGATCCACCTGGGCGAGCGCGACTGCTCGATGCAGCGCCGGCACCAGAAGGTGGTCGAGGAAGCGCCGGCGCCGGGCATCACCGACGAAGAGCGCGCGCGCATCGGCACCACCTGCGTGGAAGCCTGCCGGCGGATGAAGTACCGCGGCGCCGGCACCTTCGAGTTCCTGTATGAGAACGGCCAGTTCTACTTCATCGAGATGAACACCCGCATCCAGGTCGAGCATCCGGTCACCGAGCTGGTCACCGGCATCGACCTGGTGCGCGAGCAGATCCGCATTGCCGCCGGCCAGCCGCTGGCCTACCGCCAGGAAGACATCGTGCTGCGCGGCCACGCCATCGAGTGCCGGATCAACGCCGAAGACCCCGACACCTTCATGCCCTCGCCCGGCACGGTCAGCCGCTTCCATGCCGCCGGCGGCCCGGGCGTGCGCGTCGACACCCATCTGTACGACGGCTACCGCATCCCGCCCAATTACGACTCGATGATTGGCAAGGTCATCTGCCACGGCGCCGACCGCGCCGAGGCCATCGCGCGGATGCGCATCGCGCTCAGTGAAATGGTCATCGACGGCGTCAAGAGCAACATTCCGCTGCAGCAGCGGATCATGACCGACGAGGGCTTCAAGGCCGGTGGCATGAACATCCACTACCTGGAAAAGCGCCTGGCCGAGCAGCGCGGCGGGCCCTGACGAGCATGGCTGGCTGGCTATCGATCACGGTCCAGACCCTGGCCCGGTACGAGGAGCGCCTGAGCAGCGCCTTCGAAGACCTGGGCGCATTGGCGATCACCCTGCTGGATGCCCGCGACCAGCCGATCTACGAGCCGGCACCGGGCAAGACGCCGCTGTGGAACCGGCTGACCATGCAGGCGTTATTTGCCGGTGATGCCGACGCCCGCACGCTGCTGTTTGCACTCAGCGCCCTGCAGCCGGGGCTGGACCTGTCCCGGGCGCAGGTCGAGCAGATCGACGACCGCGATTGGCAGCGGGCCTGGATGGACGATTTCCAGCCGATGCGCTTTGGCCGCCAGCTGTGGATCGTGCCCAGCGATCACGACGTGCCCGAGGCCGCGCAGGCCACCGACGCGGTGATCCTGCGCCTGGACCCGGGCCTGGCCTTCGGCAGCGGCAGCCATGCCACCACCGCCCTGTGCCTGGCCTGGCTTGAAGGCGCCCCACTGGCCGGCCGGCAAGTGCTGGATTTTGGCTGCGGCTCGGGCGTGCTGGCCGTGGCCGCGGCGCGCCTGGGCGCCGGCCAGGTGGTCGCGGTCGACAACGATCCGCAGGCCCTGACCGCAACCGCCGACAACGCCGCCGCCAACGAGGTCGCGCAACGTCTGCAGATCGTGGCCGCCGACGACTGGCAGCCGGCTGGTGATTGCGATGTCGTGGTCGCCAACATCCTGGCCAACACCCTGATCGAGCTGGCACCGCGCCTGGCCGCGGCGCTGACCAACGATGGCCTGCTGGCGCTGTCGGGCGTGCTGCCCGAGCAGCAGGACGAGGTCGTCGCCGCCTACGCCGGGCTGGGCATCGAACTGGCCACACATGAACACGATGGCTGGCTGCTGCTGGCCCGCCGTGATGACCCGGCACTGGCGGGGCTGGCCCAGGCGCACCTGGGCGCCGTGGCCGGACCGTCAGCGGACACCGTCGCGCCTGTGGCCGCCGATGCCAGCGGCAACGGCCAGGCCAGCACCGATGATCAGCCGGCAACCCAGAACCTCGCCTCGGACCCCGGCCCGGCCGTGGCTGCCAAGCGCTCCCGGCGCCGGACCCGCACCGGCACCGGCACCGGCGCCGACCAGGCCGGCTGAGCCGACCGCCACGCCGCCAGCGCTTACGCGCCATCGCCGTCCGCCGCAATGCTTACAACCCAGGCGGAAATCCGATGCCAAGTGTTCCCTCCTTCCCGTAAGGAGTGCTGGTGTGGATGCTGCGGCGCGGTAGCGACGCAGACGCTTTCTGCCGTGCGCTGCGCGCCCGGCGCATCCCCCAGAAAATCCCCCTTCCCGCGCCAAAGGGGAAGAAACCTTCAAGTGGTGAGCATTGGCTGACACCGGCATTGCCGATCCTGAGGCCACCGCGTCACCGGTCTTTACGGCCACCGCCAGCATCCCGGCTAAACTGGCCGCCATGGCCGCCCGCACCGTCCCGATGTACTGCCAGTGCCCGCACTGCCTGACCGTCTACCGACCGCTGGCACGGGAACTGGCCGCCGGCCGCGGCCAGGTGCGCTGCGGCAGTTGCGGCGAGGACTTCGATGCCTTGGCCACACTCACCAGCGAACTGCCGCCCGAGCCGATCCAGCGCCTGTCGCTGATCGAGCGCGAGCCGGCCCTGCCGAACTTGTCCCAGGCCGTGCTGCGCCCCAAACAATGGCAGCCTTCCCTGTTCACGCCCGGCGGCAACGGATCGGGCAACGACCCGGGCAAGGCGGCAGCCGGTGCTCCGGAAACCACCGCCCCGGCCGCCGACGAGTTCCTGCGCCGGCATCGCCCGCGCGAGCGCACAAGCGCCTGGCCCTGGCGGCTGACGGCCGGCGTGCTTGCCCTGGCGTTGCTGGCCCAGGTCGTCTGGGCCGAACGCGCGCGCCTGCTCGGCATCGAGACCTATCGGCAGTGGGCGGTCAGCGCCTGCGCCTGGCTGGGCTGCACGATCGCCGACCCCGACAGCCCGCAGCGGCCCAGCCTGGTGATGGTTTCACGTGATATCCGCAAGCACCCCAATGTCGAGGACGCGCTGCTGATCAACGCCCTGATCAGCAACCGCGGCGAACACAGCCAGCCCTGGCCGATGCTCGAACTGCGCCTGTCCAACCTGGACGAGCGGCCGATGGCGATGCGCCGTTTCCTGCCCCGCGATTACCTGTCCGATCCGGACCGGATCAGCGGCGGCATGCCGGCGGACACGACCTTGCCGGTGGAACTGGAAGTCGTCGATCCGGGCAGCGAGGCGGTCAATTTCGAGTTCCGCCTGCTGGCGCTGCCGGCCGGCAACCGGTAGGAATCTGGCGGCGCCGGTGCGCCGGCCGAATGCATACGCCCCCGGGGCTGTCAAGGTTTCATCGCACCCGGCCCGGCGCTAGACTGACCGACCGCTTGCCAGACCATGGCTGCGGCGACCGGTCGTTGCTGTCGCCGCATCGGTCGGTGATCCTGGCCCAGGAGATCGTTGCCGTGAACGCTGTCGTGCCCCTTTCCCATGCCTCCGTGCAGCCGGCCCCGGCGGCGTCAACGCTGGCCGACAGTGTCGGCGACGCCGTGCGCCGCTACCTGGAGGACATGGGACCGGTGCCCACCGACGATGTCTACGAGACCTTCCTGGCCGAGCTGGAACAACCGCTGCTGCGCGAGGTGATGGCCTGGGCCGGCGGCAACCAGAGCCGCGCCGCGCAAACCCTGGGCATGAGCCGGGCGACGCTGCGCAAAAAACTGCAGCGTTACGGCCTGCGCTGAACCGGCCAGCCCGCTGCCGCCGGCCCTCCGGCCGCCTTTTCCGCCACCTGCCCCAGGGCCCGCCAGGGCTGCCGCCATGACCACCGATTCCGCCGACCGCCGCCCGATCCGGCGCGCCCTGCTCAGCGTTTCCGACAAGACCGGCCTGCTGGAGCTGGCGCAGGGCCTGGCCCGCCACGGCATCGAACTGGTGTCCACCGGCGGCACCGCCCGCGCCCTGCGCGAAGCCGGCCTGGCGGTGCGCGATGTCGCCGAGCTGACCGGCTTTCCGGAAATGATGGCTGGCCGGGTCAAGACCCTTCACCCGGTGGTCCACGGCGGCCTGCTCGGCCGGGCCGGCATCGACGAGGCGGTGATGGCGCAGCACGGCATCGCCGCCATCGATCTGCTGGTGCTGAACCTGTATCCATTCGAGCAGGTCACGGCCGAACCCGGCTGCACCCTGGCCGAGGCGGTGGAGCACATCGACATCGGCGGCCCGGCGATGCTGCGCAGCGCGGCCAAGAACTTCGCCCGCGTGGCCGTGGCCACCGCGCCGGCGCAGTACGCCGGCCTGCTGGCAGAGCTGGATGCCAATGATGGCCAGCTTTGCGCCGCCACCCGCTTTGCCCTGTCGGTGACCGCCTTCAACCGCGTGGCCCAGTACGA
>CAZUZT010000081.1:5248-10329 GCA_964624575.1 uncultured Rhodanobacteraceae bacterium | reverse complement strand
ACCAGGACGCGATCTGGTACATCACCGCCGACGGCTACAAGGCCGCCGCCGGCAGCCCGCAACTGGAAGCCTTCCGCGCCAAGGAGATCGAGGTGCTGTTGCTGTTCGACCGCATCGACGAGTGGATGATCGGGCACTTGAACGAATACACCGGCAAACCGCTGCGCAACGTCGCCAAGGGCGAGCTGCCACTGGACGAAGCCGGCAAGGCAAAGCAGGAACAGGCCGCCCAGGCCGCGGCGCCACTGGTGGAGAAGGTGAAGAAGCTGCTGGGTGACCGCGTCGCCGATGTCCGCGTTTCCGCCCGGCTGACCGATTCACCCTCCTGCCTGGCGTTGGCCGATCACGAGATGGCGCCGCACTTGGCACGGCTGCTGCGTGAGGCCGGGCAGGCGGTTCCCGAAAGCAAGCCGACGCTGGAAATCAATCCGGCTCATGCGCTGCTGCAGCGGATCAACACCGAGTCCGATGAGGCCGTCACCGCCGATCTGGCGCTGCTGCTGCTGGAGCAGGCCGAGATTGCCGCCGGCGCACCGCTGACCGATCCAGCCGCGTTCGTACAGCGGATGAACCGGCTGCTGCTGGACTGAGCCAGCGCTTGACCATCATCGCCACGGCCTGGGCTGCGTCCGGGTCGTGGCGGCGTTTCGTTGCGACGAACAGGCAGGCTTCCGGATGTGGCCGGTCCTGCTGGCTGAACCGGCCGCGCTGCCGATGCCGGTAGCGCCGCCAATCCACGCCCTCTTCATCGCCGGACATGGAAAGTTGCAGCACCTACCAGCCAGGAGCCCTGCAATGAACCATTCCAGAATCCAGCACAGCCTGAACGACCTGATCGAGATCGCCCGTGACGGCAGTGACTTCTACACCGAGGCCGCGACCAAGGTGGAGAACCCGGCACTGTCGACCCTGTTCTCGCAAATGGCCGGGCACAAGCGCGAGATCGTCTCCGGGCTGACCGCCGATGTCGCCGCCAGCGGTGGCGAGCCCGCCGACAGCGGCACCATGGTCGGCTCCATGCGCAAGGGTTACGCCAACCTGCGCGCCGCCCTGGGCAACCGGGATTACGCCTATGTCGCCGAGCTGGAAGCGCTTGAGGACCGTCTCATGGAAGGCTTCCAGGAGACCATCGACGACCCCGACACGCCGCATGCGGCACGCGCCGCGGCGCAGAAATATATGCCCCGCGTGGTCGAATGCCACGACATCATGCGCAACCGCAAGCTGACTCTGAAAGAAGCCAGCTGACGCCGGCCGCAAAGCCATCGCAACGCCCTGCCCCGGCCCCGTGCCGGGGTTTTTTTGCCTGTTCCCGGGTTGCTTGGAAGCCTGTGCCGTGATCACCCGCACCGCCGGGTTGGGACGGGGCCGGTCGCGATCGGCCGGCCCTGCGCGCCGTCAGCCCGCGCTGGCTTGAAATTTTTGCATGGCAGCGTGGGCACGGATGACAGCCCAAGCCCGGGCAAACCGCGAACCCTCGCCCTTGTCACAGTGCGGTCACAGCGATTGATGATCTGGACGCAAAAAGAAAAAGCCCGACAAGTCAATGACTTGCCGGGCTTTCCTGTGTTCGAATTGGTGCCCAGGAGAGGACTCGAACCTCCACAGAGTTGCCCCCGCTAGCACCTGAAGCTAGTGCGTCTACCAATTCCGCCACCTGGGCAAGTGTGCGATGCAGCTGATGCGGGCCGGCAATGATGCGTATTTGCCACCGGCTTGTCAACGCCTGTGATGGCCAGCCGGTGGCAGCCGGGCACTGTTCTACAAAGGTGGCTGCGCGTGCGTTCCGCAAGCCTGGCGCGATCGCCGCGCAGCGCCCCCGATCAAGCCGACCTCCCTGCCAGCTGCCAGAACCAGCGCCGGACCAGGCCAGCGGCGGATCAGCGATAGATCACCGACCCGACCAAGCGAGGCCTCCCGATGCCGGTTTTTGCCGGGCATAATGGCCGGCCTGCCCGCAACCATGGCCATGACCATCCACGTCCACAACATCGATCCGGTCGCCATCCAGATTGGACCGCTCGCCATCCACTGGTACGGCCTGATGTACCTGGTGTCCTTCGGCCTGGCCTGGTGGCTGGGCCGGCGCCGGCTGCAGCGTGGCCGCCTGCCGGTGGACACGCGCGCCTACGACGACCTGATGTTCTACGGCATGCTCGGCGTGATCATCGGCGGCCGGCTGGGTTACGTGTTCTTCTACGATTTTTCCGCCTGGCTGGCCGATCCGCTGTCCCTGCTGCGGGTCTGGCAAGGCGGCATGAGCTTCCACGGCGGCCTGCTCGGCGTGCTGGCGGCGATGGCGTGGTGGTCGCGCCGCCACCGCCTGCATTTCTTCGATACCGTCGACTTCATTGCGCCGCTGGTGCCAGTGGGGCTGTTCTTCGGCCGCATCGGCAACTTCATCGGCGGCGAGCTGTGGGGACGGACCAGCGATGTGCCCTGGGCGGTGGTCTTTCCGCAGGCCCCGGAATTTGCCGGCATGCCGGTGGCGCAACTGCAGCAACTGGCCGCCGAGGGCGCCCTGGCCGGCATGGGCCGGCATCCCTCGCAGCTGTACCAGGCGGCCCTGGAAGGGCTGGCGCTGTTCGCCATGTTGTGGTGGTTTTCATCCCGGCCACGGCCGCGTTTTGCCGTCTCCGGTCTGTTCGCCCTGCTCTACGGGCTGTTCCGGATCATTGTTGAATTCGTCCGCGAGCCCGATGCCCACATCGGCTACCTGGCCGGCGGCTGGCTGACCATGGGCATGGTGTTGAGCCTGCCGCTGGTTGCGCTCGGCCTCTGGCTGCTGTGGCGCTCGCGACGGGCGCCGGTGCTGGCCACCCCGCAGCCATCGGCCACCGTGTCCGGCGATGGACGAGGATCATGAAAATCTACCTGGACCTGCTGCGCGAGGTGCTCGAGCACGGTGCCGCGCGCAGCGACCGCACCGGCACCGGTACGCGCAGCCTGTTCGGGCGCCAGATCCGCTTCGATCTGGACGCCGGCTTTCCGCTGGTGACGACCAAGAAACTGCACCTGCGGTCCATCGTCCACGAGCTGCTGTGGTTCCTGCGCGGCGACACCAACGTCGCCTATCTGCGCGAGCATGGCGTCAGCATCTGGGATGAGTGGGCCGATGCCGGCGGTGAGCTGGGCCCGGTCTACGGGCGCCAATGGCGGGCCTGGCCGGATGGCCGTGGCGGCCATGTCGACCAGATCGCGCAGGTCGTCGAACAGATCCGCAGCACGCCGGATTCGCGGCGGCTGATCGTCAGTGCCTGGAATGTCGGCCAGCTGCCGGAAATGGCACTGCCCCCGTGCCACGCCCTGTTCCAGTTCCATGTTGCCGACGGCCGGCTCAGCTGCCAGCTCTACCAGCGCTCGGCCGACATTTTCCTGGGGGTGCCGTTCAATATCGCCAGCTATGCCCTGCTCACGCACCTGGTGGCGCAGGTGACCGGCCTGGCCGTGGGCGAGTTCGTGCATACCTTCGGCGATGTCCACCTGTATGCCAATCATCTTGAGCAGGCACGCACCCAGCTGGCGCGCGAGCCCCGGCCACTGCCGCGGTTGCACCTGGCACCGGAAATCGACGACCTGGATGCCTTCACCTTCGAACACATCCGGTTCACCGGCTACCAGCCGCACCCGGCGATCCGCGCCCCGGTGGCCGTGTGATGACCGAACTGGTGCTGATCGCGGCGCTGGACTGCAACCGTGCCATCGGCCGTGGCAATGCCATGCCCTGGCACCTGCCCAACGACCTGCGCCGTTTCCGTACGCTGACCATGGGCCATCCGGTGCTGATGGGCCGGCACACCAGCCAGAGCATCGGCAAGGCCCTGCCCGGCCGCCGCAACCTGGTGCTCAGCCGCAGCGGCAAGTCCGCCTGGCCCGGCCAGGAAGTGGTCGGATCATTGGACCAGGCCCTGGCGCAGGTGGCGGATGCGCCCTGCCTGTTCGTGATCGGTGGTGGGGAAATCTATGCCGCCACCCTGCCCCTGGCGCAGCGCCTGCATCTGACCTGGGTCGATACCGAAGTGCCCGATGCCGACACCTGGTTCCCGGCGCTGGATGTCGGCCACTGGCAGGAAACGGCCAGCCAGGCGCATCGCCGTGACCAGCGCCACGCCCATGACTACCGCTTCGTGGATTACACGCGCAACGGCGGCTGAGCAAGGACCAGGTTCCCGCACTGCGTTGCCGACTGTGCCCGGCCCGGTGATCAGTCCTCGTCGCCGCCCTTGAAGCGGCTGGGCGAGGCCGGCACCTGCTGCAATTGCGGCACCGGTGTATCCAGGCGCAGCGCGGTGAGATAGCCGCCCCAGACGCAGCCGGTGTCGATGGCGAATACGTTCAGGCCCATGAACAGGCCCAGTGCCGACCAGTGGCCGCAGACGATGCGGGTGTCGATCGGCCGCCGGCCGGGCGCTGCGAACCAGGTGTACAGGCCGGGCTTCTGCGTTCCCGGTGGTCCCTTGTCCTTGAAATTCAGCCGCCCGCGCGGGCTGACATAACGCATCCGGGTGAGGATGTTGATGATCAGCCGCCAGCGCTCGACGCCGCGCAGGCGTGGCTGCCAGGTGTCGGGCTGGTTGCCGAAGATCGCCCGCAACAACCGGGAGTGATCGTTGCGCCGCAGTCGTGCCTCGACCTCGCCGGCGTGGCGCAAGGTGGCGGCCTTGTCCCAGCTGGTGGCGATGCCGGCGTGGACCATGAGAAAGTCCAGGCTCTCGTCGTAATGGGCCAGCGGGCAGTGGCGCAGCCAGGTGAGCAGGGTGTCGCGATCATCGGCAAACAGGATGCGGCGCAGATCGACATTGACCCGGGCCTGTTCCTGTTCGGCGCGCCCGGCCACCGACAACAGGCTCAGGTCGTGGTTGCCCAGAACCACCACGCAATGCTCGCGCAGGGAATGGACCAGGCGCAGCACTTCCAGCGATTGCCCGCCACGGTTGACCAGGTCGCCACAGAACCAGAGCTGGTCCTGGGCCGGATCAAATTGGATTTGCTCAAGCAGGCGCGACAGCTCGTCATGGCAGCCCTGGACATCGCCAATGGCATAGACCGCCATCGCTCAGGCCGCCGCCGGCAACGGGCAA
>CAZUZT010000081.1:1886-5148 GCA_964624575.1 uncultured Rhodanobacteraceae bacterium | reverse complement strand
CGGCTATTCCAGGCCTCCGCGCTTGGCCACCGGCAATTCCCGGGTGACGAAGTCATCTTCCGAGCGCATGTCCAGGTTGGGCCGCAGGCGCGTTTCCATTTTGCGTTCGCGCTTGCGCTTGCCCCACAGGTTCAAGGCCTCCACGCCGGTCGAGAACGCCATGGCGAAGTACAGGTAGCCACGCGGGATATGGATGCCCAGACCGTCGGCAATCAGGGCCATGCCGACCAGCAGCAGGAACGACAGCGCCAGCATCTTCACCGTCGGATGGTTGTCGATGAAGTTGCCCAAGGGGTTGGCGGCGAAGATCATCACCGCCACTGCAATCAAAATCGCGGTGACCATCACCGGAATATTGTCGACCATGCCGACCGCGGTGATCACGCTGTCCAGCGAGAACACGATGTCGATGACCGCGATCTGGGCAATGACCATGCCGAAACTGCTGAACGCCTTGCCGCCGGGTGTACCGACCGGCTGGTCGTCGTCTTCAACGGCATGGTGGATCTCCATCGTGCCCTTGATCAGCAGGAACAGGCCGCCGGCGATCAGCACCAGGTCACGCGTGGACAGGCCGCGCCCGAACAGCTCGAACAGCACGCCATCCATGCGCGCCAGATAGACCAGGCTGAACAGCAACAGGATGCGCGTGCCGCAGGCCAGGGCCAGGCCGAACTTGCGCGCGAACGAGCGCCGCTCCGGCGGCAGCCGCGACACTGCCACCGAGATGAACACCAGGTTGTCGACCCCCAGCACGATCTCCAGCGCCGTCAGGGTGAGCAGGGCCATCCACAGTTGGGGATCCAGCATCCATTCCATAAGGGTGTCAACTCATGCGGGTCAGTTGCGGTACGAGGATCAGCAGCCAGCAGGCCAGCGCGTTGAGCAGGGCCAGCATCACCGCGGCCGAAGCCATGTCTTTGGCCCGGCCGGCCAGTTCATGGTGCTCGGGAGATGCCTTGTCGACCACGGCCTCGATCGCCGAATTGAGCAGCTCCACGATCAGCACCGCGAACAGGCAGCCGATCAGCAGTGCCCGTTCCAGGCCGGTGCGGCCCAGCCACAGCGCCACCGGTGCCAGCACCAGCGCCGCGTAAAGTTCCAGCCGGAATGCCGGCTCAAGCCGGAACGCCGCGACCAGGCCCTTGATCGACCATGCGCTGGCCTGCCAGATCTGTCTGGGCCCTCGGGCCTGCCGGTTCGCCATCGTCACCGGCAACCGGGCTGCCACGACAGGGCGAACCGCGCCCCGGCAGGGCCGGTGCCGGCCGCTTCCGGGATCAACGATTGGAATGGCAACCAGATCAACAACTTGCAGGTCCGGACTCGTCTGACAACAGGCTATGATAAGTCATGATCGCAGCGACCGCAGGCAAGACGGCGTCAAAAAATGCCGGGGCATGGCCGATTCGTTGATCGGCCGAATTCCGATCGTGCCCTGGCCGGCATCGATCCGGCCGACGGCGGCCGCCGGTTGAAACGTGGCAGCGGCCTGGACAGCGCACTCAGCCGGGTGACGAGCCCGCATCCGGCGCCCGGGACGGACCGGGATCGGCCGTTATTGCCTCCGCCAACCTGGCCATGCGCTCGGCATCGCTGAGCACGCCATGCAGGATCGCCACCTCGCGCTCGCTCAGCGCGGCGCGCAGGAACAGGCGCCGCAGGCGGTGGGTGATGGTGACGCCATCCTTGCCCTTATGGAAATCGATGGCACGCAGGGCCTGGTCCAGATGAGCGAAGAACCGCTCCATCTCGGCACTGGTCGCCGGACGCTCGCGGGGACTGGCCGGGTCGGCGGCTGCGGCCTGTGGATCGGCAGCTTCGGCCGCCAGACGCAACTCATAGGCCAGCACCTGGACCGCCTGGGCCAGATTCAGCGAGGAATAACCCGGATCCGTCGGGATTCGTACACAGGCATGGCAACGCTGCAGCTCCTCGTTGCTCAGGCCGGTCCGCTCGGCGCCAAACACCAGGGCTACAGGCCCGCGGCCGGCACCTTCCAGCAGGCTGGCGGCGGCCTGCCGCGGTGTCAGTTCCGGCAGGCTGACACCGCGTCGGCGGGCGCTGGCGCCGATGACCAGGTGACATTGGGCAATCGCCGCCTCCAGATCCGGCAGCACCCGCGCCCGGGCCAGCAGATCATCGCTGCCGGCGGCCAGCGCGGTGGCTTCCGGATGCGGGAAGGCGCGCGGCGCCACCAATGTCAATTGCTGCAGGCCCATCACCTTCATCGCCCGCGCGGCGGAGCCGATGTTGCCCGGCTGGCTGGTGGCAACCAGTACGACATGGACCGGCACCAGCAGATCGGCCGCCGTCACCGGCCGGGCCATCGCGGTGCCCGACAGGCGGCAACCCGGACCGGAGCCAGGCCCGGCTGGTTTTCCGCATCCTTGCCGAAACGACGGGTTAAACTAGCTGGCTTGGCGAAGTCCGCTTCGCTTCCCGACCGACCGATCTTTATCAACGCCATCATGCTCAAACCCGCTCTCACCATCGCGGTGAAGGCCGCTCGCGCCGCCGCCACCGTCCTCCTGCGCCGCATGGCGCGCCTGGATGCCATTCCGGTCACCGAAAAGGACCGTTTCGATTTCGCCAGCGAGGTCGATCGCCAGGCCGAAGCCGAAATCATAAAGGAACTGCGTCGCGCCTATCCCCGTGACGCCATCCTGGCCGAGGAAAGCGGCGCCCAGGGCCGGGGCGACACCGTCTGGGTCATCGACCCGCTGGATGGCACGCACAACTACCTGCGTGGCCTGCCGCATTTTTGTGTCTCGATTGCCCGGCAGCAGCGCGGCGAGCCTGATCTTGGCGTGATCTACGATCCGCTGCGAAGCGAATTGTTCACCGCCATCCGTGGCGGCGGCGCCTTCCTCAATGAGCGCCGCATCCGGGTTGCCGACCGCCGCAACCTGGAAGGTGCGTTGATCGCCACCGGCATGCATTGGCGGCAACGACGCCACCTGGAGGCCCAGATAGCGATGCTGCGCGATCTGCTTGACCCGAAACTGCAGGTCGCCGACATCCGGCGTACCGGCTCGGCTGCGCTGGACCTGGCCTATGTCGCCAGCGGCCGCATGGATGGCTACTTCGAGCTCGGCCTGAAGCCCTGGGACATGGCTGCCGGACGCCTGCTGGTGCGCGAAGCCGGCGGCACCTGCACCGATTTCACCGGTGGCGAGCGCCATGTCGACACCGGCAACATCCTGGCCGGCAACATCAAGGTGGTCGAAGCCCTGGCGGGCACGATCAAGCCGCACCTGAC
>CAZUZT010000081.1:0-1786 GCA_964624575.1 uncultured Rhodanobacteraceae bacterium | reverse complement strand
GGTCAACTGGTGCAGCGCAATAACCCCTGCTAAGCTTGCGTTCATGAGCGAACCCAGAACGATCAAGAAATACCCCAATCGCCGTCTCTATGACACCGCCATTTCCAGCTACATCACGCTGGAAGATGTGCGCCAACTGGTGATGGACGAAGAAGATTTCGAGGTCCGCGACGCCAAGACCGGTGACAACCTGACCCGGGCGGTCCTGCTGCAGATTATTTCCGAGCATGAGGACAGCGGCCAGCCGATGTTCACCGCCAAGCTGCTCAGCCAGATGATCCGTTTCTACGGCGATTCCATGCAGGGCTTCATGGGCAATTACCTGGAGCGCAGCCTGCAGGTTTTCCTGGATCAGCAGCAGCAGTTCCGCGACCAGTTGGGCAACGTGCTGGGTCAGACACCGTGGTCGATGCTCAACGAGCTTGCCGAACGGAACATGGACATGTGGACCCGGATGCAGAAGGGCGCGCTCGGCGCCGCCCAATCCCTGTCCGATGCCGAAAATGACAAGGGCGACAAGCCCGCTCCGGCACGCCGCAAGCGCTGATTTTCCGACCGCGGACCGGCCCCGGGCAGCAACCCCTCGTTGCACCTGAACCGTTTTTCCCTCATCCCGCGCATGCCTGCCCGCATGCCCGCTGCGGCTTGATCCGAATGGCTCCGCAGCCGGGCAGCCACCTGGCAACCTTGCGGGATTGCCTCTATCAAGGAACCCCAACCATGAGCCAACGACTGGCTGTCGTCACCGGCGGCATTGGCGGCCTCGGCACCGAAATCTGCCGGCACCTGGCCCGCGCCGGGCGTCGCGTCATAGCCGTCGACCTGGGCCACCAGGATGAGCGCATTGCACAGTTCCAGCAGGCGGTTGCCGAATTTGGCGACGCCATCGGCTTCCAGGCGCTGGATGTCGCCAGCTTCGAGGACTGTGCCCGGTTCGCCGGGGAAGTGACGGCCGACCTTGGCGGCATCGACATCCTGGTCAATGCCGCCGGCATCACCCGCGATGTCAGCCTGCGCAAGATGAGCCAGGGGCAATGGCAGGAGCTGATGCGGGTCAACCTGGATGGCGTGTTCAACCTCAGCCGTCAGGTGGTCGAGGGCATGAGCGAACGCGGCTTTGGCCGCATCGTCAATATTTCCTCGGTCAATGGCCAGACCGGCCAGTTCGGACAGACCAACTACTCGGCGGCCAAGGCCGGCATTCATGGCTTCACCATGGCCCTGGCCCGGGAAGTGGCGCGCAAGGGCGTCACGGTCAATTCGGTGGCGCCGGGCTATTGCCGCACGGCGCTGGTGATGGCGGTGCCCGAGCCGATCCGCGAGCAGATCATTGCCGGCATTCCTGCCGGCCGCCTGGGCGAACCGCACGAGATCGCCCGCACTGTCGCCTTCCTCACCGACGATGACGCCGGCTACATCACCGGTGCGATGATTCCGGTCAATGGCGGGTATTTCATGAGCTTTTGAAGCACCTTGGCCGGTGCCCTGCCCGGCACTGGCCGGCAACAGGGGACACGCCCGGCCGCGGCTCCGGGCGCCGCCGGCAAACCCGGGCAACCCGGCCACCGAAACCGCTGGCCGAACAACAGGCCACCACACCGGTGGCCTGTTCCCATCGTGCCTGCCGCGCAGGCTGCTAGCGTTGCGCTCGCAGCGAAGACCTCCGCTCCCGGTCGACCTGCAGCAGCCACTGGTGCACCACCGGCGCCTGGCCGCTGTCCAGGAACGCCTGGAAGCCCGCCATCGGCAGGACCCATGGCCCGTCGACACCGGCCGACCACATTGC
>CAZUZT010000080.1:0-10369 GCA_964624575.1 uncultured Rhodanobacteraceae bacterium | reverse complement strand
CCAGCGCCGCACACGGCCGGCCCGTTCGCCCCGGATCGGGCCCGGCCCCGGACGCAGACCGGATCGAGTCAACGGCACCGGAACGCCCGCCGGGGCTGTCGTATTTACGCAACAACCTGTGGTTAATTTACTTGCACCGGGGTTTCAGCGTGCTACCATCTGGCTCGTTTGCCGTCAGACGGCCCTTCCGGAATACGCCTTTTCATGCTCCGGCAACGCACCCTGAAAAACATCATCCGCGCCACCGGCGTGGGCATCCACACCGGCGAGAAGGTCTATATGACCCTGCGCCCGGCACCTGTGGATACCGGCATCATCTTCCGCCGGGTCGACCTGGCCGAGCCGGTCGACATCCCGGCCCTGGCCGACAAGGTCGGCGAAACCACCCTGTCCACCACCCTGATCCAGGACGGCGTCCGCGTCGCCACCATCGAACACCTGTGCTCGGCGCTGGCCGGCCTGGGCATCGACAACCTGTATGTCGACCTGTCGGCGCCGGAAGTGCCGATCATGGATGGCTCGGCCGGCCCGTTCGTGTTCCTGCTGCAGTCGGCCGGTATCCAGGAGCAGGAGAAAGCCAAGCGCTTCTTCCGCATCCGCAAGACGGTGCGCGTGGACAGCGGCGACAAGTGGGCCCAGTTCGATCCCTACGACGGCTTCAAGGTCGGCTTCCAGATCGAATTCGACCACCCCGCCATCGACCGCACGCATTCGGCGGCGGTGATGGATTTCAACAAAACCTCGTTCATCAAGGAAGTCAGCCGCGCGCGCACCTTTGGTTTCGTCCGCGATGTCGAGGCCTTGCGCAGCCGCAACCTGGCCCTGGGTGGCAGCCTGGACAACACCATCGTGCTTGATGACTACCGGGTACTGAACGAGGAAGGGCTGCGTTACGAGGACGAGTTCGTCCGCCACAAGATCCTGGATGCGGTCGGCGATCTGTTCCTGATCGGCGGCAACATCCTGGGCGCGTTCTCCGGCTACAAGTCCGGCCACGCGCTCAACAACATGCTGGTGCGCGCGGTACTGGCCGATGCCCAGGCCTGGGAAGCGGTCAGTTTCGACCAGGCAGACCGGGCGCCGGCCGGTTATGCTGCCGAAGCGCAGACGGCGTGGGCACACTGATGCGGGGGGACACCCGCAACCCATCCGGCCAAGGCTGGCCGGGCAGGCAAGGGGAGGTCTAGCAACACGTCATTCCAGCAGGCGCGCCGCCAGGGCCAGATGCTTGGCAGCGGCCTCTGACAACGGTGGGATCACCGCCGGCGCCGGCCGCGCATCATCGGCTGCCGGGGGCGGACTGGAAACCACTTTTACCCGCAGTTCCCGCACCTGGAGGCCAAGCGCCTGCGCCGCCTCCAGCAACCCGCCCTGTGCATGGCGCAGCCGGGTTGCCCAGGCCGGGGACGTGGCCAAAAAAATCAGCTTGCCGTCGCGCACATTGGCCAGGCGCACCTGGGCGGCGAGCGTTGGAGCCATAACACGATTCAGGCTCGTGCCCAGTTCGGCCAACCGGCCGGCATGCGCGGCCAGGTCGCCAAGCTTGTCCTTCCGGACGAGTTCGGCCACCGGTTTGGCATGTTTTGGAGTACGCGACCTGATCATGAGGGAAGCCAAGTGACATGAATGTGATCATCTTATCCGACCGGCTGTCGACGCCGGTGCGCTGGTCGTTGAACCCCCGCCGCCTGGTCTGGTTGTGCGCGATCAGCCTGCTGCTGCTGGCCACCGTGGTGGCCATGGCGTTTGTCGGTGGTCGACAGACGGGTATTTCGCGCAACGCCGCGGCCGCCGAGATCAACCAGCTGCGCGCCGAACTGGCGCTGTACGAGTCCGGCCTGGCCGATGTCCGCGAAGCCTCGCAGCGTGACCTCAACGCCCTGGCCCTGCGCCTTGGCAAGCTCAAGGCCGAGGCCACCCGGCTCAATGCCCTGGGCGAGCGCCTGACCATCGTCGGCCAGTTCGACGAAGGCGAGTTCAGCTTCCGCGACACGCCCGCCCTGGGCGGCCCGGCGCCGCTGGGCCCGGTCACGCCGATCGATTCGGGCGAGTTCCTCAAGTCACTGACCGATCTGGAACAACAATTCGCCCGGCAATCCGAGCAACTGACCATCATCGAGGGCTTCCTGCTCGGCGACGAGATCGAGCGCGGCCTGATGCCGGCCGGCCTGCCGGTCGAACGTGGTTACGTCTCGTCCCATTACGGCTACCGCGCCGATCCGTTCACCGGCGGCCGTGACCTGCACACCGGCGTCGACTTCACCGGCAACCGCAACGATCCGATCTACGCCGTCGCCGATGGCGTGGTCAGTTTTTCGGGCCGGCATTTCGGCTATGGCAACATGGTCGAGATCGACCATGGCAACGGTTACCGCACCCGCTACGCCCATCACACCAGCAACCTGGTGGAAGTCGGCGAGGTGGTGAAGACCGGCCAGCAGATCGCCCGGATGGGCGCCACCGGACGCGCCACCGGGGTCCATCTGCACTTCGAGGTCTGGCACAATTCCCGGCCAGTCAACCCGATGACCTTCGTCGGCACCGACCGGCCCGGGCGCCCGGCCACTTGATCCGGGCCCGACCGTCCCCAAATTGATGCTGCGCAGGGCCGCTTTGCGGCCTTGCCTGTTTCTGGCATCTGGTGGCCGCCCGACCGCCGCCCGACCGCCGACCGGCCCTGACCGGCCCTCCCTGCCGCCCCTGCCCGATTGCCTCCTGCCATGCTCCAGAAACTCCTCACCCGCCTGTTCGGCAGCCGCAATGAGCGGCTGGTCAAGCAACTGGGCAAGACCGTCCAACGCATCAACGCCATGGAAGCGGATCTGGAGGCGCTCGATGACGACGCGCTGCGCGCCAAGACCGCCGAATTCCGCGAGCGCCTGGCGCAGGGCAAATCCCTGGACAGCCTGCTGCCCGAAGCCTTCGCCGTGGTCCGCGAAGCGGCCCGGCGCACCCTGGGCCTGCGTCACTACGATGTCCAGATGATTGGCGGCATGGTGCTGCACCAGGGCAAGATCGCCGAGATGCGCACCGGTGAAGGCAAGACCCTGGTCGCAACTCTGCCGGTCTACCTCAACGCCCTACCCGGCAAGGGCGTGCATGTGATCACCGTCAATGACTACCTGGCCAAGCGTGACTCGGCCTGGATGGGCAAGGTCTACGAATTCCTGGGCATGAGCGTGGGCGTGGTCTACCCGGGCATGCCGTTCGAGGACAAGCGCGCCGCCTACGAAGCCGACATCACCTACGGCACCAACAACGAATTCGGCTTTGACTACCTGCGCGACAACATGGCGCTGCGCAAGGAAGACCGCCATCAGCGGCCGCTGAACTTCGCCATCATCGACGAGGTCGACTCGATCCTGATCGACGAAGCGCGCACGCCGCTGATCATTTCCGGGCCGGCCGATGATTCGCCCGAGATGTACGTCAAGGTCAACACCCTGGTGCCGAAACTGGTGCGCCAGGAGCAGGAAGACACCCAGGGCGACTACTGGGTCGACGAGAAGGGCAAGCAGGTGCACCTGTCCGAGCAGGGCATGGAGCACGCCGAGCGCCTGCTCACCCAGGCCGGCATCCTGGCCGAGAACAGCAGCCTGTACGACGCCGCCAACATCCAGGTCGTGCACCACCTCAATGCCGCGTTGCGCGCGCACGCCCTGTTCCAGCGCGATATCGATTACCTGGTGCGCGACGGCGAAGTCATCATCATCGACGAATTCACCGGCCGCACCCTGGCCGGCCGGCGCTGGTCCGATGGCCTGCACCAGGCGGTGGAAGCCAAGGAAGGGGTACCAATCCAGCGCGAGAACCAGACCCTGGCCTCGATCACCTTCCAGAACCTGTTCCGGATGTACAACAAGCTGTCGGGCATGACCGGCACCGCCGACACCGAGGCGTTCGAGTTCCAGTCGATCTACAACCTGGAAGTGGTGGTGATCCCGACCCATCGGCCGATGGTGCGCAAGGACGAGGCCGACCTGGTGTTTCTCAAGCGCGAGGCCAAATACAACGCGATCATCGAGGACATCAGGCAGTGCCAGGAAAAGGGCCAGCCGGTGCTGGTCGGCACGACCTCGGTGGAAGTGTCCGAGTATCTGGCCGGCCTGCTCGAAAAGGGCAGCGTCGCGCACGAGGTGCTCAACGCCAAGCAGCATGCCCGCGAAGCCACGATCGTCGCCCAGGCCGGCCTGCCTGGCGCCGTCACCATCGCCACCAATATGGCCGGCCGCGGTACCGACATCGTTCTGGGCGGCAACCTGGAAGTGGAGCTGTCGCAGCTGCCCGATGATGCCTCCGAAGCCGAGAAGCAGGCGGTACGCGATGCCTGGCGCGAACGCCACGAGGCGGTGCTCGCGTCCGGCGGCTTGCACATCATCGGCACCGAACGCCACGAATCCCGACGCATCGACAACCAGCTTCGCGGCCGTTCCGGCCGTCAGGGCGATCCCGGCTCCAGCCGCTTCTACCTGTCGCTGGAAGACTCGCTGATGCGCATCTTCGCCCCCGACTGGGTGGCACGGCTGATGCAGTTCGCCGGCATGAAGGAAGACGAGGCCCTGCAGGACCGGATGGTCAGCCGGCAGATCGAGAAGGCGCAGCGCAAGGTCGAAACCCACAACTTCGACATCCGCAAGCACCTGCTGGACTTTGACGATGTCGCCAACGACCAGCGCAAGGTGATCTACGAGCAGCGCAACGAGCTGATGGAATCCGAATCGGTCCAGGCCGCGATCGAAGGCATCCGCCACGACGTCGTGGTCGACCTGGTGCGCGACCACGTGCCCGACAATTCCATTGCCGAGCAGTGGGATCTGCCGACCCTGGAAAAGATCCTGGAAGACGATTTCGGCGTCCGCATCGACCTGCAGGCCCAGCTCGACGCCGACGAGGACCTGGATGCCGAGGGCATCATGGACCACGTGGTGGAAGCGTTCGACCGCCATTTCCGCGAACGCGAGGCGATGATCGGCAGCGAAATCACCCGGCAACTGGAAAAGCACATCATGCTCAGCGTGCTCGACCAGCAATGGAAGGACCACCTGGCGAACATGGATTACCTGCGCCAGGGCATCCACCTGCGCGGCTACGCCCAGAAGCAGCCCAAGCAGGAGTTCAAGCGCGAGGCCTTCGAGCTGTTCTCCGACATGCTGGAGCGGATCAAGCGCGAGGTGATCTCGCTGCTGGCGCGGGTGCGCATCCGCAGCGACGAGGAAGTGGCTGAGCTGGAAGCCCAGCAACGGGCCGCGCAGCAACAGGCACCGCTGCAGATGCAGCACGCCCAGTCCGGCGTCCTGGGCCAGGCCGAACCCGAGGCCGAACCGGTGCTGCCCACCCGCACCATCAACGTGGGCACGGTCACCCGCGATGAGCCCAAGGTCGGACGCAATGACCCGTGCCCCTGCGGCTCGGGCAAAAAGTACAAGCAGTGCCACGGCAGGCTGGGCTAGCAGAAACGTTCGCGGCGAAAAGTCGCTGGCGCCAAGATCGCCGTTGAACACCCCGCCGCTGCCGGTGGTTGCCGGCATCCTGCGCGACCAGCGCGGCCGGGTCCTGCTCTGCCAGCGGCCTGCGGGCCGGGCTCAGGCCGGCCTGTGGGAATTTCCCGGCGGCAAGCGTGAACCGGGCGAAGACAGCCGCCAGGCCCTGGTCCGGGAACTGCACGAGGAACTGGGAATCGCGGTCCTCGACGCCCGGCCGCTGTGCAGCGTCCGTCATGACTATCCGGAATTGGCCATCCGCCTGGAAGGCTGGCAGGTGACACGCTGGCAGGACCAGCCCAGCGCCCACGATGGCCAGGCGATGCGCTGGCTGTGGCCTTGGCAGGTCCACGATCTGCCCTTGGCGCCCGCCGACCGGCCGCTGGCCACGGCGCTGTTGTTGCCGGCCAGCTACGCCATCACCCCGGAGCCGGATGGCATCGATCCGGACCGCTTCCTGAAAGGCATTGCCCATCTGTTCGGCGCGGGCCACCTGGTCCAGTTGCGCAGCAAGGTGATGTCGGGGCCAGCCCTGGCGGCGCTGGCCGAGTCGGCACGCGCCTTGGCCCAAGACCGCGGCGGCGACCTGTTGCTCAACGACCAGCCGGCCCTGGCGGCACGCCTGGAGTTGGGCCTGCACCTGCCCTCGGCGCGCCTGCGGCAATGGGCGGCCGGGAAGCATGAGGCGGACGCCGAACCCTGGCTGCCAAGAACCTGCGACGGCCGGATCGGGCCGGCTGGCGACGGCGAGGCACGGCCGCCCTGGCCGCGGACCCGGCAGGCACGCGGTTGGCTGGCGGCCTCCTGCCACAACGCCGAAGAACTGGCCCTGGCCGCGCGCATGGGTTGTGATTTCGTCACGCTGTCGCCGGTTGCCGCCACCGCCAGCCACCCGGATGCCGCACCCCTGGGTTGGCCCGGCCTGGCCAGGCTGGTGGCCGACGCCACACTGCCGGTCTACGCCCTGGGTGGCCTGGCTGCCGATGATCTTGATCGTGCCCGCGACCGCGGTGCCCTGGGCATTGCCGCGATCCGGGCGTTCTGGCCGGCGACGGTCGCGTCCTGAGTCGGCAACGGCCCAGCGCCCCGGGCGCGCAACGCGCCCGCTTGAGCGCCCCCGGTCCAGCCGATAGCATCGGGTAGCATCCTTATCCACCGGCACCTGGCCGGTGTCCCTTCCAGGCTTCCGGACTGTTGCCGGGGCCGACCACGAGCCTGAATTGACGACTTCCGATGCCGGCCTTTGAATACCAGGCTCTGGGCGATGACGGCCGCCGCCGCACCGGCGTGCTCGAAGCCGACAGCGCCCGCGGTGCGCGTACGCTGCTGCGCGAGCGGGGCCTGACGCCACTGGCGGTCGATGCCGTCCAGGCCGGTCGGCGGCGCCATGGCCTGGGCCTGTTCCGCAGCCGCCTGACTTCGGCGCAACTGACCCTGCTGACCCGCGAACTGGCCACCCTGCTGGAGGCCGGTCTGCCGATCGACGACGCCTTGGGCGCGATGGGCGAGCAGGCCGGCGACGAGCGCCTGGGCACCGTGCTGGCCAGCCTGCGCACCCGGGTGCGCGAAGGCGCCGGCCTGGCCGCAGCGCTGGCCGAACAGCCCGACAGTTTTCCCGAATACTTCCGCGCATCGGTCGCCGCGGCCGAACAATCAGGGCACCTGGATGCGGTGTTGACGCGCCTGGCCGACTACGCCGAAAGCCGCGAGGCCCTGCGCCGGCGGATCTGGATGGCCCTGCTCTACCCGCTGCTGCTGACCGGCGTCGCCCTGCTGGTGGTGACCGGCCTGCTGCTCTATGTCGTGCCACAGGTGACGGCGGTGTTCGACACCCTGGGCCAGGATCTGCCCTGGCTGACCCGCAGCCTGATCGCCCTGTCCAAGGCGCTGCCCAGCCTCGGGCCTTGGCTGCTGGTACTTGTGGTGCTGGCGGTCATTGCCGTCCGCGCCCTGTTGCGGACCCCGGCGCGGCGCCTGCGCTGGCAACGTCTGTTGCTGCGCCTGCCGCTGCTGGGCCGGCTGCGGCAGGCACTGGATACTTCGCGCTTCACCCGCTCGCTGGGCCTGCTGGTCGGCAGCGGCGTGCCGATGTTGGAGGCTTTGCGCATGGCCACGCGCACGGTCAGCCTGGAGCCGATGCGACAGGCCCTGGAGCGGGCCGGCGCCCGGGTTCGAGAAGGCTCCGGATTGGCTGTATCACTGGCCGAAAGCCGCCTGTTCCCGCCGATCACCTTGCGCCTGATCGGCAATGGCGAGCGCGCCGGACGCCTGCCGGCGATGCTGGAGCGCGCCGCCGAGCACGAATCCACCCTGCTTGAAGGCCGGCTGTCGACCCTGGTCGCCGTGCTCGGGCCCGGCATGATCCTTCTGGTCGGCGTACTGGTACTGATGATCGTGCTGGCGATCCTGCTGCCGATCTTCGAGCTCAATACCCTGCTCGGCTGAGGCTGCAACCGGCGCAGCGCACACGATTACTTCGTGCCGCCCGCGCCGGTCTCCGGCGTCCCGGTATCCGGCGTCGGCGCGGCCGCGGGATGGCGCTCCAGCCAGCGCGCCAGCTGCTCGCGATACCAGGCCAGCTCCTCGCTGTAGCTGTCATGCACGCACGGGTCGCAGCCGCTGTCGCAGCAGTCGCTGGGCAACGGCGCCTCGGGCGGCACGGGGCGGGGATCGGAGGGCGGTGAAGTCGGTGTGGTCAAGGTAGTGGCTGCTGCAATCAGTTCAGGGTGAATGGCCGCGGGTACCGGCGTGCCGGGCACGCCAGCGGCCGCGTCATTCATTCCATGTCGGGTAAACTGGCCTTGTTTTCAAGCGCTGGCGCCGGCATATCGGCTGCAGGAGCAGAACATCATGACAATCTTGAACATCCTTGAATTTCCCGATCCGCGGCTGCGCACCAAGGCGCAGACCGTGGCAGCCGAGCAGATCAATGATCAGATGCAGACCCTGATCGATGACATGCTGGAAACCATGTACGCGGCGCCGGGCATCGGCCTGGCCGCGACCCAGGTCGATGTCCACCAGCGCCTGGTGGTGATCGATGTCAGCGAAGACAAGGACGATCCGCTGGTGCTGATCAATCCGGAAATCACCGCCCGCCAGGGCAGCCAGACTTACCAGGAAGGCTGTCTGTCGGTGCCGGAAATCTACGCCGATGTCGAGCGCGCCGACAGCATCACCGTCAAGGCACTGGATCGCAACGGCGAGGCCTTTGAGCTGACCTCCGACGGCCTGCTGGCCGTGTGCATCCAGCACGAGCTGGATCACCTGGAGGGCAAGCTGTTCGTCGATTACCTGTCGCCGCTGAAACGCGAGCTGGTGCGCAAGCGGCTGCTCAAGGCGCAACGCGAACGCGCGCGCAGCGCCGCCTGACCGGCGCAGACACCGATGCCCGACACCCGCTTGCGGCTGGTCTTTGCCGGCACGCCGGAATTCGCCGTGCCCAGTCTTGCGTCGGTGCTGGATTCCGGGCACACCCTGAGCGCGGTCTACACACAACCTGATCGCCCCGCCGGCCGTGGCCGCAAACCCGCGCCCTCGCCGGTCAAGCAGGCGGCGCTGGCTGCCGACATCCCGGTGCGGCAACCCGAAAGCCTGCGCGATGGCCAGGTGCAGGCCGAACTGGCCGAACTGGCACCGGACCTGATGATCGTCGTCGCCTATGGCCTGATCCTGCCGCGCAAGGTGCTGGCGATTCCGCGCCACGGCTGCTGGAACGTGCATGCCTCGCTGCTGCCGCGCTGGCGCGGCGCGGCACCGATCCAGCGCGCGATCCTGGCCGGTGACGAGGAAACCGGGGTTTGCCTGATGCAGATGGCCGCCGGCCTGGACACCGGCCCGGTCCTGCTCAGCGAAGGCACCGATATCACCGACGCCGACACCGGCGCCAGCCTGCACGACCGACTGGCGGACATGGGCGCGCAACTGGTTGCCGAAGGCCTGCACCTGCTCACCGGTGGCGTGTTGCCGCCGGCGGTGCCGCAGCATGACGCCGGCGTGACCTACGCCGACAAGCTGGACAAGGCCGAATCGCAACTGGACTGGCGCCAGCCCGCCGACCAGCTGGCACGCAAGGTCCGGGCTTTCGAGCCCTGGCCCGGTACCGAAGCCGAGATTGCCGGCGAGCGGTTGCGCATCTGGCAGGCCCGGAGCCTGGCCGATGCCGATGCTGACGTGCCCAGTCACGACCAGCCTGCGGGCACGATCCTGCGCGCCAGCCGCGATGGCATCGACATTGCCTGCGGCCAAGGGGTGTTGCGGGTACTCGGCGTGCAGCGGCCCGGCCGTGGCCGGATCAGCGCCGGCGATTACCTCAACGCACGCCCGGACCTGGCCCGGCCGGCATGAACCCGGCGCCATCGGTGCGGCTGGTGGCGGCACGGACCGTGGCCGCGGTGCTGTCCGGGCGCTCGCTGAAGGCGGCGCTGGCGCCGGCGCAACAGGGCATTGCCGATTCCCGCGACCGCGCCCTGCTGCACACCATTGTGCTGGCGGCGGTACGTGGCAGCCTGCGCTGGCGGGCGGCTCTGGCACCCCTGCTGAGCCGGCCGTTGCCGGCCAAGGCACGGCCGGTGGAAGCGGCCCTGATCTGCGCCCTGGCCCAGATCGAGGACCTGCAAATGCCGGCCCATGCCGTGGTCAGCGAAACCGTGGCCGCCATCAGAGGTCTGGGCTTTGCCGGCCACGCCGGTTTGGGCAACGCCATCCTGCGCCGCTGGCTGCGCGAGCGCGAACAGCGCCTGCCGGAACTGGAAAAGGACCCCCAGGCTGCCAGCGGCCTGCCCGCCTGGTGGCTGGCGCAACTGCGCCGCGACTGGCCCGATCACTGGCAACGGATCGTCGAGGCTGGCAACCAGCCGGCGCCGATGTGGCTGCGCGTCAATGCCCGT
>CAZUZT010000079.1:0-10381 GCA_964624575.1 uncultured Rhodanobacteraceae bacterium | reverse complement strand
TCAGCGGTCGCTGTCGCGGATGGTGATGGTGTAGAAGGCGTTGCTCTGGTCACGGCGGGCCAGCAGCATCACCGAATCGCCGGCGCCGACATCGCGTACCGCCCGCTCGAAGGCCCGGACGCCGTCGATATCGGTACGGCCCACGCGCAGCACGACATCACCACGGGCCAGGCCGGCGCGGGCAGCCGGTCCGGTGGCGCGGGCGATCACCACGCCCTGCCCGGCCTCAAGGCCCAGGCGCTCGCGCTGCTCGGCGGTCAATTCCTGCACCGCCAGACCGAGCTGGTTGGCGCCGGTGGCCGGTGTATCCGGGCTGCTGCCGGCGGCAATGGCTTCCGGATCCTGCTCGGCCTCGCCGACGGTCACGGTCAGCGTGCGGCGGCGACCCTCGCGCCAGATCTCCATCGGCACCTTGTCGCCGGGGCGGCTCAGGCCGACGATCGGCGGCAGGTCGTTGCTGGTTTCCACCGGCCGGTCGTTGAACGACAGGATCACATCACCGACCTGGACCCCGGCCTTGCCGGCGGCACCGTCTTCGCTGACCTCGGCCACCAGTGCTCCGGCGGGACGATCCAGGCCGAGGGATTCGGCAAACTCGCGGGTCACCGGCTGGACCCGCACGCCAACCAGGCCGCGGCGCACCCGGCCATCGTTCTTGAGCTGTTCGACCACGTTCTGCGCAACCTCGATCGGAATCGCGAAGCTGATGCCCATGTAGCCGCCGGTACCGGAGAAGATCTGCGAGTTGATGCCCACCACTTCGCCATTGAGGTTGAACAGCGGGCCGCCGGAGTTGCCCGGGTTGATCGCCACGTCGGTCTGGATGAACGGCACATATTGCTGGCTCTGGCCGCCGACGCTGCGGCCGGTGGCGCTGACCACGCCGGCGGTGACCGAGTGGTCGAACGAGAACGGCGAGCCGATGGCGATCACCCACTGCCCCGGCTTGAGCTGGCTGGACTGGCCCATGCGTGCCGTCGGCAGGTTCTCGCCATCGATCTTGAGCACGGCGATGTCGGTTTGCGGATCGGTGCCGATGACTTCCGCGATCAGTTCACTGCGGTCGGTCATGGTCACCCGGACTTCATCGGCGCCACGCACAACGTGGTTGTTGGTCAAAATGTAGCCATCGGGCGAGATGATGAAGCCCGAGCCGCCCGATTCACGGTCGCGTCCGCCACCCGGCGGCATCTCGAACTCCGGGCCGAAGAAGCGGCGGAAGAATTCGGGGATTTCCTGTTGCGGCCCCTGCGGGCCGGCGCTGCGCCGGCTGCTGGCCAGGATGGTCGCCCGGATGTTGACCACCGCCGGCGCGTTTTGCTCGACCAGAACGGTGAAATCGGGCAGGCCGGTGACAGCCGGGGCGGCCCCGGACTGGCTGGCCGGCGGGGTGGCCACGGTTGCCGGGGCGGTGGCCGCCGGATCCGGACTCTGGGCACACGCGGTCTGGCCGAAGATCGCCGCCAGGCCGAGGGCCGCGGCGCGGAGGATCATCCAGTTGGCAGTATTCACAGGCGCTCCTTGGGTAATAGGGAAACAGATGTGTTGTTGATGTGGCTGGCCAACAGCATGGCGTGGCGCGACCGCCGACCTTGCATTGGGCCCTGTCAGCGGCTTGTCAAACCGGGGCCGCGCGTGCCGACGTCGCGCGTGCGGACGCGGTCCGCCCCGGCAGCCTGCACGGCAGGCATCGGCGACATCGGGCGGTGACCGGCATCGCGCCGGCGGCGCCGGTGCCCGGCCAGCCAGGCACCGGATGCCAGGCCGATGACCGCGGCCAGGCCGACAAGGCCATCACCGTGGCCCAGGGCCGCTGCCAGGCCACTGGCCGCCAGCATCATGACCAGCGGCAGGCCGTACCCCAGGCGCAGATCGGCAGCCTGGGTGGCGGTCGGTCCCGCCGCCTGGCAGCAGCCGGGTTGGCTACAGCCAGACAGGTTCCGGTTGCGATCGCGCTGGCCGGTCATCATCCCGGGACGGTGCATGTCGGTGGCGAGCGCGGTCAGCGCGGCTCGCCGGCCTGGCCGGCAGCCGGGCGTTGCGCCGGCAGCACGATGATGTATTGGGTGGATGGCAGGTGCAGCGGTGCCACCTGGGCTTCCTGCCAGGCCTGCGGATCAGGCTGCGGTGCGAACTCGCGGGCACTGAGCGGCCGGGACTGGCGCGCGGAGACCGGCAGCAGCGGCAACTGGCGGCGCAGGTCATCAATACGCACCCCGGAGGCCGCCACTTCCGAGCCGATACCCGCGGCGCCCGAGGCCGCGGTCAGCGGCGCGCGGTCATCAGGGCCCGATTGCACATGCCAGAATGCACCGGCAGCGACCACGGCGGCGGTGGCAAAGCCGGCTGCCCAACGGGCACTGCGCAGCCAGGCTGTCGACTGCCCGGCTGCGGCGCGGGCCGGGACGGCGGGTTCGGAACTGCCGGCAGCCGGGAACGGCTCCCGGCTCAGGGCCAGGGTAATCCGTGTCGCGAAACCATCACCGACCGGCGCCAGGCCGGGGTGGCGGCGCAGGCAATCACCGATCAGGTGGTAGCGGCCGCTGGCGGCACGCAGTCCGTCATCGTGGCCCAGCCGGCGCAGCAGGAAGGCGGTCTGGCTGGCATCCAGTTCGCCATCGATCATGGCCGACAGGTGTTCGAACATCTGGTTGGAATTCATGGCTCAGCTTCCCGACAACAAGGGGCGGATTCGGCGGTCAATGGCGTCGCGGGCGCGGAAGATGCGCGAACGGACGGTGCCGATCGGGCAGTCCATCACCTCGGCGATTTCCTCGTAACTCAGGCCATCGACCTCACGCAGGTTGATCGCCGTGGCCAGCTCCTCGGGCAGCTCCTGGATCGCCGCGTAGACATGCTGCTCGATTTCCTCGCGCAGCAGTTCGTTCTCCGGCGTGGCCCGGTCCTTGAGCTGGGAATCGCTGCTGAAATGCATGGCATCTTCAACCGCGACATCATCGGTTGGCGGCCGGCGCTTTGCAGCAACCAGGTGGTTCTTGGCGGTGTTGACGGCGATCTTGTACACCCAGGTGTAGAACGCACTGTCGCCGCGAAAGTTCCCGATCGCCCGGTAGGCGCGCAGAAAAGTTTCCTGGCCGACATCCTGGGCGTCGGCGAAATCCCGCACGTAGCGCCCGATCACCGCCAGGATCCGATGCTGGTACTTGCGCACCAGGATATCGAAGGCGGCCATCTCGCCCGCCTGCACCCGCTCCACCAGCTTTTGGTCGACTTCCCTTTCGCTCATCCGCTAGCCGCGTCCTGTCAGCATGGAGGCCGAGCAGCAGACCCGGCGCATCCGTTCAAGTTCCTGTTGCGCCCGGCCGGGCCGGCTGCTGTTGCACGCCCGTGGGCCGGGCGCCACCGCGCACAAGTATAGGGAACCGGCACTGCTGGCCGTCGGCCCGGCCAATGCCCCGGACCGGCGCCAGTCAGGCAACTCGGTCGCCGTGTCGGCTCCGGGCCGGGCCGCCGTTCCCGATGGCGCCCTCTCCCCCATTTGGGGGGCCGGCACAATGGCAAGCGCGGCATCCTGCCGGTGCAGCAGGCAGGACGGCGGCCGGACAGCCCGCCCTGCCGACGGTGCGCAACCGGGATATCCCGCCCCGCGCACCGGCACGATCCCTCAACCCGCATCGTCGGGTATTCCGGACGGGACCGGCGTGTCGTCAGCGCCGGTCCCCTTTTTTTGCCTCAAGCGCCGGGCGGTGCCGGTGCCAGGCCGTGACGGAAGCGGAACGTCTCAGGATCCAGCTGGCCGGCAACCTGGCCATCGGCGACCAGCACCACCTGGTCGGCCAGCATCGCCACCTCGCCGGCATGATGCGAGACCAGCACCATCGCCATCGCCAGCGCCTGCTTGAGCCGCACCAGATGCTGGCGCAGCTGCTCGGCCGCTTCCCGGTGCAGGCCGGTCATCGGTTCATCCAGCAACAGGATGCCCGGCCCGGACAGCAAGGCCCTGCCGATCGCCACGCGCTGGCGCTCGCCACCGGAGAGGCGGTCCGGACGGCGCGTCAGCAACGGTGCCAAGGCCAGCAGTTCGACGATGGCATCGAAATCATCCGGCCGTCGCCGCCGCGCCCGGGCGCCATAAAGCAGATTGCCGCGCACATCCAGGTGGGGAAACAGCCGGCCATCCTGGAACACGTAACCGATGCCGCGTTCGGCCGCCGGCAGGCAGACGTCGGTGGCGCTGTCCAGCAGCACCCGGCCATCAAGCACGATTCGTCCCCGGCCTGGCCGCAACAGGCCGGCGATCGCTGCCAGGACACTGGTCTTGCCGGCGCCCGAATCACCAAACAGGGCCAGGCAGCGGACATCGGCCTGGAAGGCGATCTCCAGGCCGAAACCATCCCGGTAGCGATGGCCCAGCTCGACCTCAATCATGGCGGCGCCGTTGCCACAGGCTGCCGCCGAGCACGCCGGCGGTGAGCGTGGCGGCGATGGCGACGGCGAACGCCACCCAGGCCAGGCGCAACACGCCATCCTCGCCACCGGGGCTTTGCATCAGCTCGTAGATGGCGATCGGCAGGGTTCGGGTTTCGCCCGGGATGTTGGAGACGAAGCTGATCGTGGCGCCGAACTCGCCAAATGCCCGGGCAAAGGCGAGCACGCAGCCGGCGATGATGCCACTGGCCGACAGCGGCAGCACGATGGTGATGAAACGCCGCCAGGGCCTGGCGCCCAGAGTTTCGGCGGCATCTTCCAGGCGCCGGTCGATGCCATCGAAGGCGACCCGGATCGACAGCACCAGCAGCGGAAAACCCATCACGGCGGCGGCAATCACCGCGCCGGTCCAGCGGAAGGCGACGACTATGCCCAGCTCGGCCAGCCACGCGCCCAGCCAGCCATGTCGGCCCAGGGCAGCCAACAGGGCATAGCCGGTGACCACCGGCGGCAGGGTCAGCGGCAGGAACAGCGCCGCCTCCACTAGCAGCCGACCGGGAACGCGTTTGCGCGACAACCACCAGGCCAGCGCCAGCGCGAACGGCAACGACACCAGCACGCTGACCCCGGCCACGCGCAGGCTCAAGCGCAGCGCCTGCCAGTCGGCCGGGCTCAGCCACTCGGCCATCAGGGCGGCTGGTACGTCGATGACGCCGGTGATGCCAGTGCTCCAACCGGACAATCGGGCAGGACATCGAAGCCATGGGCAACGAAGATCACCCGGCTGTCATTGCTGCACAACAGCGCCAGCCAGCGCGCAGCGGCGGTCGCGGCCGGTCCATCCCTCAGGCGGGCCACTGGATAGACGATCGCGTCGTGGCTGCCGGCGGGAAACGTCGCCACTACGTCAACGGCAGCGTTCGAACGGGCATCGGAGCGGTAGACCACGGCCAGCGGCACTTCACCGCGGACAGCGAAGTTCAGCGCCGCACGGACGTTGTCGGCGGCGACCACGCGCGGCGCCAGTGCCTGCCAGACACCGAGCCGTTCCAGCGCGGCGCGGGCATAGCGTCCGGCCGGCACGCTGCCGGTTTCGGCCAGGGCGATGCGGCTGTCCTCGCCAAGCCGGACCAGCAGGTCCACGCCCGGCGCCAGCACCACCGGCGCCTGGAAGCGGCCAGCGGGCGCGACCAGCACCAGGGCATTGCCGAGCAGGTCGAAGCGGCTGGCATCATCGATCCGGCCGCGTTCCTGCAGCCAGTCCATCCAGGCCTGGTCGGCACTGATGAACAGGTCAGCCGGGGCGCCATGGTCGATCTGCCGCGCCAGCTGCGAGCTGGCGGCATAGCTCAGCCGCACCGGCCCCAGCGCTTGCCCGGCAGGACTGGCGGCGATGCTGTCCAGCGCCGGCTTCAGGCTGGCGGCGGCGAACACCAGCGGCGTCTCGGCATGGACCGGACCGATGGTCACCAGCAGCAGGCCAAGCACGGCCGCGATAGAACCTGCCCACCGGTATCGCCGGCTTGGCCGGCTGGGGCATCGCAGTCTCTGGCAACGCAGGGACGGTGGCATCGCCAGCGACAACGCGGCAGGTGATCGGCAGCGCAAGGCGCGCATGGATACCGAAGCCGCCGCAGCGGCCGCCAGCGGCCGGTTCATTCGATGACGATGCCGGGCAGGCCCATGGCCTTGCTGCGCGGGCGCCGGCTCAGCCGTCCGGCGGCGCTGCGGGCGATATGCCGGTAGGCGGCAGCCGCTTCCGAATCCGGTGCAGCAATGACCGTTGGCCGGCCGCTGTCGGCCTGCTCGCGGATCGCCATCGCCAGCGGCAGCTGACCGAGCAGCGGCACCTTGTAATCGGCCGCCATCTGCGCGCCGCCGCCCTCGCCGAAGATCGGCTCGACATGGCCGCAGTTGCCGCAGATATGCGTGCTCATGTTCTCGACGATGCCCAGCACCGGCACCTCCACCTTCTCGAACATGCGCAGCGCCTTGCGCGCATCGATCAGGGAAATATCCTGCGGCGTGGTGACGATCACCGAACCCGATACCGGCACCTTCTGCGACAGGGTCAGCTGGATGTCGCCGGTACCCGGTGGCAGGTCGATGATCAGATAATCCAGGTCGTGCCAATCGGTTTCGCCCAGCATCTGCTGCAGAGCCTGGGTGACCATCGGGCCACGCCAGATCATCGGCGTGTCCTCTTCGATCATGAAGCCGATCGACATGCACTGCAGGCCGTGGTTTTCCTTGGGGATGATGCGCTTGCCGTCGCGGCTGTCCGGGCGTCCGGACACGCCGAGCATGCGCGGCACGCTGGGGCCATAGATGTCGGCATCGAGCACACCGACCCGGGCGCCCTCGGCGGCCAGCGCCAGGGCCAGATTCACCGAGGTGGTGGACTTGCCCACCCCGCCCTTGCCCGAGGCAACGGCGATGATGTTGCGCACTTCCGGCAGCGGGCTCAGGCCGTCGCGCACCTGGTGGGCAACGATGCGCTGATCGATACCCACCTGCACAGCGTCCAGCCCGGCTTCGGCCAGGGCCGCCTGCACCTGGCCGCGCAGCGTCTCGTGCCAGCTGCGGCTGGCGTAGGGCAGCACCAGGTCGACCAGGCCGCGGCCATCGGTCCAGACCGCTCCCTTCAAGGTGCCGGATTCGACCAGATCGACACCGGTATGCGGGTCCTGGATGCGCGCCAGCACGGTGCGCACGTTTGCCTGAAAATCATTCATGTAAAAGCTCCTGACGCGAACGGCGCGATTCTATTGCCTTCGCCGCGATGCCGCCGTGACCTGGGTCAGCGGACGGCGAGGACCTGCCGCCGAACCGCGGCTGGGCATCGCCCATCCGGCTAGACTGGCCGGCCCTTTCGTCTTGCTGGTTGCCGGACCGTGTCGACCCTGCTGCCCCGCTTGTCCGACATCGGCCAGTCCTTGGCCGGCTGCACCCTGGCCTTCGTCGGTGGCCAGGGCAAATCCGGCACCACCTGGGTCGAGCGCCTGATCGATGCCCACCCGCAGGCGGCCTGCCTGGGCGAGGGCCACTTCGCCGAAGGCCTGGGCCGGCTGCTGTACCGGGCGCTGGACGAGTACAACCAGTTGCTGGCCGGCAACAACCGCCGTTTCCCGGAGCTGGAGGATTTCCCCGGCATCGATGCCGCCGATGCCGCCGAATTGGTCCGCGCCGCCCTGCTGCTGCAGTTCGCCGCCATCGCCCGGCGCAAGCCCGGCATCGGCGCCGGCACCGTCGCCGTGCGCACCCCCTCGGAACTGAACTGGCTGGCGCAGCTGCACCAGGCATTTCCCAAGGCGCGCTTCATCCATGTCATCCGCGACCCGCGCGATGTCGCCGTCTCCATGTGGTGGCATGGCGAGCGCCTGGAGCCGGGCCGCCTCGCCCTCGCCCACGGCTCGCCGGCAGGGCTGGCCCAGGCGCTGGTGCCGCGCTGGGCCCGGCACGTTGAAAGCGTGCGTGAGGCGGCAGGTCAAAGTGGTGCCGCCCTGCACGAGATCCGCTACGAGGATCTGCAGCAGCAGCCCGAAGCCAGCGCCGCCGCCCTGTTCGGCTTTCTTGGCCTGCCGGCCGGCCCCGATGTCTGTGCCCAATGCCTGGAACAGGCCAGCTTCAGCCGCCTCAGCGGCCGCCGGGCCGGCCAGCCCGATCCGGGTTCTCACTTCCGCCAGGGCACCTCGGGGCAATGGCGCGACACCATGCCGGCAGCGCCGCCACAGGGCTGGCCCGAACCGGTCCGGGCGACCCTGCAATCGCTGGCTTACCCGGTCGGCTGAGCCCCCTTGAAAGACCGCTTGCCGGCCTCGCTGGCCGGGGCTAGACTCGCGCAGCCTCCGGCGCCGCGGGTGATGCAACGGGCGACCGGAACGTTGACGGGCACGCGCCCACCTTCCAGACCGATCCAGAAAGGAGTCCCATGATCGCTTCCCGTTGCCTGTCGGCGTTGCTGTGCTCGGCCATCGGCCTGCTGTTCAGTCCCCACGCCACCGCGGTGGATTTCGGCAATGATTCCAGCCAATGGGCCAATGATGGCGAATGCGATGACCCGCGCTTCACTGGTCCGGGCATGACCAGCACCCGGCTGCTCGACCAGGACATCCTGGCCGACGCCACCGACTGCCGGCAGGCCTGGAATGCCGGCCGCATCACCCTGCGCAGCCAGGCCGGCAGCAGCGCCGGTGTCGAATTCGGCGACGACGCCAGCCAATGGGCCAACGACGGCGAATGCGACGACCCGCGCTTCACCGGCCCCGGCATGACCAGCACACCGCTGCTGGACGAAGACACCCGCCACGACGCCAGCGATTGCCGCCGCGCCTTCGAGGCCGGCCAGATCCGGCTGCGCTGAGCCACGCGGCGTACCCGTTCGCCCTCCGGCAGCGGCAGGCAATGCGATGCCGCCGCCGACAGCGGCCGGAGATCACGGTTCAGTCGGTAGTTGAATCCCAGCCCGGCGGGTGTGCCGAGGTGCATCTGGCGCGCCGAGCCGGGCATTTCCGGGCGGCAGAGCTATCCGGGCCGGGTATGCGGATGCTTCCGGGTCGCCTTGGCGAACAATGCCACGTCGGGTAGCCCTTGGAAATGTGCATCACAGGTGAGCAGCTCCGCTCCCTTGTGCCGGGCTGTTGCGTAAACGATGGCATCGGCGGGGGGCAATTTGTGCTCACCCGCGAGCAGGGCTATGGACGTATCCAGAGGCACCACAACACACTTCCGGGTGTACGCGATCATCTGATCGGCTTGGTCATCGCCAAGCTCACGCACCAGCCATTTCGAGAGTTCAAGCTGGACGATCGTCGGTACGATGCATTCCTGCTTGTCGGGGATCTTCGTACCCAGGCGTTTGCCCAGTGCGCTGCCGACCAGGCCGAGGTGTCGACCAGACGCAGCGCCGCCGCCATCAGTAGCGATCCTTGCGGTCGCGGTATCCGTCGGTGCGGGCGCCCTCGGCGATTCCGGCCAATTGTTCCAGTTCAGGCACCGGTATCACCAGGACACCTTTGCCCCTTGGAATGAAGACGAACTCCTGCCCAGCCTCCCAATTCTGTTCTTCCCGCACAGCCTTCGGGATTGAGATCTGATATTTGCTCGAAAGAGTGGTGGTCGCGCTCATGATCTTACTCGCACCGCATCGATAACGATTTGGCAAGAGTTATGTCGGGGTGACGGTGGAATCCAGCGCCTTCGCATCGGCAATTTTGTCGTCACTCCCACTCGATCGTCGCAGGCGGTTTGCCTGAAATGTCGTAGACGACGCGCGAGATGCCGGGCACTTCGTTGATGATGCGGTTGGAGACGGTGCCCAGGAAGTCCCAGGGCAGCGGCGCCCAGCGGGCGGTCATGAAATCGATGGTCTCCACGGCGCGCAGGGCGATGACCCACTCGTAGGCGCGGGCGTCGCCGACCACGCCCACTGATTTCACCGGCAGGAACACGGCGAAGGCCTGGCTGACCTTGTCGTAGAGATCGGCCTTGCGCAGTTCCTCGATGAAGATGGCATCGGCGCGGGCCAGCAGGTACGCGTAGTCGGCCTTGACCTCGCCCAGGATGCGCACGCCCAGGCCGGGGCCGGGGAACGGGTGCCGATGGACCATGGTGTGCGGCAGGCCCAGTTCGGTGCCAATGCGGCGCACTTCATCCTTGAACAGTTCGCGCAGCGGTTCGACCAGGCCCAGGTTCATGTGTTCGGGCAGGCCGCCGACGTTGTGGTGGCTCTTGATCAGGTGGCCCTTGCCGGTGCCGGCGCCGGCCGATTCGACGACATCGGGGTAGATCGTGCCCTGCGCCAGCCAGCGGGCATTGGCCAGCGTGCCGGCCTGTTCTTCGAAGATCTCGACGAACAGGTTGCCGATGATCTTGCGCTTGGCTTCGGGGTCGGTGATGCCGGCCAGGGCGGCAAAGTAGCGCTCGGCGGCATCGACCCGGATCACCTTCACGCCCATGTGCTCGGCGAACATCGCCATCACCTGGTCGCCTT
>CAZUZT010000078.1:1389-10540 GCA_964624575.1 uncultured Rhodanobacteraceae bacterium | reverse complement strand
CCCAGCTCAGCCATCCGCCATCGTCCAGGCCCCGCTTTGACCACCCGACCGCAAGCACAGCACAGCAGCCGGCAAGCTCCAGGCCCGGTCATCGGCCAACCACCGGCCCCGACGCGGACCCTGGCGCCGACAGTGGCGCGGACAATCGCCGAGGCCGGCGCGGCGCTGCGGGTGATCCCGCGCCTGCTGCACATCCGCCTGCTGCTGGCCCGCCATGGCATTGCCGGCTGCCAGCGCCGCCTGCAGCAACGCCATCCCGATCCCCGGAGCCATCCCGGCGCCAGCTTCGATGCCGTCGTGTGGCAGGCGCGCAGCCGGGCCCTGCGCCGGGCCGCTGCCCGGATTCCCGGCACCCATTGCCTGTCCTGGTCCCTGGCCCTGTGGCACTGGCTGGGCCGGGCCGGCCTGCGCGCCCAGATGCGTATCGGCGTGCGGATCGAAGACGGCACCAGCCACGGCCACGCCTGGGTCGAATACGAAGGCGTGCCGATCGGCGAAGCCGCCGACGTCAGCACCCGGTTCTCGCCGGTGGCCTGGTCATCGGACGCAGCACGGACCCTGGCATTGGCTGGACCGGACCGGCGCTGATGGCCCTCATCGACCTGCACTGCCACATGCTGCCGGGCATCGACGATGGCGCCAAGACCATCGAGCAGGCCCTGGCGATGGCGCGGCTGGCCCAGGCCGACGGCATCCGCTCGGTGGTACTGACCCCACACCATCTCAACGGCGTTTACCTGAACCCGGCCGACCGGATCCGGCAGGCGGTGTCGGCGTTCAAGAAGCTGACCCTGGCCAACGGCATCGGCGTGCGGCTGTTGCCCGGCTCGGAGCTGCACCTGGTGCCCGAACTGCCCGAGGCGCTCGAGCGTGGCCAGGCCATGACCATTGCCGATCGCGGCCGCGCGGTGCTGGTGGAACTGCCGGTGTTCACCGTGCCGGTCGGTGCCGACCAGATCCTGGACGATCTGCTGGCGATGGGCCTGACGCCGGTCATTGCCCACCCCGAACGCAACCGCGCCCTGGCCGCCAGCCCGGAACGGCTCGGTGACTGGGTCGACCGCGGCTGCCTGGGCCAGGTCACCGCCCAGTCCTGCACCGGCGCCTTCGGCAGCACGTCGCAGGAGGCGGCCCGAACCATGATCGTCAATGGCTGGATTCACGTCATGGCTTCCGACGCCCATCGCGACCGGCGCCGGATTCCGCAGCTCAGCCTGGGCCGCGACATGGTCGCCCGCTGGACCAGCCCGGAGCTGGCCCGGCTGCTGGTGCGCACCCATCCCAAGGCCCTGATCACCGGCCAGGATGTGGATCGCAGCCTGCTGGCCAAGGCACTGGCGCCCCTGCAGCGGCAACCGCGATCCTGGTGGCGTCCGTTCGGCAGATCCTGACGGTGGCGGTGCCGGCGGGTGCCGATCAGGCGGTCGACAAGGCCTGGTGCAAACGATCCAGGCACTGGTCCACGTCGCTCCGCGCCCGGGCGGCATCGACCTGAAAGCGCTGCACCAGCCGATCGGCAATCTCCTGGACACCCTCGGCACCTTCGTGCACCGCATCAACGATCGCCATCGCCGTGGCATTCATCGTCCACAGGTTCTCGGGCACGGTATCGACCACCACGCCACTGCCATCAGCCAGCCGGTTCAGGCTCAGGCGGCCATCCTGCAGACCGCGGGCGATGGCCCTGATTCGTTCATCCATGCATCTGACTCCCAATAGTGGTCGGCGGTCCGGACAGCGCCGCAAGGAAACGGACTGCCGGCTGCGGGCTGCGGGTTTCGTGGACAGCAGCCACCCTCTGCGCCACGCCGGGTGCCATCGACAGTCGCCAACGGGCGCAGCCGGAAAAAAACTGCGCCGGCAGCAACCCGCCGGCAACGGGCACAATGAAGCCGCCCCAGCCATCGTGCAAGACACCCCAGAGCCTGACCGCGTGCGCATCCTGCCCTTGCCTTCGACCGACGGCCGCCCGGCCTGCCAGCTGATCTGCCAGGCAATGCCGGTCCGGCTCACCGTGACCGGCCTGGCCGCGGTTGATCTGCAGGCCCTGTTCCAGGCGCCCGCCGGCGGTACCGAACCCTGGTCAAGCCCGCCCTCGCCCGAAGCCATCGTCATCGACAACCCGGATGTCGAGCCATTGCCGGCCGCGCCAGCCGATGCCCGCTCCCTGCAACTGGGTGCCGACCGGGTGGAGTTGGCCAGCGGCCAGCCTGCCCGGCTTCATCGCGGCGCCGGCCAGAACACCGCGGCCACGCATTTCCCGCAAAGCCTGTATTTGTGCCTGGCCCAGCAATGGGCGCGCAGCGGCGTGTTCGCGCTGCATGCCGCCGGTATCGTCGCCCACGGCCAGGGCATCGTGGCCCTGGGCGAACGCATGGCCGGCAAGTCCACCCTGGCCCTGTCGGCCTTGGCCGCCGGCCACCAGGTGGTCAGCGACGACTGGCTGCTGCTGGCTGCCGGCAGTGATGGCCACTGCCGGATCGAGCGCTTGCGCGGCTACCTGGCAATCCGCGCCGGCCACGTCCGGGATTGGCTGCTGCCCAGGGCGGGTCTGGACCGCGCGGCAGCCGCCGACAACGGTGCCGATGCCGGTTTCAATGCCGACGATGGCGATGGTGGTGCCGATGGCAATGCCGATACCGAACACCGGCAGCTGTTTGCCATCGATCAGGCGCCCGACCCGCGCTTTCCCCCATCCGCGCATGTCGGTCACCTATGGCTGCTGGCACCGGACCGGCCGCGACCGGAGGCCACGCGATGCCAGCCGGAAACCCCGGCCGCTGCCCTGGCCGGCCTCATCCGGGCGGCGATGCCATTGCTCCTGTCCGCGGCCTTTCCAGTCGAACGCAAGGCATTGATGGCGACAGCAAATACCCTGTTGCAGCAGGTCGTGCCAGCCGCGGTCGGCACCGGTCACGACCTGGTGCGGGCGCCGGCACGAGACTGGGAACGGCTGCTCGAAATACTGGCGTTCTGATCACAGCCGCGGCATACTCCGCACGCGAGTCTCTATTCACGAATAGAGCCATAGGGGAAAACCATGAAAGCCGACGAACAGACCAGCCCGGTGCCGGGCGCTGACGCGTTTCAGCGTCTTTCCTACGCGCCGCCCACCGTTGAAATCAATGCCCTGCGCCTGATCACCCTGGGCGGCTCCGTCGGTGGTGGCGATTCCGGCGCCGTAGGCAGCGAAGAGCCCGGCGGCGGCGTCTGGCGGGATGACGACGACGTGCGTTCGCGCGAAGCCGACGAGTGGGTGGGCTGACCAGTCTTCCGCTGGCCGGTCACGCCACGACCTGATCCGGCAACGGCCGTCACCCACTGTCGGGCCGGCAACCTGCCACCGTTTCGTCGCCTGCGCAGGTCGCATCAGCGTGCGCCCGTGACCATGACAGCGCACGCAGCAGCCAAGCCAGCCAGCACTCTGCCGACGACCCCGTTCTCTGACTGGTCATCCGGATACTGAGCGCGTGGCCTTCCTGCTGGTCGAACAGCGCTCCGGACAGCCACCCGCCTGGCAGGACCTGATCCGCCCGCAACATGTGCAGGGCACCCCGTTGGCCGGCCCGGCCGCCGTGGACTGGTCCTGCGGCCGTTTCCGCCTGCGCCTTGCCAATGCCGACATCGCCTGCCGGCTGGATCTGCCGGCCGGAACGCACGGCGCCGCCGGCCCCTTCTGGCTGGCCCTGGACGGCTATCTGGAGCTGGACACGGAAACCACCGGTGGCGACCGTGCAGCGTCCCGCGACCACCCTGCCCGCCTGATTGCCGATCGATTGTTGGCCGATGGCGCCCAGGCACTGACATCGTTGCGCGGTTGCTTTGCCGTTTGCGCGGTCTGGCCGCAGCAGGGCCGCTGGCTGCTCTACCGCAGCCACCTGGGTGGACGCAGTGCCTATCATCACCAGGCGGCGGACGGGCACTGGCGTGCCGCTGCCGGCAGTGCCGCCGCCCTCGCCGCCCTGCGCCGCTACCGCTTTGCCGCCGATCCGGCCTACCTGGCCAGCGTCGTCGCCCTGCGCATGCCGCCGCCGGTCGGCCACAGCCCGTTCCAGGGCATCGCCGAGCTTCCCGCCGGCACCTGCCTGGAAGCCAGCGGCCAGCATCGGCGCATCCAGCCGGCAGCCATCGAGCCGCCCGCGGTCGACATGACGATCAGCCAGGCCCAAGCCGGGCAGCGCTTTGCCGACACCTTCCAGCACGCGGTACAGGTCACCATCGCTGACGCCTTGGCCGATGACGCGCCGGTGGCGATCATGCTCTCCGGCGGCATGGATTCCTCGTCCGTGGCCGCCGTCGCCGCCGGGCTGCTGGCCGGCCGGCAACGCCTGCGGCCGGTGACCTGGTCGCTGCCCGGCTTTCCGGACGCCGATGAAACCGCGTGGGTCGACCAGACCTGCCGCCACCTGGGTCTGCAGCCGCTGCGCTTTGACGGCACCGCCGCGCTGCCGTTCGGCAATCTGGACGGCAGCGCGATCAATCCGGAAGTGCCGCACTTCAACCCCTACCGCGGCCTGATGGACGCGTGCTACCGCCTGGCCGCCGAGGCCGGCTGCCGGATCGTGCTCAACGGCAATGCCGGTGATCTGATCTATCCACCCGGCTCGCTGCGCCTGCTCGACCTGCTGCAACGCCGGCAGGGGCGGCAACTGCTGCACGCTGTGCGGCACCTGCTGCGCCAGTGCGGCTGGCGCGGCGCCTTGCAACAACCCGAAGTCCGACGCCTGCTGTCCTGGCTGCCGGGCCGGGGACGACGCCCGCCGGCACCCTGGCTCAGTGACCAGACGCGCGCCCTGTTGGCTCCCGATGCCGCGATCCCGCCCGCGCTGGCCGAGCACCCGTGGCCGGACTACGCCTGGCAACTGCTCGGCCCGCGCATGGCCTTTGGCCGGGCGCAGGAAAACATCGCCGCCCATCGGCACGGTGTCGACCGCCGCGATCCGTTCCATGACCAGGGCCTGGTCGAGCTGATGCTGTCACTGCCGATCCACACCAGCCTGGGGCTGCACCCGGACAAGCACCTGATGCGCGAAAGCATGCGCGGGCGGCTGCCCGAGGCCATCCGCCGTAAAGGGCGCACCGGCCTGCTGCACCGTTTTCTGGCCGCCGGCTTCCAGCGTCATCGCGAGGAGCTGCGGCAACTGCTCGACCAGGACGATTCCTGGCAGGCGCTGGTCGATCCGGGCTGGGTGCAAGGGGTGCTGGCGCAGGAACAGACAAGCTCGACGCAGCAACTGGTGCTCGGCCAATGTGCCGGGTGGCTGCTCTGGCAACGCCACTGGCGAAGCTGACGGCCTCGCGCCCGCGTAAGTTGCGGCAAATGCACAACGGTCGGGGCAGCGCACCGGATGCGCGTCCTGGCAGCGATTCCTCGGCGAGAAACGAAAATCGCGGCCCGGAGGCCGCGATTCATGGGTGCCGATTGGCAAACAGAGACCTGATTGTGCTCCCTCCTTCTCGCAAGAAGGGCTGGGGAGGATGCTGCGGCGCGGCAGCGGCGCAGGCTCTTTCCCGGACGGCAGGTGATCTGGCCCGGCGCCGGCCGGATTGCCGGCCCCGGAACCCGACGCGAAGTCGGGTCCGGGGCGCAGGCTCAGTGCTCCAGGCGCAGTGTTGGATCGCCCAGCAGGATCCAGTTGGTCACCAGATCATGGATGTTGGCACCGGCCGCCTGACGGCGGGCGGCCAGAACCGCCTCGCCCAGGGTGTCGCCGGCCTGCTGACGGGCCAGCACCGCGGCGGCAAAGACCTCGTTCTGCTGGTAGCTGGACAGGGTCGCGGCGCCGTGGATGGCGACCGCGCCGTTGCCGGCGCCGGAGATCACCTGGCCGCCGGCATCCTTGAGGTAGCCGTTCATCCAGCGATGGGCCACGGTGTTGGCATAGGGCGAGACGAAGTAGCTGGTGTAGCAGGCCAGGGTGCCGATCAGGGTCGGCGCGCCGCGATTGTCCAACCCGGCCAGGTCATTGGGCTGCAACAGGCCCTGCTGCGACCACATCACCGGCGAGCCATGGCCGCTGAAGCCGGACAGCGTGCGGCCACCAAGCAGGGCATCGAAGAACGTCTGCCGGGCCTGCCCGTAATCGCCTTCAAACTCCTCCAGCCGGAGATGGTCGGCATCCCAGCCGTCAGCAAGCCGGTCGATCATGCGCTCGGACTGGTCCCCGAACGAGGGCTGGTTGGGATCGTCCAGGTCGCTGACCCATACCGCCCGGTCATCGCCGCTGTCGCCCTGCTCCCAGGCCATGGTCTTGTCGACGGTGGCCACCAGATCGGCCAGGGTCCGCACCGGCCAGCGGCCCAGCGCCTTGTCGCTGATGCCGTCACCATCCAGATCGGCGAGCAGGCCGTCGCTGGGGGTATGGCGGATGCGCGAGGTCGGGGCATAGACCGTGGGAATGAAGCTCAGGCTGCCCAGATTCAGGTAATCGTGGTAGTCGTAGCTGTCACCGCCAACCAGCAGCACATGGCTGTAGTCAAAAGCGTCATCGGCCGCCGCCAGGAACCGGGTCAGCGCCTGCGGCAGCGCCATGCCACCACCGAAGTGGGCCTGGATCTGTGTGATGTCGTGCACCGCCACGGTCCAGCCCTGGGCCCGGCGGTGGTTGACATAGTCGTTCAGCGGATGCGGCTCATCGGCCGATACCGGCAGGAAGGCCGGATGGGCGATGACCAGCAGATCGGCCGGCTGCGCGAGCAGGTCTTCGGCCATGCCGGTCACTGCCCCCCGCAACTGCGGCCGCTCGATCTGGGCCGGCGCCGACAACCAATACGACATGCCGGCACGTCCCGGCGTGACAAAGGTGGCGGTGCCGGGAACCGGTTCGCCCGCGGTCGGGCTCGGCGCGACCGGCGTCAGCAGATGCAGCTGGCTGCCATCCCAGCCATAGGCCAGCGTCGTCTGCCCCACCCGCAGGCCACCGACATCCAGGCGGCTGCTGGCGGCAATGCCGTCGATCAGCAGCCGGCCGTCTTCGGCCCGGACATGGCGCGGATAGTGCAGGTCCACCGAATCCAGCAGCACGATATCGGTCCAGGTCGCCGGCAGGCGCACCTCGACCTGGTTCTCGCCCGGCTTCAGGTGGCTGGCCGGGAAAGTGGCCTCGATCAGATGGCTGACCTGGCCATCAAAGGTCTCGTCGGCCACCAGTACGCCGTTGACCCGGACCTGGACATGGTGATCCGGATACCGCGGCATGTCGGTCTTGCCGCCGACCACCACCTGCAGCCGCGCCTGCTCGCCCGTCACCAGGCCGGCATCGACCTGGAACCGGGAGATGTGGTGGTTGCTGAAGTTGCCATGCTGCAGCGCGCTCAATTCGGCGGCGAACCACTGGTCGTCGTTGGGATTGATCACATGCTGGCCGTTGTTTTCGGCCATGCGCAGGTGGCGCATGTGGAAGGTCGGCGATTTGCCGGCCCGGTTAGCGGGCGGATGCGCGACCGCCCGTGCCAGCAGCGGATCAACCTGGACGCGGTAGACATGGTTGGCGATGTAGCGGGCATCCGGCTGTACCGGCGCTTCAGCCCAGAAATCGATGACCGTGCCTTCGTTGAAACGGTTGTCCTGGCGATTGGTTTGCAGAGCCCGGCCCGGCGTATTGCTGCCGGCATGGACATGACGCGATACCGGCTCGCCATCCAAGGTGACCGCGATCGAATCCAGTGCCACGCCGCGCAGGTCCAGGCCGGCCGCCATCAACGCGGCATGGTCGATACGCTGCATGCCGATGCCGCTGGCTTCAAAGTCCACTGCCCGCACCAGGGCGCCGCGGCCGGCGTCGGCACGGCGCAGCAGATCCTGGCGCACCTGGGCCTGCTGCGTGATCGGCTGCCAGTCAATCAGTGAAGTCGAATCCTGTCTGCCGTAGCGCTGGCCTGGTGCAAACAGGCCATAGACTTCCTGCTTGCCGAACACATCCTCGGCGAACACCGCCAGCTCGGTGACACCGGCCGCCAGACGCTGCGGGATCACCACCGAGTAGTCCTGCGGATCAGCCAGGTCGGCGGCGCTGGACGGAATCATCTGCGGCGTCAGCAGTTCCATGCCGTTGCCGCGGTCACCCCAGATCCAGAAGCCCAGGTTCTCGCTTTCCGAGACCGTCGACCAGGTCAGATGCAGCCCGTTGCGGGCCATCTGGCTGTTGAAGTAAGCCAGGCTCACCGGCACCGTGCCGGCTTCCAGAATGTAGTCCTCGACCTCGCCATCGCGGGCATAACCCCAGGGCCGGGGGTTGGATTTGAACGCCGGGTCGGTGCTGATGCGGAAACGGGCATAGGTTTCGCTGACGGTAATGTCGCCATCGCCCAGGCCGGCAAGGTTCCAGGTCACCACCACGGTGCCGGCACAGCCAGCCGGCACGTTGCCGGCGGCAAAGCTGCCGCCCGGTGCGCAGGGAGCCCCGGGATTATTGATCTGGTGCAGGCCGGTGTTGCCGACCTGAAGCTGGGCGGCGGCCCGGTCACAGCCATACAGGATCACCGTGCCGGAGCTGTCGCATGCGGTGTTGTCAAAATCCCGGCCGCCGTCGAAATCCAGCCAGGCCACCAGCGCGGCCGCCTGATCGGTGGGGTTGGCGACATTGACCGCCGCACAGTAGGTCGCCGACGGCATTTGCAGACCGTCACAGACGATCGCTCCATGCGGCGGTTCATTGTGCGGATAGGGCAACGTCGGCAGGGTGACGGCGTTCTCGTCATCGTTGCCATCGTTGTCGTCGCCATCGGCGCCCGGCGTCGGCTGGCCGTCGTTCTCGGCGTCGGTGTCGTTGGCGCCGGCAGTCGGACCGGAAGGCAGCCACGGGCCACCGATCTGATGGTGGGCACCCTCCTGCAGTCCCGGAGCCGGTGCCAGCAGTGTCTGATAGAAGGAGCTGGTGGTGTTGATCGGGGGAGTGCGGCGGTCCGGCGCATCGCCGAAATCGAAGCCGCAGTTGGTCAGGGCGCCGGTGATCACCAGGTCGGCGTCTTCTTCCATCCCTTCCACTCTCATGCGGATGGCGCCGACATTGCTGAAATCCGCGCCCGAGGTGCCATTGTTGCCCTGCGGCGTGAAGCCGCTGAACTCGAAGTCGATCATCTGCGTGGCGTTGTTGGTCTGGCCGGTCCGTTCGTAGCTGGACCACTGGCTGGCCGAGGTGTACACCTCAAA
>CAZUZT010000078.1:0-1289 GCA_964624575.1 uncultured Rhodanobacteraceae bacterium | reverse complement strand
AAATGACGTGGGCGGCGGATAGGCGCCCGATCGGAACACGAACTGGTCCGTATGCGCATGACGTGCTTGCTCCCCAAAGTTGACAGCAGTCCATCAGGACACTGTGAGCCGGCTGCATCGAAGCAGCGGGCGGGCGGTATGTGCCCTGCCTCCCCCAACAGCGCCACCAACGGCGCAAACCCTTGCTGGGTTGCAGCGGCAAAAATAACAGCCTTGTCCGGCCAGTACAACCGGAAAACTGTGATCTGTGACCCGATTCAGCGGCGCCGGCGCTGGCGCAGCCGCTGCAGGTACAGGCCGGGCAGGCCCAGGCGCGAGCCTTGCCGGTAGTTGTGCCGCATGTAGGCCGCCGGCGGCAGCAGCAGGGCACGAAAATGGCGCCAGCGCGCGTGCCAGCCGGGCTGGCTGCGCCAGGCCAGCCAGTGTGCCCGCAACCGGCTGTGCCGGACCGCCAGCAGGGCCGTTGCCGCCTGCCCGGCGCCCTCGTGTTTCAAACCGGTCAGCATGCTTTCGGACACCGGCGTGGCGAAGCGCGAGCGCGACTGAACCAACGCGGCGCCGAGCAGGCCGGACAGGCCCCGTTCCCGGGCCTGGATCACCAGGGCCTCGCGCGCCGACACCGACAGGCTGCGCCAGAGCAGGTCGATGTCGAGCAGCTCCTGATCGGCCGGTTCCTGGCCGTGATGATCAAAATGATGCATCACCGCGTGCAGCAGCGCGTGGCCATGGCCCGGCCCCGTCACGCCCGGCGCCAGTGCCGGCAGGGGCTGCGCGGCGGCGGCCAGGCACTCGAAATCGATGCGCCCTTGCAGTCGCGGGTGGTTGCGCAGATCCCAGTGCAGATCAACGAAGTGACCGCCATCCGGCCCCGGCTCTTGGCGCAGCCACTGGCGCTGGGTCATCGGCGATCCGCCGGCCACCGGCTGGCTGGGCCGGTAGCCCAGATCGGCCAGCACCGCTTCGGCCCGGGCCTGATCGCCAGGGCGGACAAGAATATCCAGATCCTCGCGATAGCGGTCCTGCGGATCCCCGTACAGAACGTGTGCGAGCAGGCAGCCCTTGAGCACCAGGAACGGACATCCGTCCGCGGCCAGCGCCGCCGTCACCCGTTCTTCTTCGGCCGCGCGCACCGCCATGCGCGCGCGCATCGGCGCCGCCAGTGCCAGCGCCGGGGCGAGCAGGGATTCCGGGATCAGGCCGCGCTCGCACAGCAGCCGGGCATGTGGCCACAAACGATGCCGGCCCAGTTCGCGCAGGCGGCTGGCGTCATCCAGTTCCGGCGACCACCA
>CAZUZT010000077.1:0-10726 GCA_964624575.1 uncultured Rhodanobacteraceae bacterium | reverse complement strand
GTCCGCTGGCCTCCAAGCCGGTGATGGAAGGCAAGGGCGTGCTGTTCCAGAAGTTCGCCGGCATCGACGTTTTCGACATCGAGCTGGACGAGCGCGACCCGGACAAGCTGGTCGAGATCATCGCCAGCCTGGAACCGACCTTCGGCGGCATCAACCTGGAAGACATCAAGGCGCCTGAATGCTTCATCGTCGAGCGCAAGCTGCGCGAGCGGATGAAGGTGCCGGTGTTCCACGACGACCAGCACGGCACCGCGATCATCGTCGGTGCGGCCCTGATCAACGCCCTGGAAGTGGTCGGCAAGGACATCGGTGACGTCCGCCTGGCGACGGCCGGTGCCGGTGCCGCCGGCATCGCCTGCCTGGACATGCTGGTGGCCTTGGGCCTGAAACCGGAGAACATCCTGGCCACCGACCGCGGTGGCGTGCTGCACAGCGGCCGGGATGATCTGGATCCGGACAAGCGTCGCTATGCCCTTGATACCGACAAGCGCAGCCTGGCGGATATCGTCGCCGGCGCCGATGTCTTCCTGGGCCTGTCCGCCGGCGGCATCCTGACCCCGGAGATGGTCGCCACCATGGCCGAGCGGCCGGTGATCCTGGCGCTGGCCAATCCGACACCGGAAATCCTGCCCGAGCTGGCCCGGCAGGTGCGCCCGGACTGCATCATCGCCACCGGGCGCAGCGATTACCCCAACCAGGTCAACAATGCCCTGTGTTTTCCCTACATTTTCCGCGGCGCGCTGGATGTCGGGGCCACCGGCATCAACGAGGCGATGAAGCTGGCCTGCGTGCATGCCATTGCCGCCCTGGCCCGGCGTGAATCGTCCGATGTCTCGGCCAGTGCCTACGGTGGCCAGGCCGCGTCGTTCGGGTCGGAGTACCTGATCCCGCAGCCGTTCGACCCCCGCCTTCTGGTCGAGCTGGCGCCCGCCGTGGCGCAGGCCGCCATGGATTCGGGAGTCGCCCAGCGCCCGATCCAGGACATGGAGGCCTACCGGGAGAAACTGTGGCAGTTCGTATTTCGCACCGGACTGATGATGAAGCCGGTGTTCTCCGCCGCCAAGCGTGACCGCAAGCGCGTCATGTACGCCGAAGGCGAAGAGGAAACCGTGCTGCGTGCGGTTCAGACCGTGGTCGACGAAGGCCTGGCCTGGCCGATCCTGGTCGGACGCCCGGCGGTGATCGACCGGCGTATCGAACGCATGGGCCTGCGCCTGCGGGCCGGCCGCGATTTCGAGATGGTCAACATCGATGACGATGCCCGTTTCAACGAGTACTGGCAGATGTACTACTCGCTGATGAAGCGCAAGGGCGCCACGCCGGACAGCGCCAAGGCCATCGTGCGCTCGCGCGGCACGGCGATTGCCGCACTGGCGTTGCGCCGCGGCGATACCGATGCCCTGATCTGCGGCCTGGTCGGCCGTTACGAAAAGCGCGTGCGCTACATGCTCGATATCCTGGACCTGGACGAGGGTGTGCAGTCGCCGGCGGCGCTGACCGCGGTGATCAACAACAAGGGCACGTTCTTCTTCCTGGATACCCATGTCCAGATCGATCCGGATGCCGAGACCATCGCCCGCAGCACCGTGCTGGCCGCCGAGCGTATCCGCTGGTTCGGCATCGAGCCCAAGGTGGCCCTGCTGTCGCATTCCAACTTTGGCAGCCACACCGATGCCAGCGCAGTCAAGATGCGCAGCGCCAGCGCCCTGTTGCGGGCGCAATGTCCTGATCTTGAGGTCGAGGGCGAGATGCATGGCGATGCCGCTCTGGACGAAGAGATCCGCCAGCGCCTGTTCCCCGAATCCCTGCTCAGCGGCTCGGCCAACCTGTTCGTGATGCCGAACATGGCCGCGGCCAACATCACCCTGAACATGATCCGGCTGCTGACTGACGGCGTGGTTATCGGCCCGATGCTGCTGGGAATCAAGGGCGCGGCGCATATCCTGACGCCCTCGGCGACGGTGCGGCGCGTGGTCAACATGACCGCCCTGGCGGCCGTTGACGCCCAGCATCACGCCCGCCAGCAACGGCAGGGTGAGCTGCTGTAAGTCCATGCAGGCCGCGCGGCGCAGAGGCGCCACGCGGCTGGACCGCAGCGTCCAGCGCGGCGGGCAGGTGACTTGCGGGGTAGGTGATTACCGCTGGCGCGAGGCGTATCAGCGGCGGGGCAGGCAGTGTCAGTGCCGCAGGATCGGACCAAGTCAGGTTTGACCGGCCCGATGCAGTGGTGACGCAGTGCCGACCCATTGGCGACGCGCCGCGGCCGCGGCGGGCGTCTGCGTTGGCCGGGAATCAGAGTTCCTGGTGGTAGCGCAGGTAGGGCACGCGCAGGTCGCGCTGCTGCCGCTCGCGGTCACCGGCTTCGGGCTGGGCCGGGGTGACGATCAGGTTGCGGGCGCCAAACTCAAGTTCCGCACGCCAGGGCATGCGCCAGGAAATGCCCAGGTCCAGGCTGTTGATGGCGCCCTGCTGCTGGTCCTGCAGCGGGTTCAGCGGCCGCAGCTGCCGCCCGGTGAGGGTGCCCTGGAAGCGGCCCAGGCCCAGGCCCAGTGACAGGCTGTCCTGGGCGCCGATCTGCCAGGAGGGCAAGGCCGGCTGGAACAACTCGCTGAGGGCATCGGTGTGCTCGTAGCCCAGATACAGGCGGACACCGCTGTCCAGCTGCAGGAAGGCGCCCAGGTTGAGGCGGTCCTGGCCGACCAGGGCCAGCTGCTCGCCGAAGCCGGTCAGGCCCGGGAGGATGACCTGGTTGCCCGGTCCCTGCGACAGGTCACCGGTGATCAGCCAGGCGCCGGGCAGGTTGTCGCCACGGGCGGCGTCCAGCCAGCCCAGGCCATAGCGGGCATCAAAACCGAAACGCTGCCGGGAATCGCGAAGGCTCAGCGCCAGTTCCAGTGACTGGACCGCGCCGGGCAGGCCGTCGTAATCGGCCAGGGTCAGGCCGCAGTTGCTCAGCGAGCCCAGGTGCAGGCTGGTGCCGGTGAGCACACAATCCTGTTCGGCTGCCGGACCGGCGGCCACCGACAGGTCAAGCACGTACTGCGGCGCCGAGGTGCCCGGCTGCAGCGGCAGACGCATTGGCCGCAGCGGCAGGGCGTCGTGGCTGGCTGCCAGCGACGGCGGTTCGACACTGAGGTGGACGCGGCCATCGGCTGCCAGGGCCAGGCGCAACCGGGCCGGCTGGCCATCGCCTTGATCCAGCGCCAGGCCGGTGGCCGGCACCAGGTCAGCGGCGCCGTCGGGCAACAGCGGCGTCAACGCCTGGCCATGGGCTGGCGTCGCCGACAAAGCGGCGAGGGCCAACAGGCACATCAGGCGTGGCAGGGCGTTCATGCCGACCAGGGTCTCCAAGCGTCGCGACCTGCCGGAATGGCAGGCCGGCGACGGGTTCAACAATACCGTATCGAACCGTTTTTCGCCATGTTTACCGGGGGTTTGCGGCCACTTTGGGTCAGCTTTCGTGCAGTGAGTGTGAAGCAGTCGGCAGGCCTGCGGTCCCGGTGTCGGGAGAGGTCGTCACGGTACCCTGCGGTCGGGGTCGGCTGGCGTCGGTCCGGGCAGCCCGGCGGCCTGCGGCTCGGAGCCGGGATCGGCGCTGGCGTCGTTGTCGGCTGGTGCCGGCTGGACCTGTGGTGGCGCCGGATCCGGATGTCCGGGTATGCCGTGCTCGGCCACCAGATAGCTGAAGGCGACATAGGCGGCCACATTCTGGTCCAGGTTGCCGGCGTCGATCTTGTCCAGGGTGTCGTTGGCGGTGTGGTGGTAGTCAAAGTATTCGGTGCCGTCCTGGATCAGGCCGGCCACGGGCATGCCCAGTTGCCGCATCGGGCCGATATCCGGTCCGCCCGACGCCTGGTTGTGGCCGCGCTCGATGCCCAGCGGTGCCAGCACCTGATGCACCTGGTCCATCAGCGGCAGGGCCGCCTCGGGCACGCGGGTGTCGAAACGCCAGATCGGCCCGGCGCCGAAATCCGATTCGGTACCGATCAGATGCCGGTCGACGGCACCGGCATGGGCCTGGGCGTACTGGCGGGCGCCGTGCAGGCCGATTTCCTCGGCCGCCCAGGCCACCACCCGCAGGCCGTGGCGCGGGCGCTGGTTGCGCGGCAGGTCGGCGATCATCTTGCCGGCCGTCATGGTGATCGCCAGGCCGGCACCATCGTCCAGGGCGCCGGTGCCCAGATCCCACGAATCCAGGTGCGCGCCGATCAGCACGAAGCGGTCGCTGTCGCCGCGACCATCGACCTGGGCGATGACGTTGTGGCTGGTGTAGTGGCCACGTTCACCGGCGCCCATGCGCAGCTGCAGTTGCACCGGCTCATTGCCCTGGAGCATGTGCTCGAGCAGGTCGGCATCGGCCTGGGACAGGGCGGCGCCGGGAATCCGGCGCAAGGCGATGTCATAGCTGAGCATGCCGGCATGGGGCGTGCGCGAGCCGGCGGCGGTGCCGATCGAGCGGATCAGCAGGGCCTGGGCTCCCAGGGCCGCGGCGCGCGATGCGCCCCGGCTGCGGGCGATCACCGCTTCGCCATAGCCGCTGCCGTCGCGCGCCCGCTGCATGCGGTTGCCGATGTAGACGATCCTGCCTTCGACCTGCTCGCGGGTGCCGGCAAGCAGCGCCTGGTAGGTGTCGAAGGCCACCACCTCGCCGGTGATTCCTTCCTCCGGAGTGCCGATCGAGCCGCCCAGGGCGGCGATCGCGAATGACTGCGGGAACGGATCAATGACCCGCGCCACTTCCACGCCGCGCTGCCAGACCGGGAAGGTGACCGGCTCGGTCCAGACCCGGTCATAGCCCATCGCCTTGAACCTGGCCACGGCCCAGTCCACGGCCCGGGCATCGGCCGGGCTGCCGGCCATGCGCGGCCCGATCTGTGTCGTCAGCTCCTGGACGATGGCGTAGGCGCCACTGCCGGCCAGCGCCTGGTCGCGCAGGGTGGCGGCACGGGCCAGGGCGGCTTGATCCAGGGGATCATCGGCGGCGTTGCCGGAAACCGGTTCCGGGACGGATCGGGCCGGGCTGGCTGCCGCGTGGGCGAACGCAGACAGGCTGAGCAGGCCGCCGCTCAGGGCGAGCACGCACAGGCCGGACTGGAGGGCGGATTTCATCGCGGATCGTTTTCCTGATCATCGGTGGCGCAGGGCCATGTCGCGGTGGCCGGCGCCGGGCAGTGCGCGGGCACCGATCGACTGCTGCCGGGGCGCTCGCGGCGTGGCCCGGGAAGCGGCGATGTTAACTGCCCGCGAGCCTGTGATGGTGTCGGCTCGGTGGAGTTTTCCAGTGCCTGCCGCCGGTGGCGGCCGGTCCTGCCGGGCCGAACCAACCTGGCCGCGATCGCTTGCGCGGCTGCCCTGCTTGTGCGTTAATGCGAACCATTCGTATTACTGCTCCGGAGTTCCCATGAGACGTTTCCTGGTCCTGGCAGCCGCCGCTGCCACGCTGGCCTGCTCCCTCAACGCCCGCGCCGATGAGGCCCTGGTGGTGTATTCGGAACGGCGCGAGCCGTTGTTCGTGCCGATCCTGGAGGCCTGGACCGAGCAGACCGGGATCAAGGTCCAGCTGCTCACCGATCAGGCCCAGGTGCTGACCGAGCGCATCCTGGCCGAGGGCGAGCGAGGCCGTGCCGATGTCATGGTCACCGTCGACGCCGGCAACCTGTGGCATGCCACGCAGCGCGGCGCCCTGGCGCCGATCCAGTCGCCGACGCTGGCCGGCATCGTGCCGGAGGATTTCCGTGATCCGGACGGCCGCTGGTATGCGGTTACCCAGCGCGCCCGCGTCATCGTCCACTCCACCGAGCGCGTGCAGCCGCAGGAGTTGTCCACCTACGAGGACCTGGCCGACGAGAAGTGGCGCGGCCGGCTGTGCCTGCGCACCAGCAAGAAGGTCTACAACCAGTCGCTGGTGGCGGTGCTGATCGATCGCCATGGCGAACAGGAAGCCGAGCGCATCGTACGCGGCTGGGTCGCCAATCTGGCCGCACCGCCGACCACCGACGACAACGCGGTGATCAATGCCATCGCCGCCGGCCAGTGCGATGTCGGCATCGTCAATACGTATTACTACGGCCGCATCGTCAATCGCCAGGGTCCGATTCCGGTGGCGATCTTCTATCCCAACCAGGGCGAAGGCCAGGGCGGGGTCCATGTCAATGTCACCGGTGCCGGGGTCGCGGTTCACAGCAAACAGCCGGAGCTGGCACAGCGCTTCATCGAATGGATGCTCAGCGAGCCGACCCAGCGCCTGTTCGCGGACATCGATTTCGAGTTTCCGGTCAATCCCGAGGTGGCGGCCAATGCCGCAGTGGCGGCCTGGGGCACGTTCCGCCCCGATGATCGCAACATCAGTTCGGCCGGCCGGTTGCAGGCTGCGGCGGTGCGTCTGATGGACCGTGCCGGTTATCGCTGATACGCCGACAATGACCGCCGGTCCGGTAGCTGGACCGGCGCTGATCCTGACCGCGGAGGAGTCTTGGCGGGCCGTTGCCATGCCGACTCGTCCGCGGCGCGGGCTGCGCGCTTGGGCGATCACCGGGCTGGCCCTGCTCGCCTGTACGCCGCTGCTGCTGGCTTTGGCGGGGCTGGCCGGTGCCTGGATGACGCCGGTGACCGATGTCTGGCCGCATCTGCTGGCCCATGTCCTGCCCTTGGCCACCAGCAATACGCTGGTGCTGATGGCCAGCGTCGGCCTGGGTTGCACGCTGATCGGTACCGCCTGCGCCTGGCTCAATGCCCGCTGCGACTATCCCGGCCGGCGCCTGTTCGACTGGGCCGTGCTTCTGCCGCTGGCCCTGCCGACCTACGTCGTCGCCTTCGTCGCCATCGGCCTGCTCGATTACGCCGGGCCGGTACAAAGCCTGTGGCGGGAATGGAGCGGTTCCCGCACGGCGCTGTTTTCGCCCTACGGACTGAGCTGGGCAGCGGCGATGCTGACCCTGTGCTTCTACCCGTATGTGTATCTGACCGTGCGTGCGGTGCTGCTGCGCCAGGGCGATGATCCCGTCGCGGCGGCGCGCACCCTGGGCATGTCGCCCTGGCGGGCCTTCTGGCGCGTGCGCCTGCCCCTGCTGCGGCCGGCGTTGATGGCCGGCCTGGGCCTGGCCCTGCTGGAAACCCTGGCAGAATTCGGCGCCGTCAGCCTGTTCGGCGTCGATACCCTGACCACGGCGGTCTACAAGACCTGGTTCGGCCTGTATTCGTTGCCGGCCGCGGCCCAGTTGGCCTCCATCGGCCTGTTGCTGGCTCTGGTGCTGCTGGGGCTTGAGTGGCGGGCGCGTTCGCGCCAACGCCAGTTCGGCGGGCAACGGCTGCGGCCGGTGCGCCACCGGCTCTCGCCCGGGCTGGCGTCCTTGGCCATCGGTGGCCAAACCCTGCTGCTGTTGCTCGCCTTCGTCTTGCCCATTGCCCAGTTGCTGGTCTGGGCCGGCACCGGCGCCGGCCGCGGTGCCGCCGAGCTGGGGGCGTTGTGGAACACGGTCAAGATCGGCGCCCTGGCCGGCACCCTGCTGGTGGCTGTGGCGCTGCTGCTGGTGACCATGCGCCGGCGTGCCCAGTCCCATGCCGCCCGGGGCCTGCTTGCGTTTGCCACCATGGGTTATGGCATCCCCGGGACCGTGCTTGCCGCCGGCCTGCTGCTGGGCGTGCTGATGCTGGAATCCGCCCTGGCCCGAATCGGCATCAGTGGCTTCACCCTGACCGGCAGCATCGCCGCCTTGATGCTGGCGCTGTATGTGCGATTCCTGCGCGCCGCCACCGAACCGCTGGCCGCCGCCATGGGGCAGATGAAGCCGTCGCTGTTCGATGCCGCCCGTTGCCTGGGTGCCAGCCGCTGGTGCCGGACCCGGCGCCTGCTGTTGCCGCTGCTGCGTCCGGGGGTGTTCGCCGCCGCCCTGCTGGTGGCCATCGAGGTGATGAAGGAGATGCCGGCGACGCTGATGATGCGGCCGTTCGGCTGGGACACGCTGGCGGTGCGCATCTATGCCTTCACCGTCGAGGGCATGTGGCACGAAGCGGCCCTGCCGTCGTTGATCCTGGTCGGCACCGGCCTGGTCGCGATCTGGCTGCTGGTGCGCCTGCAGGAGCCCGGCTGAGGCCCTTGCCGCCGTTTCATCCGGTGACTGCGGGCATGTCCCGCGATGCCCGGGATGGAGGGCTTTGCGGCAACGATCCCAAGTATCCGGGCTATAGTCTGGCTCCCGCGAACTACCGGTTTTCCGCCCATGGTCAACAGCACAGTGCTCAACGCATCCCATCGCCGGCTCGGCGCCCGCATGGTCGATTTTGGTGGCTGGGACATGCCGATGAACTACGGCTCCCAAATCGAGGAGCACCACGCGGTGCGGCGTGCCGCCGGCATGTTCGACGTCTCCCACATGAGCGTCATCGACCTGGGCGGCAGCCAGGCCCGGGCCTTCCTGCAGCGGCTGATGGCCAACGATATCGGCAAGCTCAAGGTCGCCGGCAGGGCCCAGTACACCTGCATGCTCAACGCCGATGGCGGCATCATCGACGACCTGATCGTGTACTTCCTGGGCGAGGAGCGCTACCGCCTGGTCGGCAACGCCGGCACCCGCGACAAGGACCTGGCCTGGATCAACGAACAGGCCAACGGCTTTGCTGTCTCGGTGGCCGAACAGGAAGGACTGGCGATGATCGCCATCCAGGGACCGCAGGCACGGGACAAGGTCGGCGCCCTGCTGGGCCCGGAAGCGGCGGCCAAGGCCCGGGCACTGAAGCGCTTCAGTGCCGTCAGCGAGGGTGACCTGTTCATCGCCCGCACCGGCTATACCGGCGAAGACGGCTATGAGATCACCCTGCCGGCCGCCGATGCCGAAGCCTTCTGGCAAGGCCTGCTGGATGCCGGCGTCCAGCCGTGCGGGCTGGCCGCGCGCGATACCCTGCGCCTTGAAGCCGGCATGAACCTGTACGGCCAGGACATGGACGAGACCACCACGCCGCTGGAAACCGGCCTGGCCTGGACGGTGAGCATGGAGCCGGAGCGTGATTTCATCGGCCGCACCCGCCTGGCGGCACAGCAGGCCCAGGGCGTGGCGCAACAGCTGGTCGGCCTGGTGCTGGAGGGCAAGGGCATCATGCGCCACGGCCAGAAGGTCAGTGCCGGCGAAGGCGAGGGCATCGTCACCTCCGGTACCTTCTCGCCAACCCTGGGCACGCCCATTGCCCTGGCGCGGATACCGACCGGCGAGTTCGCCACCGTGCAGGTCGACATCCGCGGCCGGCAGGTGCCAGCGCGGGTGGTGGAGCCGCCCTTCGTGCGCAACGGCCAGGCCCTGCATGGCCTGTGACCGGCGACGCCCGCCTGCTGCTGCAGACCTGTTCCTTCACGAAATCTTCGCGCTAGAATTGCACCCGTCCCAATGGAGTGATCGACATGTCGGAAATACCTGGTGACCTGAAGTTTCTTCGCAGTCATGAATGGGCCCGGATCGAGGACAACGGCACGGTGACGGTCGGTATCTCCGATCACGCCCAGTCCCAGTTGGGCGATCTGGTGTATGTCGAGCTGCCGGAAGTCGGCGACAGTGTCGAGCCGGGCGCAAGCTGCGCCGTGGTCGAATCGGTCAAGGCCGCCTCCGACATCTACAGCCCGGTCAGCGGTGAAGTGATTGCGATCAACGAAGCGCTCAACGACCAACCTGAAGCCATCAACGAAGATGCCTACGGCGATGGCTGGCTGTTCGTGGTCAAGCCGGAGGATGTTGCCGAGCTGGATGAGCTGCTTGATCCGGAAGCCTACGGCGAGCTGGTGGAAAGCGGCGAAGAATGAGCCCACGGCCCGGTATTTTCCGGGCTTGCAGTGATCGACACGAACCCAGCCAGGCACATGCCGGGCTGGGTTTTTCATGTCCGGAAGAAAAGCCGGTGCCGGCTGGTATCGCGGCAATGCCGCGCAGCGCACTGGCGCCGTTGGCCATCGTGCGGCATGGCCAGGCCGGGTGCATTCGGTCGGGAGCTGCCCGTCATGGCGCGGTGTGCAGCCGCCATCTCCGGTGCAGCGATCATCAAATATGGAAACATCGCGGTGTTGTCAGGTTGAAATATCTCGTTTGAGATTACTGATCATTGTCCGATCAGTTATTTCGGTTTTGGCGCTGCCGCGGCTTCGATGTCGCGAGTGAAGACCTGGGCAAGTGTGTGGTGATTGATTGACAGCATCCAGGTGAGTGATTAGTTTCTGCACAACTGTTGTTCGTAGTCCGGTTCAACTGGGCAGCCAGTGGCTACCGAACCTGGCACGAACAAGAGGTTGACACCGATCAGCGCTCATAGGGAGCGGCCCCTTGCCCGGATCACACTTCTTCAATAGCACACCGGATTCGGCTGGTAGCCGGGATGGCCAGGGAGTTTCCCAATGTCGATGATGTCCCGCGCTTGAGTTTCATTGGGCAACACAACGCACGACTGACGAGGAGCTAGATGTCCATGGCAACTGCAAAGAAAGCTGCGAAGAAGTCGGCAGCCGGCAAGACGGCCGCGAAACCAGCAGCCAACAAAGCTGCCGCCAAACGATCCACGGCGAAGAAAGCCGCTGCGAAAAAGGCTACTGCCAAAAAAACCACGGTAAAGAAGGCTGCGGCCAAGAAAGCCGTAGCGAAGAAGGCGACCGTCAAGAAGGCGACGGCCAAGAAGGCCACAGCGAAGAAGGCCACGGCCAAGAAGGCGACAGCCAAGAAGGCGACAGCCAAGAAGGCGACAGCCAAGAAGG
>CAZUZT010000076.1:5375-10794 GCA_964624575.1 uncultured Rhodanobacteraceae bacterium | reverse complement strand
TGCCGGGCTGCTCGCTGTGCATGGGCAACCAGGCCCAGGTGCGCGAGGGCGCGACGGTGATGTCGACGTCGACCCGCAACTTCCCCAACCGCCTTGGCCGGGGCGCCAACGTCTACCTGGGCTCGGCGGAGCTGGCGGCGATCTGTTCGCGCCTGGGCCGGATCCCGACGCGGGAGGAGTACCTGGTCGACGTCGGCGTGATCGACGAGCACGGCGCCGAGATCTACCGGTACATGAACTTCGACCAGATCGAGGAGTACCAGGCGCCGGCCGATGCCGTGGTCGAGGTGCCCGAACCGGCGTGAAGCCGGCCGCTGTCCCGGCGGGATTGATACATCCCGCCGGAATCCTCATCCGCATTTGCACCTGACGAGGCCCGGCGTCGCCTGAGCAGGGGCGTCGGGGCGGTGCGGTTCACGGCAAGGGCGGGCGCGGTCGGCTGTTTGCCGGACACAACGAGGCTCCGGCCAGGACGGGCCTGCCGGTGCGGAATGGACGAAGCGCGGCGGCAGGCCCCGGACGGGGTCGCCATATGCCGCCTGCGGTTACTTCATGCGGTAGGTGATACGACCCTTGCTCAGGTCGTAGGGCGTCATCTCGACCTTGACCCGGTCGCCGGTGAGGATGCGGATGTAATGCTTGCGCATGCGTCCGGAGATGTGGGCGGTGATGACGTGGTCGTTTTCAAGCTTTACGCGGAAAACGGTGTTGGGCAGGGTTTCAACGACCGTGCCTTCCATTTCTATCTGGTCGTCTTTCGACATCCGGTGGTTTCATTCCAGTGAGGGAGGGGTGAAGGGATCAATTTTGCCACGACGCAGCGGCGAAGGCAAAGGCTGGCGGGGCCTCTTTTCAACCACACCTGAGCTCGAACGGGCGTCGAGGACACTGGGATTCCAGGTTGGGTGCACGTTTTTTGCACTCGTCGCCAGTCGCCGGCCGGTCGGTTCATCGGCCATACCCACGCCGCAGGTGCCCCGTGCCGTGATCACAGTTGCGCCATCAGTGGCCCTTGGAGCAGTTCCTGGCGCCAGCCGGTCAGTTCTGCCGGCCATTGACCGCTTTCAGCCAAGGCGTCGATGGCGCGGCGCGGGCACAGCAGGCCCGGTGGCAGGTCCAGGCGCTCGGCCTGGGCCTGGACCTGGGCACGCAGGCGCTTGCTGATCGCCCGCACCGCCGGATCACGGGGATCGCTGATCGGTGTGGTGGTGTCGATCTCGGCCTCGGTCAGTGGCCGGGCGGCCAGATTGAGCAGGGGTTGCAGCGCCCGCCGGCGTCCGGGCGGACCGGCATCCAGTCGCGCGGCGAGGCGAGCGGCGGCGTGGTCCGGATCCACCGCCGCGGTGGCCAGTGCCTCATCTTCGATCACCCAGCGCCGGGGCAGGTCGCGCTCGCGGGCTGATTGTTCGCGCCACAGCAGCATCCGGCGCAGATGCGCCTGGGCCGGCAGCGGCCAGCGCGCGGCATTGCGGAAGGCCAGCTGAGGCTGGTGGTCCGGCTCGGCCAGCCAACCGGCTTCCGCCATGCGGCGGCAATCCTCGCGGTGCCAGTCGCGATAGCCGCGTTCGGCCAGGCGGGCATCGAGCAGGGCGTGCATGGCCGCCAGGTAGCGGACATCATCCAGGGCATAGTCGATCTGTCGTGCCGACAACGGCCGTGCCAGCCAGTTGGACCTGGTTTCCTGCTTGTCCAGGTGGGTGCCGGTCAGCTGGCTGACCAGGCTCTGATAGCCGACACCCGGCCCCAGGCCGGCGAACGCGGCGGCGAGCTGGGTGTCGTACAGGCCGAGCATCGGGCCAGGTTGCAACGGACGCAGCGCGGTCAGGTCTTCGCTGGCGCTGTGCATGAGCACGGTGCGGTCGGGATCGGAAAGCATCGTACCCAGAGGGCCCGCATCCGGGCTTTGCAGGGGATCGACCAGCACGGCGGTATCGCCGGCGGACATCTGGATCAGCGCCAGTTTCGGCCAGAATGTGCGCTCACGCACGAATTCGGTATCCAGCGCGATGACCGGGCCGGCCTGGTCCAGCCACTGCGATTGCGCCTGGGGCTGGTTCAGCCAGATGACTTGGTCGGCAGGGCTGCCTGCCGCCTGAGACGGTTGATTGGGTAACATGCGTGCGATGCAATCCTCGAAAGCTGCGAGCAGGGCATGATACGCCGAGTAATTTCAGTGCTGATCGGATTGGCCGGTGCAGCGCTGCTTCACGCCTGGTGGCAAAGCGGCCACGAAACCCCGGTGACGCCGCTGGCGACGCCCGGTACCGTGCTGATCGAAGCCGGCATTGATGATGGCGATCTGGGTGATTCGGCGGGCGCCGACGAACAGATCGCGCAGGGCGACGATGCCGCCCCGGTCAACGGCGCCGACGAGGCTGCCTACGCCGCCGAGGCCGGCAATGCCACTGGCGACGAGGCCGATTGGGCGCCGACCGGGGTGCCGTTCGATGAGGGTGACCGCAATGCCATGTTGGTGTTGCTGCAGCGTGCCGACGCCGCGCTGGCGGCCGGAAACCTGCACGAACCGGCTGGCGCCAGTGCCATTGACCTGTACACCTCGGTGCTGGCCGCTGCGCCTGAAAACGCCCGCGCCAGGGTCGGGCGGGAGCGGGTGATCGAAGCCGTCCAACAGCAGATCGATGCGGCCCTTGTCGCCGGTGACTACCCGGCCGCCGCCGCTGATTTTCCGATACTGCAGCAGTTGCGCCCGGATGCGCCGGCCACCGTGCGCATCGGTGAGCTGCTTGAGCAGGCCGAACCGGTGCGGCTGGCCCTGACGCGGGCCCGGCGCGCACTGCAGCGCGACCGCCTGGACCAGGGCGCACGCAGCACCCTGCATTACCTGGATCAGATCCAGGCCACGCAAGCCGACAACCCGACCGCCCTGGAGCTGCGCCGGCAATTGCAGCGCCGGCTGATCGAGTTGGCGCTCGAGCATGGCCAGGGGGGTGATTTTGACCAGGCCGATGCCACCCTGGCGCGTGCCCGCGCCGTGGCGCCGGATCAGTTGCAGGTATTGACCGAGGCCACGGCGCTGCTGGCCGGACAGCGCGCCGAGGCCGCCACGGCCCGGCTCAGCCAGGCGCATCAACACCTGGATGCCGGCGACGCCGATGCTGCCGAGGCCGCTTTGGAACAGGCGCTGGCGATCAGTGGCGAGGCGGTCGGGGCCGGCCTGGTGCGCGAGCGCATCCGCAACCTGCGTCTTTATGATGGCTTCGCCGAGGGCGAGCGCTTCCGTGATGTTCTCGCCAGCGGCGGCAACGCACCACGGATGGTGGTGATCCCGGTTGGCAGCTTCCTGATGGGCTCTGCGGACAACGAATCCGGTCGCCGCAACAATGAAGGGCCGCAATTCCGGATCCGTTTCGACCGCGGTTTTGCCCTGGCCGAGACCGAGGTCACCGTCGGCCAGTATCGTCGCTTCGTGGACGCCACCGGCCACCGCACCCACGCCGAGCGGCAACGGCGTTCGACGATCTACGACGAGCGTTCGGGCAGCATGCGCGAGGTCCGTGGCACCAACTGGCGCCACAATGAAGCCGGGGAGCCGGCCGGCGATGACGATCCGGTGGTGCATGTAGCCTGGGCCGATGCCGCCGCCTATGCCGCCTGGCTGGCAGCGGAAACCGGAAAGGCCTACCGGTTGCCGACCGAGGCCGAGTTCGAGTACGCGCTGCGTGCCGGCAGTACCTCGGCCTATCCCTGGGGCCCGGGTGCGCCGCCGCGACCGCTGGCCAATGTCTCCAGCCAGGGCGACAAGTCGCCGTCCAACCGCACCTGGACCAATGCCTTCCCCGGGCAGAGCGATGGCTGGTTCGGCATTGCCCCGGTGGGCAGCTTCCCGCGCAACGATTTTGGCCTGCATGACATGGCCGGCAATGTCTCCGAGTGGGTGGAGGATTGTTGGCACTCAAGCTACCTGCGTGCGCCCAGCGATGGCAGTGCCTGGGTCAACCCCGGCTGCGGCCGGCGCGTGGTGCGTGGCGCCTCCTGGGCCAGCGGCCCCGAGCAGGTGCGTTCGGCCTACCGGCTCAATGTCGCGGCCGATACCACCAATCCACGCATCGGCTTGCGCGTCGCGCGCGATCTGTAATCAAGGCGCTACGTGTCCGGCCGGCACGGGCATCGCTCTTGCGGGGTTCCGGCCTGGCAGGCGTGGCCTTGCAGACGTTGCCGGCAGGCTTGGCCGGATCCCTCGCGGCCGATGGCCGGGGGCATTCCCACGGCATCCACGATCGTCGTAAAGTGCCCGCGCGCTGACGTATCCTGCGGCGGTGGGCAATACCGGAGATGGTGATGAATCGTTTGCGGATGGGAACCGGTCGTGGCGGCCTGCGTTGGTGGCCGATCCTGCTATTCGTGCTGTATCTGGGCTACTACTGGGTCAGCAACCGGGCCGAAGTGCCGCTGACCGGGCGCAGCCAGCTGGTCAGCATGAACCAGGAACAGGAACTGGCGCTGGGGCTGCAGTCCTACCGGCAGATCCTGTCGCAGGCGCGCCTGGCCAACGATGGCCGTGCACTGCAGGTGCGTGACATCGGCCAGCGCCTGGTAGAGGCGGCCCAGGCGCAGTTGCCCAGTGTTGCGTGGCAGCATTTCCAGTGGGAATTCAACCTGGTCGAGGACAATCAGGTCAATGCCTTCTGCCTGCCCGGGGGCAAGGTCGCGGTCTACACCGGCATCCTGCCGATCACCGCCAACCAGGATGGCCTGGCCGTGGTAATGGGCCATGAGATCGCCCATGCCATCGCCCGCCATGGTGCCGAGCGCATGGCGCACCAGCGCCTGGTGCAGATGGGCAGCATGGCCGCCGGCATGTCGGTCGGGGAGATGGATCCGGCCACCCAGCGCACGGTGATGGCGGCAATCGGCGCGGGCGCCCAGTACGGCGTCCTGTTGCCATTTTCGCGTGACCACGAAAGCGAAGCCGACCACATCGGCCTGATGATTGCAGCGCGGGCCTGCTTCGATCCGCGTGAGGCGCCCAAGCTCTGGCAGCGCATGGCGGCGGCCTCGGGCGGCAACCAGCCTTCGGAATTCATGTCCACCCATCCCAACCATGACACCCGCATCAACCGGCTCAACGAGCTGATGCCCCAGGCGCTGGAGATCTACCAGCAGCACTGCCGCTGATCATCCACTGCCGAAAGCGCGCGTAGAGCGTTATGGTCGCCCAGGCGCTGGCCTTGCGGTCGGCGCGCCGGTCGCCGCCTGTGCCGCCCGGTGAAAGGGGAGGCGACTTCTCACCGCTGATGGTCCGGCAGGACGATAGAATGCGCCATGCCCCGGTCGACAAGCCGGCCGTTGCGCCGGCTGGGCAGGCAGGGAATGGCAATGCCCGGGTGATGGAACTGGTAGACATACCGGACTTAAAATCCGGAGCCGCAAGGCGTGCGGGTTCAAGTCCCGCCCCGGG
>CAZUZT010000076.1:0-5275 GCA_964624575.1 uncultured Rhodanobacteraceae bacterium | reverse complement strand
CGGTCCAGGATGTGGTGGTCTTCGCCCGGCACCTCGACCAGTTCGACTTCGCGGCCAAGCAGCTTCAGCGCGGTGTACATGGTGTGGCTTTCGCCGGGCGGCACGTTGGTGTCGGCGTCGCCGGTGAGCAGCAGCAGCGGCGTGGTGATGCGGTCGGCGTTGTAGACCGGGCTGTGCTCGACGTACAGCTCGCGGTTGTTCCAGGGAAAGCTGCCGCGGCTGGCGACGCCACTGTAGCCATAGCCCCACCAGCCCTGGCCCCAGTAGCCGCTCAGGTTGCTGATGCCGGCATGCGAGACCGAGGCGGCGAACTGGTCGGTGAGGGTGGCCAGGTACATGGTCATGAAGCCGCCATAGCTGGCGCCGATGTTGCCCACGCGCTTGGAATCGACGAACGGGTGCGCGGTCAGGAAAGCCCGGGTGCCGTCGATGATGTCGTCGGCGGCGTGCTTGCCCCAGGCGTTGACGTGCAGGGCCGAGGTTTCCTGGCCGTAGCCGACGGTGCCCCGTGGCTGCAGCACATAGATGACATAGCCATTGGCAGCCCAGAGGTGGAACGGATAGCGGCCGGTGAACTGGCGGTTCACCGGTGTCGTGCCGCCGTAGTAATAGACGATCAATGGATAGCGCTGGTCCGGATCGAAATCGGGCGGCAGGTAGTAGCGGCCGTCGATCTGATCACCGTGGCGGTTGTCGAAGCGCCAGTCGCGGACCTCGCCCAGGCGGGTCTGGCGATAGTGGGTCTGCGCGCTGTCGAGCAGTACCTGGTTGCTGTTGCCGGCCAGGTCGACGATATGCACGCGCTGCGGCCGGTCGGCATCGGTGCCGTGCACGGCCAGGGTCGCAGAGGCGCCACGGGAGGCAACAAAGCCTTCCAGAATGTCGACGCCGGTGTCGATGCGCTCAAAGTGCCGGTCGGCGACATGGAAGCGGTAGAGCAGGGCGCGGTCGCCCTCGGTAACCGGCAGCAGCAGGTCGCCGCCGTCCAGGCGTTCCAGGCCGCCGATCGCCGGCACGAAAGCGCGGCTCATGCTGGTAGCGTGCTGGCCGTCGGCGCTGAGCAGATAAAGCTGGCCGTCATAGTCGTTGGCGGCGGTCTCGTCGGGCAGCGTGTTGCCATCACCCGGGCTCAGGTTGGGGCCGGCCAGCAGCCAGTAGCCATCGTCTGCGAAGCGCGCGCCGTTGATCTGGCGCAGGCGGGCGATGTCGCGGCGGCTGCCATCGGCCAGTGACAATTCCTGCAGCCGGAACTGGCTGTGCGGCGGCTCGGCATAGTCCAGTTCGCGCTGCGACAACAGGATACGATCGCCGTCGGGGTGGATATCCAGCAGATTGACACTGACCGCATCGTTGGTCAGTGGCCGCACCAGGCCGGAGCCGATATCGGCCTGATAAAGCTGGCTGTTGTCGCGGAAGGTGCGCCAGCGGTCTTCCAGGCCGCGCAGGCGTCGCACCAGGGCGCCCTTGCTGTCCCAGGGCTGGCGCCACTGGAACAGGATCGAGCCCGAATCCGGGTGCCAATGCCAGGCGCCCAGGTGCTCGTAATCGGCCAGCAGCAGCCGGCTTTCGCCGCTGCCCAGATTGCGCAGCCACAGGTTCTTGCCCTGCTGGCTGGCCAGCCAACGGCCGTCAGGACTGAAGGCCAGACGAGCCGGGATGGAGTCCTGCCACTGCTCGATGACACTGCCGCCGGGCAGGCGGCGGATCTCAAGGCGCTGGAGGTCGATGCCGGCGTAGTCGTCGCGGCCACGCAGCGCCAGTGCCAGCAGCCGGCCGTCGGCGGACAGCGCCTGGCGCTGCACGGTCATGGCATTGGTCAATTGCCGGGCCGATACCCGGCGCCAGGGCTGGACATGGCTCTGGATGCGGTCATGCCCCTGTTTGCCACGCCAGGTGAGCGCAGCGCGGGCGCCGTCGCTGCGGCCCTGGTGCACCAGCCACAGGCGGTGGCTGCCGGTGGCCAGCTCCAGTTCCAGGGCGCTATCGGACACCGCGCGTGCCACTTCCTCGATCCATGCCGAGGGCTGCTCCAGCCCATTCAGGGCGAGCTTGCCGCTGACATGGCGGTCGGTTTCCAGCTGGGCCGTCCACAACCAAAGGCCGGGCCCGGCCGGGGCGCGTGCCGGATCCAGCGTTTGCCAGGCCAGGTCCTGACCGAAGATCGCCACCCGCTCACCGGCCTGCGGCAGGCCGCGGCCGGCCAGTTGCTGGATCAGGCTGCGCTGCAGTACCGGTCGCTTGCTGTTGTCGGCGAGCAATGCCGGGTCGACCGGCAGCGGACCCAGGGCCAGTACCTGCCTGAGCGGCTGCTCCGGTGCCGCTCCCGGCGCGCTGGCCGGAGCAGGAGTGGCGGCCGTCAGTGCCAGGCCAAGGATCAGGGCGAGCAGGGGCACGAGTTTGTTTTTCATGGCTTTGTCGGTTGAGCGGCAGTTTCAGCGGCAGTTTCAGGGGCAGGCCCAGCAGCAGGCCTGGCAGCAAGGGTGGCGATACGGCAGGCAAGGGTAGCAAGCCGGTCATGGCCGGTCGGGGAGGAATTGCGGAGTTCGCGACGGCCTCGGCGGCGCGGCCGCCGCCGGCTCAGTCGCGTTGCGGGCGCTGGATCACCTGGACGGTGAGCTGGAACGGCACGCCGGCGCGCTGGCCGTGGACCCGGACGCTGCTGCCCGGCGCCAGGGCCGATTCCAGCTGCTGCAATGCGTTCTGGCCGGAGATGGCCTGGCCATCCAGGTGGCTGAGCAGGTCGCCGGGCCGCAGGCCGGCCAGGTCACCGGGTCCGCCGCGATAGACATTGGCGATCTGGACGCCGGCCGGTGCGCTGCTTTGCTCGCCGCCGGCGCCGGTCGCCGGCTCGCCAATGACCTCGCGGTATTCCAGGCCGAGCCAGCCGCGGGTGACATGGCCCTGGCTGAGCAGCTGGTCGAGCACGCGCCGGGCGATCGGTGCCGGCACCGCGAAGCCGATGCCTTCGCCGAAACGGAACACGGCGGTATTGATGCCGACCAGTTCGCCGGCAGCATTGACCAGGGCGCCGCCGGAGTTGCCGTCATTGATTGCGGCATCGGTCTGGATGAAATCGTCGTAGCCGAGCAGGTCCAGCTGGCTGTTGCCGGTTGCGCTGACGATGCCCATGGTGACCCGCTGGCCGATGCCGAACGGATTGCCGATCGCCAGCACGACATCGCCGACCTGCAGCCGGCCCGGCGGCGCAAACTGTGCCGCGGGCAACTGGCTGCCTTCGATCTTCAGCACCGCAAGATCGGTTTCCCGGTCCTTGCCGACCAGACTGGCCCGGGTGACCCGGCCATCGGCCAGCGCCACCTGGATGTCGCTGGCATTGGCGACCACATGGAAGGTGGTCAGGACCAGGCCATCGGCGCTGATGATCACGCCCGAGCCCAGGCTCTGGTTCAGGCGCTGGCGCGGCTGGCCCAGGCCGAAGGCGCCGGGAAACAGGTGGCGCATGTTCTCCGGCACCACCAGCGGCCGCTCGGTGACGATGCTGTTGGCGTAGATGTTGACCACGGCCGGCGCCGCTGCCTGCACCGCGCGGGCATAGGAAGCCGGTGCGACCGCACTCGTGGCCACCGGCACTTGTTCGGGGGCCGGGTGCCGGTCGGGCAGCAGGTAGACCAGCACGAAGGCCACCGCCAGCCCGAGCAGGACGAACTGGAACAGGAACAGGGCAAGTCGCAGGGCAGGTTTCACTAGGTTGAAATCCAGTAATATCAGCAGCTTGTCGTGCAGCACGGCGGTCGTGACGCAGCAACGCCCGCGGCCGCGGCGCAGCCATGCATACCCGAGCAGCCGGGGCCGGAAAGGCGCCAATATCTCACGAAGCCGTTGTTGCCTGCCGGGTTCCAGCGCCATCGGCGGACGGGATCGAAAACCAAAGCCGTGGCGGAACCGGCGTTTTCGCCCGATGCGGCCAGTCCGGCCCGGTGTTTGTCAGCCGGGCTAGTCGGAACCGGGCCGGTTTGGCTACACTAGCGCGATCCTCGGGGGTTCCCTTTCTCCTTGCCCTTTGGGCCACGTTGTGACGGAGTAGCAATGACGGAGCAAAACGTCAATCAGGGCCGGCGCCGGTTCCTGACCGCGACCACCACTGTTGTCGGTGGCATCGGAGCGGCCTTTCTGGCCGTGCCCTTCATCAAGTCATGGCAACCCAGTGCCCGCGCCCAGGCGGCGGGTGCGCCGATCCAGATCGACATCAGCAAGCTCGAACCGGGCCAACTGTTGATCGAGAGCTGGCGCGGCCTGCCGGTATGGGTATTCCGACGCAACGACCAGATGTTGCAGGCATTGCCGACCCTGGCCGACCAGTTGCGCGACCCGGATTCCAGCAATGCCGACCAGCAGCCGGACTACGCCGCCAACCCGTTCCGGGCCCAGCGTCCGGAGATTGCGGTCTATGTCGGCATCTGCACTCATCTGGGCTGCTCGCCCAGCTTCGTGCCGGAACTGACCCCGCAGCCGTTCGATGCCAACTGGAAGGGCGGCTTTTTCTGTCCCTGCCACAAATCCAAGTTCGACCTGGCCGGCCGCGTCTACACCGGCATGCCGGCGCCCACCAACCTGGTGGTGCCGCCGCACCGGTTCCTGACCGATACCCTGATCGAGGTCGGTGTCGACCCTGAAGGAGTGGCATGATGGCTGGTTCCGACAAGGTGGGGACATCCAAGGGCCTGCTCGGCTGGATTGAAGACCGGTTGCCGATCGGAGCCTTCACCAAGGCCCACGCCACCGAGTATTACGCGCCGAAGAACTTCAACTTCTGGTACTACTTCGGCTCGCTGGCGATGCTGGTGCTGGTCAACCAGATCGTCACCGGCATCTGGTTGACGATGAGCTACAAGCCCAGTGCCGCCGAGGCCTTCAGCAGCGTCGAATTCATCATGCGGGACGTCAACTGGGGTTGGCTGATCCGCTACATGCACTCCACCGGCGCCTCGCTGTTCTTCGTCGCGGTCTACCTGCACATGTTCCGCGGCCTGATGTACGGCTCCTACCGCAAGCCCCGCGAGCTGCTGTGGGTGATCGGCATGTTCATTTACCTGGCGCTGATGGCCGAGGCGTTCATGGGTTATGTCCTGCCCTGGGGCCAGATGTCCGGCTGGGGCGCGCAGGTGATCATCTCGCTGTTCGGGGCCATTCCCTGGATCGGCGAGGGCCTGGTCGAGTTCATCCGCGGTGACTATCTGATTTCAGACGCCACCCTGAACCGGTTCTTCGCCCTGCACGTGATCGCGCTGCCGCTGGTGCTGCTGCTGCTGGTGGT
>CAZUZT010000075.1:0-10906 GCA_964624575.1 uncultured Rhodanobacteraceae bacterium | reverse complement strand
TCGCGATGAAAGGATCGGGCAAGCCTAGGCGGCGTGGCCGGGGCGGTCAAGTCAGGCCGGTGCGATCATCCAGGGCTGCGCCCAGGCGCTGAGGGCAATGCAGGTTAAAATCGCGGTTTTGCCAGCCCGCGCGCGCCGCCAGTCGCGCCGCCCAGGAGCTATGAAGATGGACTTTTCCTTTACCGAAGAGCAGTTGATGATCCAGGACGTTGCCCGGCGCATCGCCCAGGAGCGGATCGCGCCCAGTGCCGCCCATTTCGACGAGGTGGGCGAGTTCCCGCTGGAGAACATCCGCCTGCTCGGTGAGAACGGCCTGATGGGCATCGAGGTGCCGCCCGAATTCGGTGGCGCCGGCATGGACCCGATCAGTTATGTGCTGGCGATGTTCGAGGTCGCCGAGGCCGATTGCGCGCATTCGACGATCATGTCGGTCAACAACACGCTGTATTGCAATGGCCTGCTGCAGCACGGCACGCAGGAGCAGAAGGAAAAATACGTCACCCCGATCGCCACCGGCCAGGCCATCGGCGCCTATGCCCTGACCGAGCCGCAGTCCGGCTCGGACGCCTCGGCGATGCGCACCCGCGCCGTGCTCGCCGACGATGGCAGCCATTACCTGGTCAACGGCAAGAAAAGCTGGATCACCTCCGGCCCTGTGGCGCGCTACATCATGCTGTTTGCGATGACCGATCCGGACCAGGGCGCCAAGGGGATTTCCGCTTTCATCATCGACACCGAGCGCGAAGGCTTCCATCGCGGCAAGACCGAGCCCAAGCTGGGCATCCGCGCCTCGGCCACCTGCGAGATCGAGTTCGCCGATTACAAGGTGCCGGTGGCCGACCGGCTTGGCGCCCAGGGCGAGGGTTTCCGTATCGCCATGGGTGGTCTGGATGCCGGCCGCATCGGCATTGCCGCGCAGGCGGTGGGCCTGGCGCGGGCGGCCTACAAGGCGGCGGTGGCCTATGTGAAGGAGCGGCACAGCTTCGGCAAGCCGATCGGCAGCTTCCAGATGATCCAGGCCAAGATCGCCGACATGAAATGCCGGCTCGATGCCGCCGAGCTGCTGACCCTGCGCGCGGCCTGGGCCAAGCAGCAGGCCGCGGCCACCGGCGCCCGTTTCAGTACCGAGGCTTCGGTGGCCAAGCTCACCGCTTCGGAGGCGGCGATGTTCATCAGCCACCAGGCGCTGCAGATCCACGGCGGCATGGGCTATTCCAAGGAAATGCCGCTGGAGCGCTACTTCCGCGATGCCAAGATCACCGAGATCTACGAGGGCACCAGCGAGATCCAGCGGCTGGTGATTGCCCGCAACGAGACCGGCCTGCGCTGAGGCCGCAGGGCCGGCGGCAACGGTCCCGTCGTCGGTGCCAGGTGCTCGGGACCAGCCTTGGGCAGGCGGGCAGTAAGTGGTAGCAGTGCGCGCTGCGGTGACGCGGAAGCCTCGACCAATGTGGCGACCGTTTCACGGAATTGTCGGCCTCCACTGGCGACAATCCAGCCCATGGCTTCCGTGATGCACAGGCTGATTCGTCTTGCCGCACGCTGCGCCGCTCTCCTTGCCGCGGCGCTGGCGGTCCCGTTGGCGGCGCAGGATTTCCAGGCCGAAGTGGTCGAGCGGGTGAACCTGCTGCGCTGGGAGCAGGGCGAGTTGCCGCCGCTGAAGGCCGAATCCTCCCTGCGCAGTGCTGCCTTCGGCCACAGCCAGGCGATGGGTGTGCGCAACTTCTTCGCCCATTGCGATCTGGATACCCAGACGTCGCCCGGGCAGCGGATGCTGGCCGCCGGCTACCACTACCAATCCGCTGCCGAGAACATCGCCGCCGGCTATGCCACGCCGGCGGCGGTGATGAATGGCTGGATCAACAGTCCCGGCCACCTGGGCAACATGTTGTCGACGCAATCCCGCGAGATTGGCGTCGGTTATTACCTGGATGCCGCCGACCAGCAGCATGTGCGTACCGACAGCAACGGCGACTGCGTTGCCGATGGCTCCCTGGGCGGCCCTTTCCGGCATTACTGGACGCAGAATTTCGGCCGCCGCGGCGACGTCTTTCCGGCGGTTATCGCGCGCGAGGCGCAGCAGGTGGACCAGTGCCTGATCGACGTGTACCTGTATGGCCAGGGCTGGGCCCAGCACTACCGGCTCAGCAATGACGGCCAGACCTGGAGTGCCTGGCAGCCGTTCACTTCCGATGTCCTGTGGCCACTGGCCGGTAATGCCGGCAGCACGGCCACCGTCCATGCCCAGATCCGCAATGGCGCCGGGCAGGTGCGCAGCGCCCAGGACAGCGTCGGCCTGGCGCTGGTTTGCGGGGCGGCATTGCCGGACCGGATTTTTGCCCACGGCTTCGAAACCCGGTAGCCGGCAACCGGCCACGGCGGGCGCGAAACCCGCGCCGACTAGCCCGGGCCGGCAGCGAAGTGGGATGATAGGCGGGCCCGCCTCGGGGGACGAGGGATGGCCAACAATGAACCGGTCCTGCCCCGGCAATGCTGTCGGGATGGCCTGGCCGCGTCCCGCCCGGTATCCTTCACGCGCCGTTTTCACCTCCATTAACCCCTTGTTTTTCGGAGAATTAATCGAATGAATGCCTTGGCCGCGGTCGCTCCCACGTCCGCCATGGTGACCACCATCCTTGACCAGTTGTCAGCCCATCCCAAACTTGCCGGGCAGGCAGCCACGCGGGCATTTGCCGAAGGCTTCCTGGCCGGCCTGAGCGATGACGACCTGGCCGAGCGCGATGCGGAGACCTGGCTGCGGCTGATCGTCGACCTGGCGGCCTTCGCCGACGAGCGGGCCAGCGGCCAGGCCAGGGTGCGGGTGTTCAATCCGTCCGTGGCCGACAACGGCTGGGAGGACGTGCACACCGTCATCCAGATCGTCAATGACGACATGCCGTTTCTGGTCGACAGCGTCGGCATGGCGATACAGGTCCGGGATTTGCGCACGCACCTGCTGATCCATCCGGTGTTCAAGGTCCAGCGCGATGGCAAGCAGCTCGGTGCCGTCGGCCCGGCCACCGGCGACGGCGCGAACGAGTCGGTGATCCATCTGGAAGTGGACCGCCGGGTCGATGCTGCCGACCTGGACAGCCTGCAGGCCGGCATTGAACAGGTGCTGGCCGATGTCCGCAGCGCAGTTGCCGACTGGCAGCCGATGCTGGCCTCCATGGCGGCCGCCGCCAGCGGCATGGATGCCGGCAACACGCCGCTGGCCGAGGCCGACCTGGATGAGACCCGCGCTTTCCTGCGCTGGCTGGCCGATGACAATTTCACCTTCGTCGGTTACCGCGAATACGAAGTGGCCACGGTCAAGGGCGAGGAAGTGCTGCAGCCGGTGGCGGGTACCGGCCTGGGAATCCTGCGCAAGGAAGGCGCCAGCCAGACCGTGCGCAGCCTGAAGACGCTGCCGGCCAGCGGCAAGGGCGGCAAGGATGACGATGGCAGCCGCGACGCGGTGATCATCACCAAGACCAACGCCCGTTCCACCGTGCACCGGCCCGGCCACCTGGATTACATCGGCGTGCTGCGCTTTGACGACCAGGGCAACCCGGTGCGCGAACTGCGCTTCATAGGCCTGTTCACTTCCGGTGCCTACATGTGCCGTCCGGGCGACGTGCCGCTGGTGCGCACCAAGGTCAACCAGGTGATGGAACGTTCCGGCCTGAACCAGGACAGCCATCGCGGCAAGGCGCTCAAGCATGTGCTGGAGACGCTGCCACGGGACGAGTTGTTCCAGTGCACGACCGACGACCTGTTCCAGATCGCCACCGGCATCGTCAGCCTGCAGGAGCGCAGCCGCACGCGCCTGTTCCTGCGCCCGGACCGCTACGGCCGGTTCTGGTCGGCGCTGGCGTTCATTCCCCGCGACCGCTACAACACCACGGTGCGCGAAGGCATCGAGGCGCTGCTGCACAAGGCCTTCCAGGCGCAGACCATGGACACCCAGATCCAGGTCGGCGATTCCAGCCTGGCGCGCCTGCATCTGGTGATCCGGCCGCAGCCGGGCAGCCTGGTGGAACCGGATGTGGCGGCACTGGAATCCCAGGTCCGGCGCGTGGTGCGCAACTGGTACGACGAGCTTTGCGATGTGCTGGTCGAGCGCCACGGCTCCGACGACGGGGTCGGCCTGTTTGGCCGCTATTCGCGCCTGCTGCCCAGCGGCTATGTCGAGGAGAACACGCCCGAGGCGGCGGCCACCGATATCCATGCGATGGCCGGGCTTGAGGGCGGCAACGACCTGAGCCTGAACCTGTACCAGCCCGATCCGGATGATGACCGCCATTTCCGTTTCAAGCTGTACCGTCTGGGTGAGCAGATCACCCTCTCCGAGGCGTTGCCGATGATGGAGAACATGGGCCTGCGCATCGTTTCCGAGCATCCCTACACGCTGGAGGCCGACGGTGAGCGGATCTCGCTGCAGGATTTCGAGATCACCTTCACCGACGAGGACATCGATGTCGATGTCCAGGCCTCGCATGTGTTCTTCGAGGAAGCGTTCGAGGCGGTCTGGCGCGGCGAGGCCGAGAACGACAGCTTCAACCGCCTGATCGTCGCCTCGCGCCTGTTCTGGCGCGAGGTCGCCCTGCTGCGTGCCTACACCAAGTACCTGCTGCAGGTCGGCGTGCCGTTCTCGCAGGCGTACTTCGAGCAGACGATCAACGCCTATCCGATCCTGGCGCGCCTGATGATCGAAGTGTTCCAGGCCAAGTTCGACCCCGAACGCGCTGCTGAAAGCGCCGAGCAGGCCCGCCACGCCCAGGGCGTGCTGGAACGGGCGCTCACCCGGATGGCGCGCAATGATGCCGAGCGCGAGCAGATCCCGGCCGTGGCCAAGGCTCGCGGCAAGGGCAGCGTGGCGTTTGAAAAAGCCGTGGTCGATGCCTTCAAGGCGATGCTCGAACACACCGGCAGCGCCGACGAGGACCGCATCCTGCGCAGCATGATGGCCGCCGTCCATGCCACCTTGCGCTGCAACTTCTACCAGCAGGACGGGCAGGGCCAGCCGCTGCCGTATTTCGCCTTCAAGATCGATCCCAGCCGCCTGATCGAGGCGCCGCGGCCGATGCCCTACCGCGAGGTCTATGTCTATTCCCCGCGCGTGGAAGGCTCGCACCTGCGCTTTGGTCCGGTTGCCCGTGGCGGCCTGCGCTGGTCCGACCGGCGCGAGGATTTCCGCACCGAGGTGCTGGGCCTGGTCAAGGCGCAGATGGTCAAGAACACGGTCATCGTGCCGGTCGGCGCCAAGGGCGGCTTCATCGTCAAGCGTCCGCCCGTCGGCGGTGACCGCGATGCCTTCCAGGCCGAGGGCGTGAGCTGCTACCGGATGTTCATCAACGGCCTGCTCGATGTCTCCGACAACCTGGTTGACGGCACGCCGGTGACGCCGCCCAACACCGTGCGCCATGACGGCGAGGACCATTACATGGTGGTTGCCGCCGACAAGGGCACGGCGACCTTCTCCGACATCGCCAATTCGATTTCCGAAGAGCGCGGCTTCTGGCTCGGTGACGCCTTCGCTTCCGGCGGCTCGTATGGTTACGACCACAAGGGCATGGGCATCACTGCCCGCGGCGCCTGGGAATCGGTGAAGCGTCATTTCCGCGCCCTGGGCATCGACTGCCAGAAGCAGGATTTCACTGCCGCCGGTATCGGTGACATGTCCGGCGATGTGTTCGGCAACGGCATGCGCCTGTCCCGGCACATCCGCCTGGTGGCCGCCTTCGACCATCGCCACATCTTCATCGACCCCGACCCGGATGCGGCGACCGGCTTCAAGGAACGCGAACGGCTGTTCAAGCTGCCCCGTTCCAGCTGGGACGACTATGACCGCAGCCTGATTGCCGAAGGTGGCGGCGTGTGGCCTCGCAGTGCCCGGTCCATCCCGGTGTCCGAGCAGATGCGTGAGGCGCTGGGCCTGGACGAAGGTGTCACCTCGCTGGCACCGGTGGAGCTGATCCAGGCGATCCTGAAGGCGCCGGTGGACCTGCTGTGGAACGGCGGCATCGGCACCTATATCAAGGGTTCGGGGGAAACCCATGCCGATGTCGGTGACCGGGCCAACATGGCGGTGCGCATCGACGGCGGCCAGCTGCGCTGCCGGATCGTCGGCGAGGGCGGCAACCTGGGCATGACCCAGCGCGGCCGGATCGAGGCGGCGCGCGTGGCCGGGGTCCAGATCAATACCGACTTCATCGACAACTCCGCCGGCGTTGATACCTCCGACCATGAGGTCAACATCAAGATCCTGCTCAACGAACTGGTCGCCAATGGCAAGCTGGGCTTCGAGGAGCGCAACCAGCTGCTGCTGGACATGACCGACGAAGTGGCGGAGCTGGTGCTCAACGACAACTACCGCCAGAACCAGGCGATCAGCCTGATGGAGCGGCTGGCCCGGGAGCGCCTGGGCTCCAAGCAGCATTTCATCCGCGTGCTGGAAACCCAGGGCAAGCTCGATCGCGCCCTGGAGTACCTGCCCAGCGATGCCGAATTCGACGAGCGCCGTTCCCGTGGCGAGTCGCTGACACGGCCGGAGCTGGCGGTGCTGCTGTCTTATTCGAAGATGGAGCTGTTCGATCAGCTTCTGGATTCGGATGTGCCCGAGGATCCCTACCTGTCGCGCGAGCTGGCCCGCTACTTCCCGCAGCCGATCCGCGAGCGCTACGGCACCGAGCTGGAACAGCACCGCCTGCGCCGCGAGATCATTGCCACTGCAGTCACCAACTCGATGATCAACCGCATGGGCTCGACCTTCGTGCTGCGCATGCAGGAGGATACCGGCCGCGGCCCGGCGCAGATCGCCAAGGCGTTCTCCATCGCCCGCGAAATCCTCGACGCACGCAGCCTGTGGGCGGCCATTGATGGCCTGGACGGCAAGGTCACCGATGCCGTGCAGGTCGATGCCCTGCACCAGATCTGGTCACTGCTGCGCTCGATGACGCGCTGGCTGCTGAACCAGGGCGGTGATCTGAATATTGCCGAAGCGGTGGAGCGCTATGCCGACGGCATGACGGCGCTGCGCGGCTCCCTGGCCAAGCTGGTGCCGTCGGTGATGCGCAAGGAAATGGTGGCCAGCAGCGGCCGCTGGCGCGAGGCCGGCCTGACCAAGGCACTGGCTGATGAGATCAGCAGCCTGGCGCCGCTGGCGGCAGCCCTGGACATCATCGAGGTGGCGCACGCCAGTGGTCGCCCGGTGAGCCAGGTGTCCGAGGTTTATTACCAACTGGGCGATGCCTTGAACCTGAGCTGGCTGATGGGCCGGATCGAGGCACTGCCGGTCAGTGGCCGCTGGCACGCACAGGCGCGCGGCGAGCTGCGCGACCAGCTGTTCGCCGAGCACCGCACCCTGACCGCGAAACTGCTGGCCGGAGCCGGCGATCAGGCAGGCCGCAAGGTGGTCGATGCCTGGCTGCAGCAGGATGCCGATCACCTGGGTTCGGCGCTGCAGCTGTTTGCCGAACTGCGCAACCAGGTCAATCTGGACTTCGCCACCGCCATGGTCGCGACCCGGACCCTGGCGCGCCTGGTCAAGGTGGAAATGGCCGAAGGCTGACGGCTGCCGGTACCGGCCGGTCCGGACCAGTTTCAACCCTCGCGTGAAAGACGACGCCGGGGCACTGCCAGCGTGCAGTGTCCCGGCGTTGTTCCATCTGCCCGGTGGCGGCACGGAGTTGAGTCCGGGGGGCTCCTGGGTGGGCCCGGATTGGCCTTGGTTTGGCCTGGGTTTGGCCGGCCCGATGCCGCCACCGTCAGGGACGGCCGGTCAACTCCCTTTCCAACTGGGCCAGGCGCTGCGGCGTACCGACATCGATCCAGCGCCCGCGATAGTGTTCGCCGCTGACCTGCAGGTCACGCATCGCGGCCCGCAGCAGCGCCGCCAGAGCAAAACGTGGCGGCTGCTCGCGCGCGCCGGGTGCGTGGCCGATGACGCCGCGCCAGCCATCCAGAAATTGCGGGCGATAGACGCCGATGCCGGCATAGGTCAGGCGCGGCGTGGCCCGGTCATCGAGCAGGCCATCGGCGGCCAGATGAAAATCGCCGGCCGGCGCGTGCCCGGGCGGATCGACCATCACCAGGTGCGCCAGGCTTGGCGGCGCGGCCGGCAGGGTCCGCAGGTCGAAGCTGCTCCAGACATCGGCATTGATCACGATGAATGGCGCATTGCCCAGCAATGGCAGGGCGTTGAGCATGCCGCCGCCGGTTTCCAGCGGCTGGCTGCCTTCGTGGCTCCAGTGGATGCTCAGGCCCCAGCGTGAGCCATCACCCAGGACCCGGGCGAACTGGCCGGCCAGGTGGGCGATGTTGATCACCACGTCTGCCACGCCGGCCGCCGCCAGGCGTTCCAGTTGCCACTCGATCAGGCGCTTGCCGCCGACGGTCAGCAGCGGCTTGGGCGTGGTGTCGGTAAGCGGCCGCATCCGCTCGCCCCGACCGGCGGCGAAGAGCAGGGCCTTCATGGCACGTTCGCCATCGCCGGGGCCGGCTGGCTGGCCGCTGCCAGTGCCGGCCTGACCCGCTGGTGAAGAAAGTCCGCCAGTGGCGCCAGGGGCTGCCAGGCCGGCGTTGCCTGCTCCAGGTAGGTGATGAACCGCCAGGCATCGGCCAGGTAGCGGGGTTTGCCGTCTCGGTGCTGCAGGCGGGCGAAGATGCCCAGCACCTTCAGGTGGCGATGGACGCCGATCCAGTCGACTGCCTGCAAAAAATCGGCAAGATCGGCCTGGACCGGAATCCCGGCGCCCAGGGCGCGGGCATGATAGCGGCGCAGCCAGCCGTCGATGCGCTCGGCCGGCCAGCTGATGAAGGCATCGCGGAACAGGCTGGCCGGATCGTAGGCGACCGGTCCCAGCACCGCATCCTGGAAGTCGATCACCACCGGCCCGTCGTCGGGCGCCGACGATGCATCGGTGCCCGAAGCGCCGCCGGCGCTGCCGGTGTCGCCGACATTGCCGGCAGCGGCCAGACAGCCGCCGGTGGGCAGCAGATTGCGCGGCATGAAGTCCCGATGCACCAGCACCTGCGGCTGGGCCAGTGCCGCGTCGACCAAATGTGCGCCGGCCGTGTCGAGCATGGCGCGTTCGCCCCGGGTCAGGGCCAGGCCCAGGTGGCGTTCCAGGAACCAGTCCGGAAACAGCGCCAACTCACGCTGCAGCAGTGCGCGGTCGTAGCGCGGCAGGGCCGGTACCGGGGTGGCGGCCTGCAGCCGCAGCAGCTGGTCCAGGGCGCGGTCGAACAGGGCATCGGCATTGGTCTGGGTCAACAGATGCAGGTAGGTGCGCGGCCCCAGGTCTTCCAGCAGCAGGAAACCGGCCTGGTCGTCGGCGGCCAGCAGGCCGGGAACGCGGACGCCGGCATCGGCCAGCGTCGCACGCCGCGCCAGCCATGGCCGGACATCCTCCAGCGCCGGTGGCGAATCCATGACGATGACACTGTCACCGCCGTTGCGGTGCAGGCGCCAATAACTGCGGAACCCGGCGTCGCTGGACGCACGTTCCAGGTGCCAGCCCCGTTCGTCAATGGTGGCCTGCAACCACTGCTGCCGCTGTGCCTCACGTGACACGGTCTGCTCCCCGTCGTTTGCCTGCAGGCGATTGTAGTCGCCCGGAAGCTGGCGGCGATGGCGGCGGGGGTGGCGCCAGATCCCGGCCTGGTGCCGGGCTGGCACCGCACCGGACCCGGGTGGCTATCGGCGTCCGAACAGCAGCAGGGCCAGCCCGGCGGCACCGATGACACCGCCACCGATCAGATACCACATGGTGTTGTCGGTGTAGCGTCCGGTGACCGTTTCCATCGCCTGTTCGCCGATGCTTTCGGTGGCGTTGAAACCGAAGTAAAGCAAAATGATGCCGGCAATCAGCAGTACCAGGCCGAGGATCTTGGTTCCGCTCATGGATCGTCTCCTTGCGGTGGGTTCAGGGCACAAATCCGGGGGCGGTCAATTGTTGTCATTGCCGCACCCGGTCCGGAGCCTGGTGTGGGGTCGTTTTTCGACCGCGCCGCAACAGGTAATCCGGTGCCCGCACTGTGGCGATGCCGGTGTGAGTGCGATGTGCACGATGAGGGTGTTGCGGCCTGGGCGGGTGGATGCCGTGGCGGGCCGGATGCAGGCACAGGCGCGCCCGGGTTCGGTCTGAAAATGAAGGGTTTTGGCCGCAATCGGCTGTCGCGACTGGCCGGGCGCTGATCGAATCAGTACAATACCGGTCCCAATTGGATGGCCCCGCGTACCGGACGATGTTGAAGGTCAGCAAGCTCAGCGATTATGCCACCGTGCTGCTGGTGCGTCTGGCCAGCCAGCCCGGGCACGTGCAATCGGCCGCCGAGTTGGCCGAGGCCGTGCACCTGGAACCGCCGACCGTCAGCAAGGTGCTGAAACTGCTCGCCACGGCCGGTCTGGTCGATTCCCGGCGCGGCGCCAGCGGCGGTTATCGCCTGGCGCGGCCGGTGGCCGAAATCTCCATCGTCCAGATCATCGAGGCGATCGACGGCCCGATCGGCATGACCGAGTGCAGCCGCCGGGAAGGTCAATGCAGTCATGAACCCCATTGCGATGTGCGTGCTCCCTGGCAGCGCATATCCGATGCGGTGGTGCAGTCGCTGAGCCAGATCCGGCTTACCGACATGCTTGCACCGGCGCCGGCACAGCCGCCGCCGTCGGATATCGCCATCCAGATCAGCGCCTGAATTCTCCTATCCCACGCCAGCCAGAGCCAGCCCGAGAACAGACCATGGTTTCCACCCCAGAACAGATCACCGAACGCCTGGACCAGCGCTACAAGGCCGGCTTCGTCACCGACATCGAATCCGACATCGTTCCGCCCGGCCTGGACGAGGATGTGATCCGGATGATCTCGGCCAAGAAGGAAGAGCCCGAGTGGCTCACCGAGATGCGCCTGAAGGCGTTCCGGCA
>CAZUZT010000074.1:1828-11062 GCA_964624575.1 uncultured Rhodanobacteraceae bacterium | reverse complement strand
CTGATCCCCGACCAGGGCGCGAAGTGAACGGCGACCGGCATCCGTTCGCCGGTGACTGAGCACTTCAGGCCGCTACGAGGGTTGGCAACAGACACCGCAGCCACAACATCCCGACGCGCCGCAGCAACGCAGTCGATTACCACTGCCATCCAGGCAAGCCCGGTTACAGCAGCCGTCATAAGGTTGCACCCGCAGGGCGCTGTCCCCGTCAGTGCAATCCGGCTTCCCGGACGTTGGGTCCAATTCGATCAAAGCATGCGAGAGGACCTCGATGCCGGTGCGCTGCCCATCCGGACTTTCGATCATGACCGTACCGGGTTGACCGACGTTGGCAGGGTCAATCACCAATGAGGCATCGATGAGTTGATTGCCCGATTCCGATCCGCCATCCCAGATCGATATCGCCAGCAGCGTCCCGACCGTGCCATTGAGTTTTCCGTCCGATGTCGCCGTCATCTGGACCCAATAGCCGGGGGTGCCATCTTCTGCTTCCAATGCCAATGACGCTGGCTGGGCATTCCGGAGCGTGACCTGCGGCGCCATCACGACCTGTCCGTCGACCACCACACGGAACGACAATGAATGAGCCGGCTCCGGGCTGGCCGACGCCGTGCCTGCACATGCCAGCCCGGTCAGGGCAAGCAACAAGCTCCGCAGAATATTCATAACCGTCCTCGAACCAATCAATTCGACTGAAGTCAACACTAGCAGCAAATTCCGTCCGGTGATGCTCTGCACCACGGCCGTTGCCACAGGGCGATGTGGTTAGCAGTCAGATCTCGGCTGTCTCACCCGAAAATCAAGCCGCAGCCCACTGCGCCGATGGAGGGCTTGACCTGTCAGGCATTCCGACACAGGGAAAGCTGCGGCCAGGCGCGTGTGCTGACCGGTAGTTTCAGGCAATCGGGCTGTTGGCCGTCACTGCGGAGCGCAGGAATGGTTAGGGCAGGTCACCGCCCGGGGCCCTACAACTGGACCCCGCGGCCGATCGGGCGAGCAGGCACGGAACCATGCTTCCAAAGGCCCCCGGCCACCCCTGTGGGCGCCGCTGACGGCGACGCGAAGAAGGTTCAGGCACCGACCGGCTCGGCGGGCACCTCTTCCTCGGCGTCGATCTTCAACTCGCCATCAACCAGGTCGACGACGACCTTGCCGCCATTGCGCAGCTTGCCGAACAGCAGCTCATCGGCCAGTGCCCGCTTGATGTGCTCCTGGATGATGCGCGCCATCGGCCGCGCGCCCATCTGCGGGTCGAAGCCGTTTTCCGCCAGCCAGCGCCGCGCCGATGTGGTCACGCTCAGGCTGACCTGATGCTCGGTCAGTTGCGCTTCCAGCTCGATGATGAACTTGTCGACCACGCGCAGGATGTGCTCGAAACCCAGGGCCGAGAACTGGATGATCGCATCCAGGCGGTTGCGGAACTCGGGCGTGAAAGCGCGCTTGATCGTCTCCATGGCATCGCTGGCGTGGTCCTGCTCGACGAAGCCGATGCTGCGCCGGGCCGCCAGGGCGGCGCCGGCATTGGTGGTCATCACCAGCACCACGTTGCGGAAATTGGCCTCGCGACCGTTGCTGTCGGTGAGCGCACCGCGATCCATGATCTGCAGCAGGATGTTGTAGACATCCGGGTGCGCCTTTTCGATCTCGTCCAGCAGCACCACCGCGTGCGGATGCTTGGTCACCGCCTCGGTCAGCTGGCCGCCCTGGTCGTAGCCGACATAGCCCGGCGGCGCGCCGATCAGACGGCTGACCGAGTGCGCCTCCATGTATTCGGACATGTCGAAACGGATCAGCTCGATGCCCAGCTGCATGGCGAGCTGGCGGGTGACTTCGGTCTTGCCGACGCCGGTCGGGCCGGCGAACAGGAAGTTGCCGATCGGCCGGGTCGGATTGCCCAGGCCCGAACGCGCCATCTTGATCGCAGCGGCCAGCGACTGGATCGCCGCGTCCTGGCCGAACACGACCATCTTCAGGTTGCGCTCCAGATTGCGCAGCACATCGCGGTCGGACACCGACACCTGCTTTTCCGGGATCCGCGCCATGCGTGCGACCACATATTCGATTTCGGCCACATCCACGGTCTCGGCACGGCCCTCGACCGGCAGCAGGCGCTGCCGGGCACCGGCCTCGTCGATCACATCGATGGCCTTGTCCGGCAGCAGGCGGTCGCCGATATGGCGCACGGAAAGATCCACCGCAGCCTGCAGCGCGGCATTGGAATAGGTCACCTGGTGGTGCTGCTCGAACTTGCCCTTCAAGCCCTGCAGGATCGCCACCGACTCGGCCACCGACGGCTCGACCACGTCGATCTTCTGGAACCGGCGCGCCAGGGCCCGGTCTTTTTCAAATACCGACCGGTACTCCTGGTAAGTTGTTGACCCGATGCAGCGCAACTCGCCGTTGGAGAGCACCGGCTTGATCAGGTTGGAGGCATCCATGGTGCCGCCGGAGGCCGAACCGGCACCGATCACGGTGTGGATCTCATCGATGAACAGCACCGCGTCGGGCTTGTCCTTCAGTTCGGCGAGCACGCCCTTCAGGCGCTTTTCAAAATCGCCGCGGTACTTGGTGCCGGCAACCAGGGCGCCCAGGTCCAGCGACCAGATCACCGTGTCCTTGAGCACCTCGGGTACTTCTCCGGCGACGATGCGCAAGGCCAGCCCTTCGGCCAGCGCGGTCTTGCCGACCCCGGCCTCGCCCACGTACAGCGGATTGTTCTTGCGCCGGCGGCACAGCACCTGGATGGTGCGCTCGATCTCGGCCTCGCGGCCGATCAGCGGATCGATGCGGCCGGCCTGGGCCAGCTCATTGAGATTGCTGGCGTATTCGGCCAGCGGATCGCGGCGCGCTTCGCCTTCACCCTCGGCCTTGGCCTCGCCCGCTTCGGGCGGCTCGTGGCCGAGCTTGGCCACGCCATGGGACAGGTAATTGACCACGTCCAACCGGCTCACGCCCTGCTGGCCGAGGAAATAGACCGCGTGCGAATCCTTCTCGCCGAAGATCGCCACCAGCACGTTGGCGCCGGTGACTTCCTTGCGACCGGAAGATTGCACGTGATAGACGGCGCGCTGCAGGACGCGCTGGAAACCCAGCGTCGGCTGGGTATCGCGGGAATCGCCCTCGGGCAGCAGCGGTACCGTGTCATTGATCACGTTGGTCAGGTCACCGCGCAGGCGCTCGGGATCGGCACCGCAGGCGCGCAGGACGGGCACCGCCGCGGCGTTGTCGAGCAGCGCCAGCAGCAGGTGTTCGACGGTCATGAACTCGTGGCGGCGCTCGCGCGCCTCCTTGTAACAGTGACCGATGGTTAGTTCGAGGTCTTTGCTGAACATGGTGTTTTCCAAGCCTGGCCCCCGTTATGCGCCCAACCCCGGGCGATTTCAATCCGCTCCCCGGCTCCGGTTCAGACAGCCCGGGGCCGAGCGTGCGCGCCGCATCCGGTTTTCAGTCACTGAGCTTCTCCAGTGTGCACAGCAGGGGGTGATGATGCTTGCGCGAGAAGTCGTTGACCTGCGTCACCTTGGTTTCTGCCACTTCCCGTGTGAAGACACCACAAACACCCTTGCCGCGCGTATGCACATGCAGCATGACCCGGGTCGCGGCCTCATGGTTCATGGCGAAGAACATCTGCAGCACGGCGACGACGAAATCCATCGGTGTGTAATCGTCGTTGAGCAGGACGACCTGGTACATCGGCGGACGGGCGACCTCGGGCGGCGCGGTCTGGACGGCGGTACCCGAATCGTGTTCGTGTTCGTGATCTGTCTTGCGTGGTGTCATGGTGCTGGCAGTGGCCTGGGTCAGCACCGATTCTAACCGCTGGCCGCGGGCGGTGGCTGCCGGCCCCGGGGCGATGGTCCCGGTCCTGCCAGTGGCCGGAAGGCCCGGCGTTTGGCTACCATCGCGCCAATGAACGACACCCCGTCCCAGGGCAGCGGCTGCGCCCTGCCCCGCATCACCGTGGCCAGCGTGGTACCCGATGGCGACCGCTTCCTGTTCGTCGAAGAGCGCGTCCGCGGCCGACGGGTGATCAACCAGCCGGCCGGGCATCTTGAGCCGAACGAGCAGCTGACCCAGGCTGCGGTCCGTGAAACGCTGGAAGAAACCGGCTGGCACATCGAGCTGACCGGCCTGCTCGCGGTCTACCACTGGCCCGATCCGCCGGACCGCAAGCCGGTGCTGCGCTTCACCTTCACCGGCCGGGCGCTGGACCATGATGCCGACCGGGTCCTGGATCGCGGCATCATCCGCGCCCTGTGGCTGACCGCCGCTGAACTGGAACAGGAAGCCGGTCGCCTGCGCAGCCCGCTGGTCCAGCGCAGCCTGGCCGACTTCCAGACCCGGCCGCTGGTGCCCCTGTCGATGATCGGCTCGATTTCCGCCGGCACCGCCCCCATGACACGGCCATGAACAACGATCCGGTCATCGTCGGTATCTCCGGCGGCGTTGACTCCTCCGTGGCCGCCCTGCAACTGGTGCGCTCGGGGCGCCCGGTCGCCGGCCTGTTCATGAAGAACTGGGAAGAGGACGACAGCCAGGAGTGCCCGGCCGAAGCCGATGCCGCCGATGCCCAGGCCGTGTGCGACCAGCTCGGCATCGCCCTGCATACGCGCAATTTCGCCGCCGAGTACTGGGATGGCGTGTTCGAGCACTTCCTGGCCGAACACCGCGCCGGGCGGACGCCGAACCCGGACGTGCTGTGCAACCGCGAAATCAAATTCACCACCTTCCTGGAACACGCCCGCGACCTGGGCTGCGAACGGATTGCCACCGGCCACTATGCACGCATCGAACGCGGCCCGGACGGTGACTGGCGCCTGCTGCGGGCGCTGGACGGCAACAAGGACCAGAGCTATTTCCTGCATGCGCTGGACCAGGCACAGCTGGCGGCGACGGAATTTCCGCTGGGTGGGCTGGCCAAGCCCCAGGTGCGGCGACTGGCTGCCGAGGCCGGCCTGCCGACCGCCGCCAAGAAGGACTCCACCGGCATCTGTTTCATTGGCGAGCGCGATTTCCGCGGTTTCCTGGCCCGCTATCTGCCCGAAACCCCCGGCACCCTGCGCAGCATCGATGGCCGCGTGCTTGGCGAACACCCCGGCAGCCACTTCTTCACCCTGGGCCAGCGCCAGGGACTGGGCATCGGCGGGCGCGCGGACGGCAACGGCCAACCCTGGTTCGTGGTCGGCAAGGATCTGGCCGACAACATCGTCTGGGTTGACCAGGGCGACAGCCCGCTGCTGTATTCACAGGTGTTGCAGGCGGTCCAGGTGCACTGGATCGCGGGCCGTGAACCGGCCGGGTTGCGGCACGGCACAGGCCCGATGCGCTGCGCAGCCAAGGTCCGCTACCGCCAGCCCGACCAGGCATGCACCGTCGCACCGCTGGCCGATGGCCACTGCCAGATTCGTTTCGATCAGCCGCAGCGGGCGGTGACTCCCGGCCAGTCGGTGGTCTTCTATGACGGCGACATCTGCCTGGGCGGCGGCATCATCGACCGCACCGATGCCGCCTTTGGTGGCTTGGAGCATGCGGCATGAGCACACACGGAACCGACCACCACCCGGGCCAGCACCGACAGCAGGCACTGAGCCGCGCCGAGGCGCGGGTGATGGCCCTGGCCGGCCTGGTGCAGGCGGTACATCTGGCCCTGGCGATCGCCCGCGACGGCCAGGGCGATTCCCATGCCTATGCCGCCAGCCTGGCCAGCACGCTGCGCCTGCAGGCCGAGAGCGCCGAGGACGTATATGACGGACTGGGCCAGGTGCGCAGCGGCCTGCGCCTGCTCATCGACCAGTTGCGCGGTGGCCAGCAGCGCAACCCCGAACTGTTGCGCATCGCCGGCTCGGTCCTCGGACTGGAGCGCAAGTACTCGCGCAACGCGGAGCTTCAGGACGAATTGCGGCAACGGCTGCGGACCCTGGCGATCCGCCATTCGCCCGAGCAGGCCGGCGAGCCGGATGTGGCCGTGGGCCTGGCGCAAGCCTATCTGGCAACGATCTCGCAGCTCACGCCCCGCATCCGCGTGCCCGGCAACCCGCAGCTGCTCAAGGAAACCGATACCGTGAACCGGATCCGCGCCTGCCTGCTGGCCGCCATCCGCAGTGCCGCCCTGTGGCGCCAACTGGGTGGCGCCGGCTGGCAGTTGCTGCTGCAGCGCAAAGGCCATATCGAAACCGCACAACGCCTTCTGGGCCGCAGCCTGGCGGCGTTGTAGAACCCCGATTCTGACCAGTGCCCCCTGGCCGGTATCGGCTGGCCAGTGCCCGCTGACCGGTGCCGGCAGGCTGGAAGCCGTCGGCCGTCAGCCCGGTGGCCAGGCCATTTGGCGGCCGGCCAGCAGGTGCAGGTGGATGTGGTACACGCTCTGGCCGCCCTCGTCGCGACAGTTCATCACCACCCGGTAGCCGCTTTCGGCAAAGCCCTCGCGCCGGGCGTAGGCGGCCGCTTCCAGCATCAGCCGGCCAAGCAGGGCGGCATGCTCCGGTCCGGCATCATCGAGCGTGGCAATCGGGGTCTTGGGAATGAACAGGACATGGGTCGGCGCTTTCGGATCGATATCGCGAAAGGCCAGGATCTGTTCGTCCTCGTAGACGATGTCGGCGGCAATCTCGCGCCGGATGATCTTGCTGAACAGGGTATCGCTCATGGGCCACCTGACCGGTAACGGAAAAAACTCCTGTCAGCATAGCCAAGCTTTGTCGGGCGCGGCTGGATGCAGCGCCGGCTGCGCGCGGCCCCGGATCAGTCCGGGCCTTCGTCGGGTGGCCAGTAGTGCTGATCAGGCAGCGGCCGTTGGCCGAAGATGGCGGTGCCGACCCGGACCGTGGTCGCCCCCTCCTCGATAGCCAGCTCGAAATCACCGGACATGCCCATCGACAGCTCGTCCATGCCGATGCCGTCCGGCGCGTCCTGGCGCAACCGGTCACGCAGCTCGCGCAGGCGCGTGAAGCAGGCGCGCACGCGGTCGCCATCGGCAGAAAACAGGGCCAGCGTCATCAGGCCACGCACGCGCAGCGAGGAGCAGCCCACCAGGCTGCGGACAAAGCCGCCGACCTGGTCCGGCGCCAGGCCGAACTTGCTGTCCTCACCGGAGGTATTGACCTGGACCAGCACATCCAGCGCCCGGCCCTCGGCCTGCAGGCGCCGGTCCAGCGCCCGGGCCACCCGGGTGCTGGCCAGGGCCTGGAATTCGCTGGCAAAGCGGGCCGCGTATTTGATCTTGTTGGTCTGCAGATGCCCGATCAGCACCCAGCGCAGGCCCGGCAAATCGACCATCGCCTGCGCCTTGCGCCAGGCTTCCTGGACCTTGTTCTCACCCAGCTCGTGGACGCCGGCGGCATGGATCAGGCGCAACCGCGCCTCGTTGACGGTCTTGCTGACCGGCAGCAGGCGCACCTGGTCCGGATCGCGCCCGGCCCGCTGGCAGGCGGCGGCGATCCGTTCGCGCACCTGCTGCAGGTTGCCTTGCAGGGTTGCCGCAAGCCTGGAATCCTCCGCGGCGGCGGTCACCGGCCGCCTCCCGGTTCGACGCAGGCCAGGGACCGCGGCGTCATGGATTCATCCCTTGCAGGCTCTGGTCTCACAGTTGTGGCCTCACAGGTTCTGGCGTGAGCCGAAGGCCAGCGCCAGCGTGCCGCGGTCGACAAACTCCAGCTCGCCGCCCAGGGGCACGCCATGGGCCAGGCGACTGGCGCGGATGCTGTGCCGTCGGGCAATCCCGGCCAGGTAATGCGCCGTGGCCTCGCCTTCAACGGTGGCATTGGTGGCGATGATCATTTCCTGCACCTGGCCGCCGTCCAGATTGGCTTCCAGCAGGTCCAGGCCCAACTCCTGCGGGCCCCGTCCGTCGATCGCACTGAGGCGGCCGTGGAGCACGAAATAGTCGCCACGGTAGCCGGTCGCCTGCTCGATCGCGCTCAGGTCGATGGGGCTTTCGATCACGCACAGTTGCTGACGGTCGCGGCCACTGCTGCGGCAGACAGCGCACAGCTCATGTTCGCAATAGTTGCGGCAGCGCCGGCAATGGCCGATGCAGGACATCGCTTCGTCCAGGGTCGCTGCCAACCGGCGGCCGCCGTCGCGGTTGCGCTCCAGCAGCTGGAAGGCCATGCGCTGGGCGGTTTTGGGCCCGACACCGGGCAGCACGCGCAGATCGTCGATCAGGCGCTCAAGCAGGGACGGATTCACATCGGCGACCTGCAGGACACGGTTCGCAGCCGGCCGGCCATCGCTCAGAGCAGGCCGGGAATCTTCATGCCCGGTGGCAGCGGCATGCCCTTGGTGGCCTCGCCCATGGTCGATTCGACCAGGGTCGTGACCTTGTTGACCGCGTCATTGACGGCGGCGGCCACCAGGTCTTCGGCCATCTCCGGGTCGTCGGCGAGCAGGGCGCGATCGATCTTCACCCGGCGCACCTGGTGGCGGCCGGTCATCACCACCTCGACCAGGCCACCGCCGGAGCTGCCGGTGATTTCCTGGCTGGCCAGGCGCTCCTGCGCCTGCTTGATGTCTTCCTGGGCCTTCTGCATCTGCTGCATCAGGCCGGCAATCTGGTTCTTGAACATGGGCAATCCTGGTTATGCGTGTGATGGATGGATGGCGGTGCCCGGCGCCGGTATCAAGGGCCTGGCTGCAGGCATGTGCCGGTGCAGGGGTGGGCGGTTCAGTCGCTGCGTGGCCGCACCGAGCCGGGTGCGATCTGGGCATCGAGCGCCTGCATTGCCGCCTGGACGTGCGGATCGGCGGCAAAACCGGCTTCGGCATCGGACTGTCGGGCCTGCTGCTGCCGGACGTTCTGGTCGGCTGGTGTGTCAGATACTTCGCTGACCACCTCGAACCGTACCCGCACCGGCCGGTCGACCGTGGCCACGATGCGTTGTTCAACGCGCTTGGCCGCGACCTCGATCAGCAGTTGATGCGCCGCTACGATTCCCAGCCGCAGCAGGTCGCCATCACAGGACAGCACGGTGCAGTTCTCGGCCAGTTGCCGGTCAATGCCGGACAGTTTCAGGTGCGGCAACAATTGCGACCAGCCGGCCGCATCCTGCGGCACCGGCAGCCGTGCCGGCGTGGCGGCCGGGGTAGGTTTCACGGCTGGTGCTGCCGGCGCGGGCTGCGGCGGTGAAGCGACGGCAGATGTGGCATCGACCGCTGCGGCCGTGGCCGGTGCTCGCGATGGCACCGGTCGCGATGCCGACGATGATGGGTTGGCGACCGCGCCAGCACCGGCCTCGG
>CAZUZT010000074.1:0-1728 GCA_964624575.1 uncultured Rhodanobacteraceae bacterium | reverse complement strand
ACCGGTCGCGATGCCGACGATGATGGGTTGGCGACCGCGCCAGCACCGGCCTCGGTGCGCCGGCTGCCTGCGGCAACCGGACCAGCACCGGCAGCCCGCTGGTCACTGGCCGGCACAGCACCCGCGGTGCCAGCCGCTGCTTCGGGGCGGAATGCCAGCATGCGCAGGATGCCCATCTCAAAGCCGATGCGCGGCGTCGGTGCCAGCGCGACATCGCGTGCGGCCACGGTGGCCAGCTGGTAGTACAGCTGCACGTCCTCGGGCGCCATCGTCGCGGCCAACGCCTGCATCCGGGCCGGATCAAGCATCTCCTCGTCTCCGGCAGCCGGCAGCAGCTGGCGCAACTGGATCCGGTGCAGCGCCGAGGCCAGCGCCTGCAGGACTTCGCCGTAATCCACGACATAGCCTGCCACCACCTCGATCGCCGCTTGGATGGCGGCGGCATCACCGGCAACCAGCGCCTCCAGCAGGCCGAGCACGGCATCCTGGTCCAGGGTGCCGAGCATCGCCTGGACCTGTTCCTGGGTGAGTTGCCCACCACCGTGGACGATGGCCTGGTCGAGCAGGCTCAGGCCATCGCGCAGGCTGCCGTCGGCGGCAATCGCGATCAGGTCCAGGGCGGCCGGCCCGGCACTGATGTTCTCGGCTTCCAGAATGTGGCTCATCTGGCCGGCGATCTCTTCCCGGCTCAGCCGCCGCAGGTTGAACTGCAGGCAACGCGACAGCACCGTCACCAGCAGTTTTTGCGGATCGGTGGTGGCGAGCAGGAATTTCACATGCCCGGGCGGTTCTTCCAGCGTCTTGAGCAGGGCATTGAAGGCATTGCGCGAGAGCATGTGCACTTCGTCGATCAGAAATACTTTGAAGCGCCCGCGCGCCGGCCCGTACTGGGCACTGTCGATCAGATCGCGGACATCATCCACGCCGGTGTTCGATGCGGCGTCAATCTCGATCAGGTCGACAAAACGACCGGCATCGACATCCCGGCACACCGGACACTGACCGCAGGGCTCGCTGCTGATGCCGCCCTCGCAGTTCAGCGATTTGGCAAAAATCCGGGCGATGGTGGTCTTGCCCACGCCGCGGGTTCCGGTGAACAGGAAGGCGTGGTGCACGCGGCCGGTATCCAGCGCCTGGCGCAGCGCGGTCACCACGTGTTCCTGGCCGACCAGCTCGGCAAATGTTTTTGGCCGCCACTTCCGGGCCAGGGCGAGATAGCTCATGGTGTCTCCTGCAGACCGGCGATTCTGCCAGAGCGGCGCCGGTTTGGCCGCTTGCTTGTTCGATCCGGGCCGGGCCGGTATGCTACCCCGCTCGCTGCAGCCGGCGCAGGATCGGCCGCAGCGGACAGATCCAAGGAGAGGTGGCCGAGTGGTTGAAGGCGCACGCCTGGAAAGTGTGTATACGGCCTCAAACCGTATCGAGGGTTCGAATCCCTCTCTCTCCGCCAGACTCCCGTAGCCGCGCCCGGCGCACAAGCCTGCCGCCCGCGCCGCTACGGTTGATCATGGTGGCCCCTGTCGGCCCCCACGACGATAGACGGTGAACTCCGCCAGGCCCGGAAGGGAGCAACGGCAGCCGTTGATTCGGGCGATGGGGATCGCTGGCAGGGGCCGCCACCTTTTTTGCCTTCAATCAGCCAATGACGGCCGGCAGCCAGTGACGGCCGGCGTCGCGTACACCACCGGCACGCTGCCGGTCACAGGTCGTAGCGCTTGCGCTTGCGAT
>CAZUZT010000073.1:8039-11082 GCA_964624575.1 uncultured Rhodanobacteraceae bacterium | reverse complement strand
CCTTCTTGGTGGCACCCTTCTTCGTCGCAGCCTTGCCGGCCGTGGCGGCGCTGCCGGCGGCCTTGTTTGCACCGGCTGCCTGGCGTGTGGCCGCGGCCTCGACCTGGGTCAGGCGGGCCTGGAAGCGGCCCATCAACTCATCGAACAGCACCGATTTTTCCTGCGAACGGGCGTTGGCCTTGCCGCTGCGGCCGTCCTTGCTGCCGGTGCGTTGGCGCGTGCTCAGGCGCTGGCGCCGGAACAGGTCGCGATACTTGTCGCGCAGGCGGCGGCTGCGCTGGATCTTGGCGCGCAGTTGTGCCGGGCTGTGGACTTTCACGGCCGCGGCGCGGCCAGCATCGAACAATGCCAATTCACTGGCGTTCAAAAGGGTCTTGGCTTGCGTACGGGTGTAGGCCACGGCGGACTCCTTGGTTCGGAACGGATCAGGACGAAACGGTCAGATTGGCGCCACTGAAGCGAAGATTGCGTCGAAGGCGCCCGGTGCCGGGCAGGGCACCAGGTTGTGACGCAGACGAAAGGCAGACACGAAAACGGCCGTCACACAGGACGGCCGTTTGCCGGAAAACAGGGACATCGGTACGGGCATGGGCGCTTCCATACCGAGACCGGCTCAGTCGTCGCCGCTGAGCATCGCGAACAGGTTGAGCAGGTGCGAGAACAGCACCACGATGTTGGCGAACAGCGACACGGTGATGTAGACCGGATTGGCGGCGCCGTCGTGGATCATGCGGCTGGTGTCGTACAGGATGAAGCCGCTCATCAGCAGTACCGCCAGACCGGAAATCAGCAACGACAGCATCGGCGTCTGCAGGAACAGCAGGGCGACGATGCCCAGCAGCACGACGATCACGCCGGCCATCAGGAAGCTGGACAGGAAGCTGAAATCCTTCTTCGTGGTCAGGGCCACCGCCGACAGGCCGACGAACAGCGCCGCCGTGCCACCCAGCGCGTTCATCACGATGGCGCTACCACCTTCGATGCTCAGGTAGGCGGCGATCATCGGGCTGAGCAGGAAGCCGGTCAGGCCGGCCCAGGCAAAGGTCATCCAGATGGCGGTGTCGCCCTTGCGCGCGGCATTGATCGCGAACGGGCCGCCGATGAACACGACCATGAACACCAGCCACATGCCCATGCTCCACTGCAGGCCGCTGCGCAGGCCGATGAAGGCGCCGACGCTGGCCACGGCCATGACCATGGCCAACAACAAATACGTATTTCGCACCACGCGCGGCAGGGCCGTGTCGGCGGTGCCGGTGAGAATGCGTTGATCGCTCATGCAGGACTCCGGGCAGATTTGACTGTGCGCAACCTTAGGGAAGCGGGCAGCCGGTGGCAAGAAGCAAGAGGCATGGCCGCTGGCAGCGGCGGCCGCGGCACCGGTCAGACCTGATAGTACTGCCGGTACCAATCGATGAATCGGCCCACGCCCACGTCCACCGGTGTGGCCGGGGCATAGCCGGTGACCGCGGCCAGATCACTGACATCGGCGTGGGTGTCGGGGACATCGCCGGGCTGCAGCGGCAGCAGGATCTTCTCGGCCTTGCGACCGAGCTTGTCCTCGATGATCTGGATGTAGCGCTCCAGTTGCACCGGCGTCTGGTTGCCGATGTTGAAAACCCGGTACGGCGCGCTCGACGTTCCCGGGCGCGGTTTGAGCGGGTCGAAATCCGGGTCGCCGGCCGGGACGTGATCCAGGGAAGCGACCACGCCATCGACGATGTCATCGATATAGGTGAAGTCGCGCGTGTGCCGGCCATGGTTGAACACCTGGATCGGCTCGCCGCGCAGGATGTTGCCAGTGAACAGGAACAGCGCCATGTCCGGCCGGCCCCACGGCCCGTAGACGGTAAAGAAGCGCAGGCCCGTGGTCGGCAGACCGAACAGGTGGCTGTAGGTATGGGCCATCAGCTCGTTGGATTTTTTGGTCGCCGCGTACAGGCTGACCGGATGATCGACCGGATCATCGACCCGGAACGGCAGCTTGCGGTTGGCGCCATAGACCGAGCTGGAGGAGGCGTAGACCAGGTGCCCGACGCCGCCATGGCGACAGGCTTCCAGGATGTTCATGAACCCGACCAGGTTGGCCTGGATGTAGGCATGCGGATTCTCCAGTGAATAGCGCACGCCGGCCTGGGCGGCCAGGTTGACCACGCGCTCGGGGCGGAAATCGGCGAAGGCGCGGTCCAGCACCGCCCGATCCTCCAGCGCACCGCGCACGAAGCTGAAACCGGGCAGCGGCAGCAGCCGGTCCAGGCGTGCCTGCTTCAGCGCCGGATCGTAGTAGTCGTTGAGGTTGTCGTAGCCCAGCACCTGGTCGCCGCGTTCGAGCAGGCGATGGCTGAGCGTGGAACCGATGAAGCCGGCAGCGCCGGTGACCAGGATTCGCATGGCAGTGGGACCGGAAGACTTGGGGATCGGCACGGTGCCGGTCACTCCTCCAGCGCCGGCGCGGCACGGCGGCCATCATACCGGCACCGCGGCACCGGCTGGCGGCCGCCGCCCACTACTGGCGCAGGGCTTCGATCGGATCGAGCTTGGCTGCCTTGCTGGCCGGGTAGTAGCCGAAGAACAGGCCAGTGGCGACCGCGAATGCCGTCGCCATCGCGATCACCTTGTGGTTGAGCACCACCGGCAGCTCGGTCAGGCCGGCGATGGTGATGGCACCGCCGACCCCGATGGCGATGCCGATCGCCCCGCCGCCGATCGAGATGATCAGCGCCTCGGCCAGGAACTGCCGGCGCACCGAGGAGGGCCCGCCGCCGATCGCCATGCGCAGGCCGATCTCGCGGATCCGTTCGGTCACCGACACCAGCATGATGTTCATGATGCCGATGCCGCCGACCAGCAGCGAGATGCCGGCCACCGCGCCCAGCAGCAGTGCCATCAGGCGCGCCGTCTGCGTCCGCGTGGCCACCATCTGCGCCAGGTTGCGGATCGCGAAATCATCTTCGGCGCCGGGCGGGATGCGGTGTCGTTGGCGCAGCAGGCGGGTGGCTTCCTCCTGCACGTAGTCCAGGTCCTGCGGCCGCGCCACGGTGAT
>CAZUZT010000073.1:4911-7939 GCA_964624575.1 uncultured Rhodanobacteraceae bacterium | reverse complement strand
CCCAGGATCACCACCTTGCCGGCGGTGGCATGGTCGCGCGGCTGGAAGCCGTCGCCGGCCGCCAGCTGCCAGTCGTTGACGGCCATGAAATCCGGGCTGATGCCCTGCCAGCTGGTCGACCAGTTGCGCTCGGCGAACACCACCTGGCCGCCGCCACGGACACTGGCGGCCACGTATTGCACTTCCGGGATCTCGGCAGCGAGCGCCACCATGTCGCCGCTGGTCAACGACGGCAGCGAGCCGGCGGCCATGCGCACGCCACCACCGCGGCCGCCGCCGGGGAACACTTCCAGGCGGTTGGACCCGAGCCGGTCCATGATCTTGTCCAGTTCGGCCTGGGTGCCCTGGCCGATCGAGACCATGATGATCACTGCGGCGATGCCGATGATCACCCCCAGGGCGGTCAGGATGCTGCGCATCCAGTTGCCGCGCAGGGCGAACACGGCCATGGCGAGAATGTCGGTCTGGCGCATGCCTCTAGGCTCCTGGCGGCTCGTCGTCGCCCTCATGCAGGGCGCCGTCGCGGATATGGACGACGCGGTCGGCATGGGCGGCGACCTCGGCGTCGTGGGTGATCAGGATGACCGTGTGGCCGTCGTCGCGCAGGCGCTTGAACAGGGCCAGGATGTCTTCGCCGGTGCGGCTGTCCAGGGCGCCGGTGGGCTCGTCGGCGAGCAGGATCGGCGGTGAATTGATCAGCGCCCGGGCAATCGCCACCCGCTGTTGCTGGCCGCCGGACAACTCGTTGGGCCGATGCCGGCCGCGATCGGCCAGGCCGACCTGGGCCAGCGCCTGTTCGGCGATGGCGGCACGCTCGGCCCGCGGCACGCCGGCGTAGATCAACGGCAAGGTCACGTTTTCCAGCGCGCTCATCCGCGGCAGCAGGTGGAAACTCTGGAACACGAAACCGATCCGTGCCAGGCGCAACTGCGCCCGCTGCTCGGCATCCAGGGTGGCGACATCGACGCCATCGCACAGGTAACGACCGGAGGTGGGCATGTCCAGGCAACCGATGATGTTCATCAGGGTCGATTTGCCCGAACCGGACGGGCCCATGATGGCCAGGAACTCGCCGCCCTGGATCACCAGGTTGATGTCGCGAAGAGCCTGCACCTGGCCCGGCGTACCCGGGTTGTAGGTCTTGTCCAGGTGCTCGATGTGCACCACCGGTACCGGCCCGGCCGGGTCGACAGCCGGCGCCGCCCCTGACCGCCCGCGATCGTTGCCGTTGCCGGCCGCGATCATCAGCCGCGCTCCACGCCGATGATCACTTCATCGCCGGGCTGCAGGCCGGCGCGGACCTCGCTCCAGCCGGTATCGGCCAGGCCGATGCGCACGCTCACCTGCTGCGGCCGGCCATCGCGCAACACCCAGACCTGGGCCTGCCGGCTGCTGGCCATCAGGGCCAGTTCCTCGTCCAGCCGCGCCTGCTGGCCGGCATCCATCTGCGCGCGCAACGGCTGCAGCGCCGCGGCCATGGCATCGGCGGCACGACGGCGCCGGGCCTGCTCGCCAAGGGCCTGGTCGGCACCGGCCTGGGTCATCATCTGCCGGCGCATATCGGCCATCGCCTGCGCCAGCTGCTGGCGCTGATCCGGATCCAGGCCCAGCCGGTCGGCCAGCTCGTTGAGCTGGCGCTCACCCTCGGCGCGCATGCGCGCAATGGCGGCGGCGTCGGGCGGACCGGCGCTGGCGGCCACCGGCGCGGCGGCATCGGCCGGGCGGTAACGCAACGCGGCATTGGGCAGGCGCACGACATCGGGCCGTTCGCTGACCAGCACCTCGGCATTGGCGGTCATGCCCGGCAGCAGTTCGCCACTTTGGTTGTCGACGTCGACGATCACCGGATAGGTGACCACGGTCGAGCTTTCGCCTGCGGCCAGCCGCACCTGGCGCACCCGGCCGTTGAATTCGCGGCCAGGAAAGGCATCGACGCTGAATGCGACCGGCTGGCCCTCGCGGATCTGGCCGACATCGGATTCGTCCACGGTCAACTCGATCTGCATCTTGCCCAGGTCCTCGGCGATCGAGAACAGCACCGGCGTCTGGAAGCTGGAAGCCACCGTCTGCCCCGGCTCCACCGAGCGCAGCAGCACCACGCCGTCGACCGGTGAGCGGATCACCGTGTAATCCAGGTCCAGGCGCACGGTCTCCAGCGCCGCCCGGCGCTGCTCGACCTGGGACTGCGCCACCCGGATGGCGGCCGTGGCCGATGCCACGCGCGCCTGGGCCTGTTCATGGGCGGCGACGGTGGCGTCGTAGTCGGCGCGCGAGATCAGCCGTTGCTCCCAGATCGTCTCGGCACGCTGGAAGTTGGCCTGCGCATGGCGCAGCGTGGCCTGCGCCTCGCCCAGGTTGGCCCGCGCCGATTCCAGGCTGGCCTGGGCACTGGTCAGTTCGGCCTGGACCTGGTTCACCCGTGACTGGAAGTTGCCCGGATCGATGTAGGCGATGGCCTGTCCGGCCCGGACCGGATCATTGAAGTCGACTTCCACGCTGAGCACCTGGCCGGAAACCTGGGAGCCGACCTCGACCGTCGACAGCGCGCTGAGACGGCCGGTGGCGGAAATGGCCACCCGCACCGGCCCCCGGTCAACCGTTGCCGTGCGGTAGGAAACCGTTTCGCTGCCGCCCAGCCAGTGCCAGGCCAGGAACAGCACCACCAGGGCGGCAAGGACCAGCACCGGCCAGCGCCAGCGGCGCTGCGTGCCGGCCTGCCGGGCGCCACCCGGCCGGCGCGACATGGGCCGGATGCCGGCAGGACCGGTGGCGGCGGAGCGGGAAGGTTCGGGCATGGAGTTCAATCCGTATGCGGGGTGGTCGACAGGCGGCGGCCCGGTTGATTCTGCCCGACCGGGGGCCGAAGCGGGCGTCCACCATCGCCGGGCGGTGCCGGCGGCCAGGGTTGGACCATCCAAGCCGGCCAGGGTGCCCGGTTCGGCGGCCATACCCGCGCACCGGGACCGTCGGCACGGGCGCGCGGCTGCCGGCCATGATGCCGGTCGATGATGGAGCAATTGACCGGCGG